>CAYPDY010000091.1:0-10996 GCA_964409515.1 uncultured Dehalococcoidia bacterium
AGGTTGTACAGCTGGAAGACGAAACCCATGCGGCGGGCCCGGTACTCGGTGCGCTCGTCGTCCGACATCATCGGCAGCTGTGTCCCGTCGATCTCCACTTCCCCCTGGTCAAACCTGTCCAGCCCGGAGAGGCAGTTGAGAAGGGTGGTCTTGCCGCACCCGCTGGGCCCCATCACGGCCACCATCTCGCCGCGCTTGACCGCGAAGTCAACGCCCTTCAGCGCGTAGACCTTGAGCCCGTTGGCACGGTAGGTCTTGTGGATGCCCCTGGCACTGATGATGTTCTGATCCTGGGCCATGTTCCGCCTCTCCAGTCGGGCTGCCCCGGGGCCGTCGCACCGGGGCGATCCGCCGGCATCTCAAGCCTCCGCGGCTTCCGCTGCAGCCCGCGCGGGCCAGCGCGAATGATGGTCGAGCTCACCTGCCCTGTCGGGCCCTGTCCGACAGGCCTAATCTAGCAGGGTTGTCCCTCACGCGGGTTTCATTGGAGGCACTTGAGATCATAAACATATCTCAAAATCCGCATACGATTCCGTCACGGACTCACAGTCCTGGTCAAGGGAGTTGGCTGGATTATAACGCAAAGGAGGCCGGCGCCACCAATACTTGGAGCTGTTTCACGCCGGCAACCGGACAGGTTCCTCGGCGATCAGGGCCACACCTACTGCGTCCGGTCCCACCTGGGTCCCCATGGTAGGGCCGATGCTGGCGCGGTACACCCGTTCGGGAGGGAAGCCTGGAGACAGACGCCGGATGAGGTCCTCGACCTCCTCCGGCCTGGTGGTGCGCATGACCGACATCTCCCTGAGCTTCCCCAGAGCGCCCACCAGCCGGCACAGCCGCTCGATGGCGCGCGCCCGGGTGCGAACCCGCTCGACCGGCACTACCTCCCCCTCTCTGATGGCCAGGATGGGGTTTACCTTGAGCAGGGTCCCCAGAAAGGCCTGGCCCCGGCCCAGCCGGCCGCCCCTGGCCAGGTACTCCAGGGTGCCGAAGACGCCGAAGGTCACGGTGCGGGGTATGGCCTCCCGTATCAACTCGTCTACCTCCGCGAGCGACCCTCCGGCCCGGGCGGCCCGGGCCGCGATGATGGCCAGAAGCCCGCAGGCCATGGACGCCGACTGGGAATCCACGACCGAAACCGGGCACGGCAGATCCGCGCTCGCCTGTCGGGCCACGTCGCAGGTGACACTGAGCCTGGCCGCCACGTGGATCGAGATGATGGAGTCGGCCCGCTCGGCGATCCGGCGATAGGCGGAGTTGAAGGCGGCGATGGGGGCCGGCGAGGTCTTGGGGAGAACCGGGCTGGACTGCAGCCTGCGGTAGAAATCGTCCGTCGAGAGATCAACGCCGTCCAGAAAGACTCGGGCACCGAACTCCACCCGGGCCGGTATGACCGTGATGCCCAGATCCCTGGCCACGTCCAGGGGCAGGTCCGAGGTGCTGTCGGTTACTACGCCAACCACCATTGGTCACCCCCGCGGATGGGCAGCTGCACCACCTCCGCGGCCACTCACCCGGAAACCGGTGGCGCCCTCCGGAGCCAGTCCAGGGCGACATCCATCGCGGCGGAGCTCAGGCGCAGCTTGTGCCCGGCCCCGGCCACCACGGCGATCTCCTTGGGCTCGCCGGCCTTCCCGAAGAGGCGCCAGGCCTGCTCTTCATCGATCAGGTCGTCGTCCTGGCCGTGGATCATCAGCAGCGGGCGAGGCGCGATACGGTCTATCCGGTTGATTGGGGTCACCTCGGCGAAGCCCTGCGCCCAGTCATCCACCGACCGGGGAAAGCCCTGGTCCCTGATCAGGCCGATCTCCCGGAAGCGCTCCACGGAGAAGTCGGCCTTCTTCTCGGCTACGATACGGTGGAACTCCGCCGGGCAGGCGCAAAGGACCAACCCGGCCACCCTGGGGTCGCCGGCCGCCACATAGGCCGCGGCCGCGGCGCCCCCGCTGAACCCCATCAGGTAGATGCGGGACCCGTCCACCCCGGGACTCGAGCAAATGAGGTCGATGGCCCCTCGAAGGTCGCGGGTCCATCCCAGCATGTCGAAGTTGCCGCCGCTGGCCCCCGTTCCGCGGAAGCTGAAGATCAGGGTGGCGAAGCCGGCCCGGCAGAACCGGTCGGCCAGGCCGGGATACCCGCTGTCGCCCGGGTCGGCCGGTTTCCCCGACGGAATGCCGTGGCAGATGCAGAGAGCCGGCGCCCTGACGGCCTCCCCGGCCGCCGACGGAAAGGCGGCATCCGGCAGGCGCAGCTCACCGGCAATGACAATGCCGTCCACTGTCCACTTGACCGGCTTCACTTCCATGACTTACTCTCCGGACCGGGAGCGCGTCTGCACGGCGCGGGCCAGGCTGGTTCGCGTGACGACACCCAGCACCACGCCGTCCCTGAGCACCGGAATACCATCCATCCTGAACTCATCCATCTTCGCCGCCAGGTCGAGGCCATCGTCTTCCAGTGACGCCGTGACCACCCTGCCGGCCGGCGTCATGACGGAGCCGGCGGTGGTGATGTCCCAGCGGCTGCCGGGGACCCTCCGGATGTCCTCCACGTTCACCACCCCCTGGAACCTCCCTTCGGTGGCCACTACGAAGCTGCGATACCTGTTGGGCTCGATGTAGTCACGGGCGATCTGCAGGAGGCTCATGTCGGGCGGTACGGTCATGAAGTCCCTCACCATGGCCGAGGCGGCGGTGATGCCCCGCATGGACTCCCGCACCACCACCTGGCGATAGCCGCTGGCGGCGATGCTGCTCAGGTACCAGCCCAGGAAAATGAAATAGACACCGTCGATCGGGTCAAACGGGCCGGCGCCGATGAACACGTGGGCGATGACGATGCCGGCCCCGGCCCCGGCGATGATCCAGCCCAGGGCCTGACCCATGACCGAGGCGATGCGGGTGGCCCGGCGATAGTCCCTGGTGATGCGCCAGACGATGGCCCGGAATACCCGCCCCCCGTCCATGGGGAAGCCGGGGAGCAGGTTGAATACGCCCAGCAGGACATTGAGCTCGCCTATCCACAGGAGCAGGCCGTGGTAGGCGGTGGCTTCCTCGCGGTTTCCGCCGATGGCGTACCACGCGGCGACGCACGCCAGCCCGATCGCCAGGCTGCAGGCCGGCCCGGCGACGGCCATGAGCATCTCGGTCCCGGGCCGCTCCGCCTCCCGGGATATGCTGGCCACACCGCCCAGGACGAAAAGGGTGATGCTGCGCACCGGGATGCCGCTGCGCATCGCCACCACGCTGTGGGCCAGCTCATGAGCGACTATGCACACGAAGAGCGCTCCGCTGGCGGCCAATCCCACCAGCAGACTCACCACCGGACCGTATTCCGCGGCCCGGAAGTCAGAGTAGATATAGTAGGAGACCAGGCCGAATATGAGGAACCACGAATAGTGGATCCGGATATCGATGCCCAGGATCTTCACCAGGCGAAGTGAGCCACCCATCTTATTGCCGCTCCGGCTACTCTAACGCAGGGCGGAGGCGGCGTCAAACCTGGCGTCGCCTGATGCCGGCCGGACGGCACCCGGCCGCGCGCGTCGGCTGACGCCTGACCAGCGTCAGGGGTCGATCAGCCTCCGCTTCAGGCTCAGCGGGAGGAAGGCCTGGCGGTGAACGTCTTCCGCGTAGTACTTCGTGGCCACCGTGCACTGCCGCCGCGGCTCCCGGGGGTCGTGAACCTTGGAGCCGATGGAGAAGGACCACCAGTTGCCGCCGTAGGTGGACAGGGGCACCGTGCAAAGGTCCACGATCTTGAAAAAGCGCGCCATCCTCCGCTGCACATCCCGAACAAAAGCAGCGTGGAAGTGAAGTGATTCCGTCTGGGCCACGAACATGCCGTCGTCCTTCAGGACCGAGGCGGCACCGGCCAGGCATTCGTCGGTGAAGAGGCTGGCCGCGGGACCCACGGGGTCGGTGGAGTCCATGATGACCAGGTCATACCGGTCACTGGTGCTGGCGAGGAACTCCTCCCCCTTGGCTTCCAGGACGCTGGCCCGGGGATCGGCGAAACCTGTTGAGAGCGTGGGCAGGAACTCCCTGGAAGCATCGATCACCCCCCTGTCCAGCTCCACCATCTGCACCCGCTTCACCGACCGGTGTTTCAGCACCTCGCGCAGCGATCCGCCGTCGCCCCCGCCGATGATGAGAATGTCGACGGGATCGGGGTGAGCGTGAAGCACCACCTGGGTCAGCATCTCGTGGTAGAAATGCTCGTCCCGCTCGGTGAGCTGCACCACGCCATCGAGGACCAGCATCCTGCCGAAGTAGCGGCTCTGCAGGATGAGCAGGTGCTGATACTGTGTCTGGCGCGAGCAGATTATCTCCTCGACGTCGTAGACATAGTGTATGGGAGCGAAAGGGTCGGTCTCTTGAAACTGAAACTCGGTCATGGCCCGCCTCTATTCCAGGAAGTAGATCCGGGGTATGGGGAAGCCGTCGAACTCGGATGCGTAGGCGGTGGTATAGGCGCCGGCCGAGGGGATGTAGACCCTGTCCCCAACCTCCATCTCCGGCAGTTCCACTTCGTTCGAGATCACGTCGAAGCTGTCGCAGGTCGGCCCGGACAGCACCCACTTCCGGGTGGGGCCGCGCCTGGAAGGGACAACGCGGTACTTGATGCCGCCCACGGCCTCCATGAGGCCGTTGAACACGCCGACATCGAGATAGAGCCACTGCTCCGAGTCTCTGGCCGCCTTGGCCATGACCGTGGCGGCCAGAATGCCGGCCTCGGCCACCAGTCCCCTCCCCGGGGCTACGGAGATCTCGACGTCTTCCGGGAAGAAGGCGGCCACGGACTGCCGAATGACCCCGGCGATCTCGGCCACCGAAGGCACAGGCTTGAGGTAGGTGGCCGGGAAACCTCCCCCCACGTTGAGCAGGCGGAGATGGACTCCCCGCTCCGCGGCCCGCTGCCACACCGACCAGCTCTTTTCAATGGCCCTGGCCCAGGTGCCGGCCAGGGTGCACTGGGAACCCACGTGAAAGAAGATGCCCTCAGGCGTGAGCCCGCTCTTCCCCGCCTGGACCAGAAGGTCCACGGCCTGGTCCGCTTCCACGCCGAACTTCTTGGTCAGCGGCCACTCGCTGCCGTCGTTGGGCACGTTGAGGCGCACGCCCACTTTGGTCCCCGGCGCCAGCGCGACGAGCTTCTCGATCTCTGAATAGGAATCGAAGGCCGTCAGCTCGATGCCGCTCCGGCCGGCCAGGCTGATCAGCTCGGGTGCCTTGACCGGGTTGCCGACGGTGATCCGCGACGAAGGTATGCCCATCTCCAGCAGACGCTGCAGCTCCCCCATTGAGGACACCTCGAAGTCACAGCCGAGACCGTTCAGGAGCTCGATGATGCCGGGGTGCGGATTGGACTTCACCGCATAGTACACCCGGGCCCGGCCGAAGCCGGCGCGGAACTCCTCGTACCTGGCCCTGATCAGGCTCTTGTCCATGAGGAGCGCCGGTGTCTTCTCAGCCGCCAGCCGCGTCTTGGCCGCTTCCAGCAGGCGGTCGATGTCAGCCGTCAACCCTGTCTCCCTTCTCCACTCCGAATAACCCCCAAAGTATCCATGATAACCTTATGCCGCGCTTCCTGGCAAAGTGATGTTCCAGGAAGGCGCGCCTCCCGCCAACGGGCGCTGCCGGGGGAGTCCACGGGTCCCGCCGCCGGCGGTCAGGCGGTTGGCGCTGACAGGGCTTCCAGGATCGCCCGGGCCGCCTTCTTGTCCAGGGGCTGGTTGTTGTTGCCGCACTTGGGTGACTGGATGCAGCTGGGGCAGCCGTCGTCGCAGGGGCACTCCCGGACGGCCCGCAGTGTTTCCCGCCAGAGGTCGGCGGCGAGCTCAAAGCCCTTTTCCGCGATGCCCGTTCCACCGGGGTGGGCATCGTAGATGAAGATCTGCGGCCTCCCGGTATCGGGGTGAAAAGGCGTCGAGACCCCGCCCAGGTCATTGCGGTCGCACAGGGCGAACAGGGGCAGCAGGGCAATGCAGGCGTGCTCGGCGGCATGGAGCCCGCCGGCGAAATCGAGCCGCGCCTCTTCTATCCGGGAAAGCGCCGCCTCCGGGATGTCGAACCAGACCGCCACGGTGTCGAAGCGGCTGGGCGGCAGATCGAGGTAGTCTTCGCCTATGACCTCCTCCGTGAACTGCATCTTCCTCCGAAAGCCGACGACGGTGGTGGTCACCTCCACCTCGCCAAGGCAGCACCTGGCGCCGGGCGTTTCCTTCTCCTGCAGTGTCTTCACCACCCGGATATCGGTCAGCTCCTTGGCCTGCGTGTAGTACGGAACGTCCGCCGGCACCACCCGGGCGCACCTCCCGGCCAGGTCCAGCTCCGTGACCATGTAGGGCTCGCCGTAGTGCAGGTAGATCGCCCCGGGGTGGACCTGGGACAGCGCCACGCTGGCATCCACCGTTTCAATCCGCCGGTCGGACTGGGAGGCATCCAGGATGGCGTAGTTGAGCGCGGAAGCGGAGCGGATGTTGACCCCCTCGGCCGGGTAGGCGATGGCGGGTGCCGGGTACCACCGGCCCTCACGCTCTCTCAGCCGGTGACCCTCCTCCAGGGCGAGCAGGGCGCGGGTCAGGGACCCGCCCCAGTACTTCGCGTCTCCGGCTACGAGCGGGGACTCCCAGGCAGCGCAAAGCAGGTGCGAGCCCATCACATACCGGTTGGCGGGGTCGATCAAGGCGTTCTCGCACCGCCGGCCGAAGAGCGCGTCAGGATGGCGCATGAAGTACTGGTCGAGGGGGTTGTCCAGTCCGATGAGGAAGCTCAAGCTCATGCCCGCCCGCCGACCGCTGCGCCCCGCCTGCTGCCAGGTGCTGGCGATGCTGCCCGGGTAGCCGGTGAGCACCGAGGCGTCCAGATCGCCGATGTCTATCCCCAGCTCCAGGGCGGTGGTGGCCACCACGCCCATGAGGTCGCCGCTGAACAGCTCCTGCTCTATCTGCCGCCTGTCTGCGGCCAGGTACCCGCCCCGGTAGGGCTTGATCCGCTGGGCCAGGGGCGAGGCGCCCAGGCGCTGCCGGGCATAGACGTAGATGAGCTCGGTCAGCTTGCGGGTGCGCGCGAAGGCGATGGTGCGGATCCGCCGCTGCACCAGCTCGGCCAGCAGGAAGGCCGCTTCGCTGTTGGCGCTAATGCGAGCGGCACGGGCCTTCTCCGCCAGCGGCGGGTTCCAGAGGACGAAGTCCTTGCGGCCGTGCGGCGCGCCGTCGGCATCCACCACCCGGAAGGGCAGCCCCACCAGCCTCTCGACATGTTCCCCGGGATTGGCGATGGTGGCCGAGCAGCAGATGAACTGGGGCTTCGCGCCGCAGCCGTCCAGGAGCCGCCGCAGCCGCCGCAGCACGTTGCCCACGTGAGAGCCGAAGACGCCGCGGTAGCCGTGGACCTCGTCTATGACGACATACTTCAGCCGGCGCAGGAACCTGGACCACGACTGGTGGTTGGGGAGGATGCCCAGGTGGAGCATGTCCGGGTTGGTGAGCACGATCTGGGCCGTCCTCCTGGCCCGGAGGCGCTCCTCCCGGGGGGTGTCGCCATCAAAGGCGGCCACCCTCACCGGAACGGGGAGCAGCGAAGTGAGGTCGGTCAGGTTGCGCAGCTGGTCCTGGGCCAGCGCCTTGGTGGGGAAGATGTACAGGGCGCGGCTCGTCTTGTCGGTCAGGATCGACTGCAGCACGGGGACGTTGTAGCACAGTGTCTTTCCGCTGGCGGCGCCCGTGACCACGGCCACGTTCTCTCCCGAGCGCGCCAGGTCTATGGCCATGGCCTGGT
This sequence comes from uncultured Dehalococcoidia bacterium, assembly GCA_964409515.1. Lineage (GTDB taxonomy): Bacteria > Chloroflexota > Dehalococcoidia > UBA2247 > RBG-13-53-26 > JAFGCL01. Next base: position 7,785 of record CAYPDY010000091.1, read on the forward strand.
GAGTGTAGAGGGGATACAGGTCCGAGGCCCGGAGGGCCGACTCCAGCCGCTCGTGCAGGGGCTGGGCCGGCTCCTGGAAGCCGGCCCGGCGGGACGGCAGATGCTCGACGTGAACGATCTGGTCCCGGTAGGCGGAGTGGGCCCTGATCTCTTCGATGAAGGAGGAAACGGTCATTCCGAGCCTCAAGTCCGTCAGACTAGTCTGACGGGGCCGGTGCTATCGGAAGGGGATAAGCTCGATCCGGTAGTCGACCACTTCCAGGTCAAGACGGCTCCGGCTGATGAACTGCACCACCTGCGACAGGACCTTGTTGTTCTGCCGGGCATCGTTACTGACGCAGGCTATGCCCAGCGTGGTGAGCTGCCATACATCCTGATCATCAACCTCGGCGATGGCCACATTGTAGCTGCCCCTCACCCGGGCGACCAGGGACTTGATCACCTTCCTCTTGCCTTTGAGGCTTTCATTCTCCGGCAGGCGGAGAGTCATCGAGCACACACCGAGGTTCATGGGAAGGGCACCTCGCGATGGGGCCATTCTACACCAGGCAGACTGCGAGGCGCAATTGACTTCGTTGACGGGAGAGCGGGTTGCGCGTTTTTTTTGTGCTATAATGTGGTCGCTGGAGGGATAAGAACCAGTGGGTAAGAACAGACGTCTGGCTATCATCTACCTGCTCATTGTCGTGGGCATAGTGGCCCTGGTTATCGTCTTCTGGCCCAGAGGCGAGGAAGAGGAGCCGAAGACCCTGACCGATGTGACCGCATGGCTCAACGAGGGCAAGGTCGAGAGGGTCGTGGTGGTCGACGATAGGACCCTGATCGTCACCAACGATGGCGAGGAATACGATTTAGCGATCCCGGCGGACTACGTGGGCGACTTCGTCACCATGCTGCAAGAGGGCTACCCCGACGTTGTGGTCGCGGCCAGGTATTCCAGCGGCTTCAACTGGGGCAGCTTCCTGCTGACCGTCGTGCCCCTGGTGATGCTGGTTGTCCTGTTCATCTTCATCATGCGCGGCGCCCGGGGCGCCAACAACCAGGCCTTTAACTTCAGCCGCAGCCGGGCCCGGCTGGCCAGCGGGGCCAAGCCCACGGTCACCTTCACTGACGTGGCCGGAGTGGAGGAGGCGAAGCAGGAGCTCCAGGAGATCGTGGAGTTCCTCAAGCAGCCGGAGAAGTTCCTGGCCCTCGGGGCCCGAATACCCCGGGGCGTGCTGCTCATCGGGGCGCCCGGGACCGGCAAGACGCTGCTGGCGCGGGCCATCGCCGGGGAGGCCGGCGTTCCGTTCTTCTCCATCAGCGGCAGTGAGTTCGTCGAGATGTTCGTGGGCGTGGGCGCCTCCAGGGTGAGGGACCTCTTCGACCAGGCCAAGCGCAATGCCCCCTGCATCGTATTCGTGGACGAAATTGACGCCGTCGGTCGGCACCGCGGCGCGGGCTTGGGCGGCGGACACGACGAGAGGGAACAGACCCTGAACCAGATCCTGGTTGAGATGGACGGGTTTGACACCTCCACCAATGTCATCGTCCTGGCCGCCACCAACCGTCCGGACATCCTGGACCCGGCCCTCCTGCGGCCGGGCCGTTTCGACCGGCGGGTCATCCTGGACCAGCCGGACATCAACGGCCGGACCGGCATACTGCAGGTCCATGCCAAGGGGAAGCCGCTGGACAGCTCCGTCGACCTGGCGACCATAGCCCGGCAGACCGTTGGCTTCAGCGGCGCCGACCTGGCCAACCTGGTCAACGAGGCCGCCATTCTGGCCGCCAGGCGCAACAAGAAGAGCATCGGCATGGTGGAACTGGGGGATGCCATAGAACGCGTCGTCATGGGCCCGGAGAGAAAGAGCCGTGTCATCAGCGTGCGGGAGAAGGAGATCGTGGCCTATCACGAGGCCGGGCATGCCCTGGTGGCCAGGAAGCTGCCCGACGCCGACCCGGTGCGCAAGATCTCTATTATCTCCCGGGGCATGGCACTGGGAGTGACCTGGAACATACCGACGGAGGACCGCCACATCACCACCCGGAGCCAGTACATGGCCGAGCTGTCGGTGCTGCTGGCCGGCCATGTGTCGGAAGAGCTCACATTCAACGAGAAATCGACCGGAGCCCACAATGACATCGAGAGGGTGACCAAGATCGCCAGGGCCATGGTGACAGAGTTCGGCATGAGTGACAACCTGGAGCTGCGCACCTTCGGGCACAAAGAGGAGCTGGTATTCCTGGGCAGGGAGATCTCCGAGCAGAGGAACTACAGCGAGAGGGTGGCCCTGGACATCGACAGGGAGGTCCGCTCCATTATCGACAAGGCCTACGGCGTCACGAAGAACGTCCTGGTGGAGAACAAGGACAAGCTGGTGCAGATCGCCCAGATGCTGATCGCCGAAGAGAACATTGAGGGCGAGAAGCTGGAGAAGCTGTTCAGTGAACCCGCTCCCGCGGCGCCCTCACCGGCTTAGCTGAGGCTGTTACACCTTGATCCGGATAACCAGAAACCCCATCCGGCCGGAAGCGGCCATCGAGAGCGTCCGCAAGAAGGCCTACGGCGCCGTGATAGCCTACGTGGGCACCGTCCGGGACACCTCCCATGACCATCGGGTCATCTTCATGGAGCACCAGGTTGCCCTTCAGGACCTGGCCCGCCAGGAGCTGGAGCAGATAGCTGGGGAGATAGCCGGCCGATGGCATCTGGAGGACGTCTCAATCATCCACCGGATAGGCAAGCTCAGAACGGGAGAGATCCTGCTGGTGGTGGCCATAGGGGCCCCTCACCGCGAGGAGGCCTTCGCCGCCTGCCAGTACGCCATCGACCGGTTCAAGGAAGTGGCACACCGGTGGACGACTGAAACCCTGGAAGAGCCGCCGGGGGCATCGCCGCCGCCCGGAGAAGCGCCCGGGCCGCGCCCGCCGGCCTAGCTGCGGCGTTGGGTCACATAGGCAGCCAGGCTGGTGAGGCACTCGTGGGCGGGGTTGCGGGGGAGACTCTCGATGGCCGCGGACGCCCGGGATGAGAACTGCTGGGCAATCTCGTAGCATTCGTCAATAACCGACGAGCTGTGGACCATTTCCATCAGAAGCTGCGTCCCCTTCTGCCTGTTCTTCTTCAGGATGTCCCTCACCCCCGCGCTCTCCGGACGCTCCAGCAGGAGTATCACCGGCAGAGTGAAGACCCCCTGGGCCAGGTCGGCGGCCACCGGCTTGCCCAGCAT
>CAYPDY010000092.1:0-7787 GCA_964409515.1 uncultured Dehalococcoidia bacterium
CTGTCCGTGATCTCCAGCACCGTCGAGTTCAGGAACATGGGAATGCCCAGGTCCACGATGCGGTCCGCCAGGGTCTTGAAGGTGAACTCCTCCAGCCTGATGCCGTTCTCACCGAGCCCGGCCCGGGTGACGATCGTCACGTCCTTCCCCTGCTCCTTCAGCCAGATAGCCACCTCCATGCCGATGAACCGCCCTCCCACAACCACGATCCTCCCCCTGGCCTCCGCTTTGCCGGCGATAAAGTCGTGTCCTTGAATCACGTGAGGCAGGTCGATGCCGGGCACGTTCAGCCCCACGGGGAGGGCACCGGTGGCGATGACGACCGCGTCCGGCTTTCTCTGCAGCACCATGTCCCTGGTGACGGTGGTGCCCAGGGTCATCTCCACGCCGTGCCTGGTCAGCCAGCGCTTCAGGTAGTCGGTAAGGGCGGCGTAGCCACCCTTACCCGGCAGCGCGCAGGCTATGTTCCACTGCCCGCCCAGCTCACTCTCCCTCTCGTACAGGGATACCTGGTGGCCCCGCTCGGTGAGATACATGGCCACCTCCATCCCCGCCAGCCCCCCGCCCACCACCATGATCTTCCTGGGCCTGGCCGCGGGCTTCAGAGGATACCTGGCCTCCCTGGCCACGAAAGGGTTCACCGTGCAGGACATGGGCCCGGCGTCGGCATCGGTGGCGGACTTGAGGCAGTTGTTACAGTAGATGCAGCGCCGCAGGTCATCCAGACGGCCCTCGCGGATCTTGTTGGGCAGCTCGGGGTCGGCCAGCAGAGGCCGCCCCATGGCAATGAAATCCGCCTTGCCCTCGGAGATCACCCTGTCGGCCAGCTCCGGATTCACCTTGCCGGCCACTATCACCGGCACCCTGACGCCCTTTCTGATCTTCTCCGCCATCGGCACCATCGGTCCCTCGGGGTACGGGTAGCTCGGCACGCTCAGCGTGGACCAGAACTCCAGGCCGCCGGAGACACTGATGGCATCCGCGCCGGCCGCCTCCAGTATCCGGGCGTGCTGCGCCGCCTCATCCGGGGTCAACCCGCCCTCGATGCCGTCGCTGCCGTTGATCCTGACCGACAGCGGGAACCCCCTGCCCAGCTCCCGCTTGATCCCCTCCACGATGAGACGGGCAAAACGCGCCCTGTTCTCAACGCTTCCGCCGTACCTGTCCTGGCGGCGGTTGATGAGCGGCGAGAGGAACGAGCTGGCCAGGCAGCCGTGGCAGGCATGCAGCTCGATCACGTCCGCGCCGGCGGCCCGGGCCCGGGCCGCGGCCGCGATGTAGTCGCCGATATACCGGTCAATGTCCTCCTCGGTCAGCTCACGGTAGGGCCTGTCCTTCCCCATCCAGGGGGCCATCGATGGGACCAGTATCGAGGCCCCTTCGGGAACCGCCCCCGAGTAGAGCAGGATGAGGCCGACGTGCATCAGCTGGATGGAGAACCTGGCCCCTGCTTCGTGGACGGCGTCGGCGATCTTCCTCCATTCCGGGATATGCCCGTCATCGAACAGGGGCAGGGTGTAGGCGAACGCCGAATCCCGGCTCACCGCCGCGAACTGGGGCGTTATCAACCCGGCGCCGCCCCTGGCCCGCGCCGCGTAGTACGCGACCATCCGCTCCGTGGCCCGCCCCTTCTCGTCCGCCAGGGCCGTGCCCATGGCCGACATGATGATCCGGTTCTTCAACTCCAGGTTCCCTATCTTGCCGGGCTGAAGCAGAGCCGAGAACTGCGCCATCTTCCCACCTCCAGGTATCGCGCGCCGGCTTGAAGCCGACTACTTGACGATCTTGCTGACTTCCTTGAACTTAGGGCCCTCCGCCACCTTCATCAGCTCAAACAGGGCCATCTCCACGCTGGTGATCCTGGCGCCCTCGTCCCGCATGCGCTGCAGCCCCGTCTGGCGATCGTCCTCGGTCCTGGAGGAGACCACGTCGGCCACTACTTCCACGTGATGACGGGACGCCAGCAGGTCCACCGTAGTCTGGTACACGCACACGTGGGTTTCAATCCCGCAGATGAGGATCTGCTGCCGGTTCAAGGCCCGGAGCTCGCGCTGGAACCCTTCATCCCCGCAGCAGCTGAAAGCCACTTTGGGCAAAGGCCTGAATTCCGGAAACAGCCCGGCGATCTCGGGGATCGTCGGCCCCAACCCCTTCGGGTACTGTTCGGTGACGACGATGGGTATCCCCAGCACCTGGAACCCCTTTATCAGCTTCTGGGCATTCTCAAAGAGAGATTCCTTCCGGTACATCAGTTGGGCCAACTTGCCCTGAATGTCGATAACCACAAGGGCGCACTTGTCTACTGCCAGCATGGATCAGCTGCTCCTCTCTGTTGGCGGAATGAGTCCCATCTTAGGTGCTGACGGAGGCAGACGTCAAGCGACAGCGACACGGGACGTCCGTGGGGACGTCGCTCAGGATATCACCGGTTGTAAGACTTTTGCCGCCCTTCGAGATGTGCCTGTGAGGCCGCTGGGCTAGAATGGTTCCCGAACCCGGACGCCATTCTGGCCTGCCAGGGTCAGGGCGAAAGGAGTCCGGTGCGTTTCGCCGGGTGACAGTGCGGATGGCGCACGGCAGGCGCGATGCATGCCATAGAAGATGACGGAGGGATGGGATGAACTTCAACTTCAACTTCAGTGTCAAGAACGCGGCATACATCAGGCAGGGCCACCGGTGCGCCAAGTGCGGCAAGCGCCTGGAATGGGCGTTTGAGGACGATCCGCAGCACGAAGGCGCCTGGACCGCGCACGCCCTGGACGACGGCGGCAGCAACAGAGCCTTCAACTGCGTCCTTCTCTGCATCACGGAACCGGACTGCCACCTCAACTACGCCCACGGGGGAACTCCGGACGAGAAGGTAGTTCTGTCCCAGTTCAACTTCCCCTTCTGGGTGTCGAAGCCGGACGCGAAGCAGGCCTGGTACGACATTGACCTTCCTGCCGGGCAGAAGAGGTGACCCTCCAGGCACCAGAGGTACGGTCAGGGCCGAAGGCACGGAGACCGGTCCCCAGCGTGGTTAGACGGTCACCCTGGCTCGATGGTCACCCTGGTCATGGTCACCGGCTGCAGAGGCCGGTCGTTGGCCCCGGTCTTCACCGCGGCCACGGCCCGGACGACATCCATGCCCTCGATGACGCGCCCGAAGACGGCGTAGTTGCCGTCAAGACCCTGCTGCGCTCCGTCGCAGATGTAGAACTGCGATGACGCGCTGTTGGGGTTGGGGCCCCTGGCCATGCCGACGGCCCCATCGGTGTGGGCGAGGTCCCGGTGTATCTCCAGCTTGATGGCAGTCCCCGATCCGCCCGTGCCATTTCCCAGAGGATCGCCGGTCTGGATGACGAACCCCTTGATCACCCTGTGGAAGATCAGTCCGTCATAGAAGCCGCTCTGCGCCAGCTTGATGAAGTTGGCCGTCGTGGCCGGCGCCCTGTCCTCGCAGAGCTCGAACTTGACCCTGCCCTTGCTGGTTTCGATGACCGCGATGCGGTTGGGGGCCGCGGTAGATGAACCCTCAGCTGACGACATTGACCTGGAACCTCCTCACTTCCTGCTGCTTCACTTTCCCTGCCGGGCGCCATCGGCGGGGACCGGCTGGACCCGCGCCAGGCTGCTTCGCCCAGGCGTCTCATTCTAACCGCACCGGCGACGTCCGCGCAAACGGCGGGCGGGGGTCGCCGCCGGCCCCGGCTTAGTGCCGGCGGCCGCGCTGTGCTATAATACTGGCGGACCAAAAGAACGGAAAGGGATACCGGAAAGTGTCAAGCATCACCCAGCTGAAAGGCGTCAAGAGGACCAGGGGGAAGCACTGCAAGAAGGGTCGCCGGGGAGGCTCGCGCCCCCAGTTGAACCCTGATCCCCCGTTCATCAAGCCGCTGGCCAAGACCGCGGAGAAACACGCCGCACAGCACAAGGCCGAAGCCAAGTCCGCCTAGGCCTCATACCCCGCAGTACAGCCTGTCCGTGCCGCCGGTTCCGGCGGCCTCAGCGGACGGCCGGCAGCCATGCGTCATATCAAGCCTTCCAGGGACGGCCGGAAATGCACCCCAGCCATGTTCTCCTCCGGCGTCAGGTCCTGCACCCAGCCCTCAAGATCCAGCTCGTCCACCAGGTCCATGACCCGCTCGTGCTCGTCCTCGTTCACCCGGCGGTCTATCTCCGGATACAGGTGCGCCTTGAAGTACGGCTGGTACTGGAACATCAGGCTGACCAGCGCCCGGGGCGTGTTCTCACTGATCCAGGTCAGCGCCTTGACCGTCTCGTCAACGCCTCCCGGAAGGACCAGGTGCCGGACCACCAGCCCCTCCTTGACCATGATCCCCTCGGACAGGGCGCTCTTCTGTTCATACATCAGCCGCAGGGCCCTCTGGTTGACCTCGGGGTAGTCCGGCGCCTCGGAGTAGCGTTCCGCCAGGGACGGCGTGACATATCTCATGTCCGCCAGGTAGACATCCACCGCGTCCCCCAGCAGCCTCACCGTTTCCACGGTCTCGTAGCCTGAGGTGTTGTAGACGATGGGCAGCGCCAGCCCCTGCCGCAAGGCCCGGGCCAGCCCGTCCATGACCCAGGGCAGGAAATGGGTGGGTGTCACCAGGTTGATGTTCTCGGCGCCCTTCTCCTGCAGACGGACCATGATCCGGGCCAGATCATCGGGGCTGACTCTCGTGCCCTCCAGGGTATGGGAGAAGAGATAGTTCTGGCAGTAGACGCACCGCAGACTGCAGCCGGAGAAGAATATGGCGCCGCTGCCTCTCTCGCCGCTTATCCCCGGCTCCTCGCCGCGATGCAGGAAAGCGGTGTAGACTACCATTTCGCGGCCGGCGCCGCAGTAGCCCGTCCCGCCCGCCGGACGGTTGGCCTCGCACCTCCGCGGGCACAGGCGGCAGATCTGCACCTGCCGGTAGAGCAGCGGCAGCTTCTCCTCTATCAGACAGGCCTTGTCAATCGGCTCCAAGGCCGTGGCCTACCCCTTCTATCCGGAGGCGCCGGCCATCCAGCCCGGTCTCCGCACCCAGTATGGTCTCGATCAGCCAGAGGTTGGCCTCAACATGCTCCGTCACGCGAGGTATGACGTACTCGCTGGTCCCGCCGGCCAGGGCGCAGAACGGGATCAGCTGGTCCGCAGCGTACCGATCGACGGTGGCGCCCGCCTTGAGATCATCCAGCAGGCCCTCGGCTACGTACCGCCCGATCTCCTCCGATCTCCGGCCCAGCTTGCCGGCCCGGTCGGAGCCGATGATGGCGCCGCTGTCGGTCTCGGCCCACACCGTCAGGTCCGCCCCCTTCTGGCTGGCCGATGTCTCGTACACCGCTTCTATGTCGGCCTCGTGCCCGGCCTCCTCGAGCCTGGCCGAGCACTCCTCGGCCATCCGGTCACTGACCTCCTGCTCCGCCAGGTGCGAAGACAGGGCCGTGCCCCTGACAGCGGTGACCTGGCCCTGATTCGTCAGCATGAGCGGTCTCAGTCCGGCCTTCGCCGGCTTGACTCTCACCTCGAGGATGCCGCCGCCCTCCGGGACATACCCCGGCCTCCTGACCGAGATCTCAGCCTCCGCGCCCATCCTCCTCACCAGCGGCACCAGCACCCTCTGCAGATGGTGCGCCGACGGGGCGAAGTCCTGGAAGAGACCGCCTTTGAGGGTGAAGACCGACGCCCTGTCGGCGAAGACGCCCACCAGAAGGAGGCTCAAGGCCAGCATGGTCGTGGACCCGGCCGTGCCGATGTCCCATTCGTAGGCGCCTCCCCTTATGAGCCGCCCCGGCCGGTAGGTGAGCTCGCTGGAGCCCACCTCGGCCCTGTCCACCCGGCCGCCGCAGAGATCCGCACAGGCGGTGACCACCTGCCGGTGCTGCGGCCGGAGTCCCCGCTTGTCCCTCCTGGCCCTGATGTTGGTGAGGCGCAGGTCCCGGCCCAGCACGGTGCAGAGCGACACTGCCAGCCGCACAATGGTGCCGGACCCCGATCTCTCACCCCCGTCAATCTCCATCATGCTATTGCCAACCCCTCCAGCATTATTGAATAATAGCAGAAGAATGGACGACGAAGTGACAAAACCGGGGCACACCGTGACCTTCCTGGGCACGGCCGGCGCCAGGGTCATGGTGGCCAGCCAGATACTGGCTTCAGGCGGGCTGTGGTTCAACCTGGGCGGGACCGAGATGCTGCTGGACCCTGCCCCGGGGACGCTGGTCCGGGCCTGCAAGAGCCGGCTCAGCCCTCCGAGACTGAGCGCCATCCTGCTGTCCCACAAGCACCTCGACCATTCCTCTGACATCAACGTTATGATCGAGGCCATGGCCCAGGGAGGCTTCCACCGCCGCGGGGTCCTGCTGGCCCCCGCCGATGCCCTGGACGACGATCCCGTGGTGCTGCACTACGTGCGCCCCTTCCTGGAGCGCATCGAGGTGCTGAAGGAGGGCGGCGAGTACCAGGTGGAGAACGTGTCGATCCGCACCCCGGTGCGGCACGTGCACCCGGTGGAGACCTACGGCCTGATCCTCCGGACGGAGCAGTACACCATCTCGTGCGTGGTGGACACGCGCTACTTCGACGGGCTGTGCCAGCACTACCAGGCTGACCTTCTCATACTCAATGTCATGCGGCTGGAGCCGACGGCCCCTCTGGATCATCTCTCCGTGCCGGACGCGGCCCGGATCATCAAGAGCCTGAAGCCCAGGGCAGCGCTGCTCAACCATTTCGGCATGAGCATGTGGCGGGCGAAGCCCTGGACGGTCGCCCAACGGCTCTCCGAGGAGACGGGCATCCGCGTGATCGCCGCCGGAGACGGCCTGAGATTCGACCTGGCCGAGCTACGCTAAGGAGGAATGCCATGGCCTATGACCCCGAAGTCACCCTGATGCTGGACGAGATCCGCCAGGACACGGAGCACAGCGCGAGCTGGCTGTCCCTGCGTGCCATCGGCGCGCTTCGGCTGGCCGCCGGGAAGAGCACGGCCGCCACCACGGCGGAGTTCCTGGCGGAGATGAAGGCCATAGCCAGGGACCTGTCAGAGGCCAAGCCGCCCATGGCGCCCATTGGCAATCTGGTGGCTCAATGGTTCTACCAGATCGCCCACGAACCGGAAGCCGACGGGGGCATGGACTCCCTCCGGGCCTTCGCCATCCTGGCCGGAGAGAAGATCGTCAAGGCCCGCAAGGGCGCCCTCAACAGGGTCGCCGAGCACGGGTCCCAGGTGGTTGAGGATAATGACATACTGATGAGCTGCAGCGACAGCGCCACCGTACAGGAGAGCCTCAGAGTCGCCAGGCTGGCCGGCAAGGAGTTCGGCGTCTACGTCGCGGAGTCCCGGACCGGCAGCGGCAAATCCTATGGCGAGGCCATGGCCGAAAGGATGAGGTTGGAGAATATCCCGGTTAAAGTGATCCCGGACAGCCCCCGGTCAATCGCCGATGCCGCGGCCAAGTCCAACAAGGTTATGGTAGGGGCGGACAGCATCCTCGACGATGGCTCTCTCATCAACGGCAGCCCGACCCTGATCATCGCCGAGACGGCCAGGGAGAAGCAGATCCCCTTCTACGCCGTCTGCGAGACCACCAAGTTCAGCGCCCTGCGGATCGCCGGCCGCCACCTGTGGCTGGAAGAGGGCTTTGAGGTGATACCGCCGCACCTGATCACCCGCATCATCACCGACGAAGGCCTGATGAATGTGGACCAGGCCATGGTCAAGGCGAAGAGCATGGCCAGGTACCTTGTGTCCCTCTGGGAGTGAGTGCCGCCTCCGGCCCGCAGACCCCTGCGAGTGCAGGCGCCTCAGGCCACGATCCGC
>CAYPDY010000092.1:7887-10983 GCA_964409515.1 uncultured Dehalococcoidia bacterium
GCCGCCTCCGGCCCGCAGACCCCTGCGAGTGCAGGCGCCTCAGGCCACGATCCGCAGCACCCGCTCGATGCCGGCGAAGTCCTTGATCAGAGCCACCTGGCCCTCCGGGAAGTGCGCCCTGGCTGCGGACACAGCCTCGTCCGCCTGTCCCAGTCCGATCTCCAGCATGACTGCCCCCCGCGGCCGCAGATGATCCCCGGCCCGGGCCAGGAGCAGCCGCACCAGGTCCAGGCCGTCAGCACCCCCGGCCAGCGCCGCGAGCGGCTCGAAATCCCTGACCTCGGGCATGAGCTGGGGTATGTCGGCGTCTTTCACGTAGGGCAGGTTGGCCACAATGACGTCGGCCGGCCGGGACAGGGGCTCCAGCAGGTCGCCCGGGAGGAGCTCGACCCGGTCCCCGACGCCGTGCCGGGCACAGTTGAGGCGGGCCACATCGAGCGCTCCGGTGGAGACATCGGTGGCCCACACGCGGGCCTGCGGCAGACGGAGGGCCAGGGCAATGGCCACGGCGCCGCTCCCCGTCCCCACGTCGGCGATGAAGCAGGGCCCATGTTCTCCGAACCGCTGCTTCACGAAGTCCAGCGCCGTCTCCACCAGCAGCTCAGTCTCCGGCCTGGGGATGAGCACCCGGGGATCGACCTGCAGGTCGATGCCGTAGAACCAGGTCCGGCCCAGAATGTAGGCCGCCGGCTCGTGCCGGAGCCTCCTCTCCACCAGCATCCGGAACTCCTCGCCGGCTGAAGCGGGAAGAGGATCACCCATCCTGGCGTAGAGCTCCGCCCGCTCGGCGGAGAGGCAGTGCATCAGGAGGAGCTCGGCTTCAATGCGGGCGTCGGGGATGCTCCGGGAGGAGATCCGGGATTCAGCCTGGCGCAGCGCTTCCCTTAGGGTCACGCAACGGCTTCCTCTAGCTGCCGGGCCCTTTCGTCGGCCGCCACGGCATCGATGAGCTCGTCGAGATCGCCCTCCAGGACCAGCGCCAGCTTGTGGAGAGTCAGTCCCACGCGGTGGTCCGTAATGCGGTTCTGGGGGTAGTTGTAGGTGCGTATCTTCTCCGCCCTTTCGGCGGAGCCAACCTGGGACCGCCGTTCCTTGGAGAGCTCCTCCTGCTTCTTGCGCTCCTCGTGGTCGAGGACGCGGGCCCGGAGGACGGCCATGGCCTTCTGCCGGTTGCGCAGCTGGAACCGCTCGTCCTGGCAGCTGGCCACGATTCCGGTCGGGATGTGGTAGATACGTACCGCCGTGGCCACCTTGTTGACGTTCTGGCCGCCGGCGCTGCTGGCATGGTAGAACTCCACCTTCAGGTCCTCCGGCTTCAGGTCGAAATCGACTTCCTCCACCTCCGGCATGACGATTACGGTCGCCGTGGAAGTGTGAATGCGGCCGCTGGCCTCAGTCACGGGCACCCGCTGCACCCGGTGCACTCCACGCTCGTGCTTCAGGCGGCCGTAGACGTTCTTGCCCTTTACCTCGAAGATGATCTCCTTGAACCCGCCTCGCTCGCTCTGGCTGCTGTCGACTATCTCCGTCTTCCAGCCGTTGTTCTGGGCGTAGCGCTGGTACATCCGATAGAGATCCCCGGCGAACAGGGCGGCCTCTTCACCGCCGGTGCCGGCGCGGATCTCCATGATGGCATCCTTCTCACTGGTGGTGTCCCTGGGCAGCAGTGAGACCCTCAGGTCCTCCACCAGGCCGTCCCGCTGCTTCTTCAGCGCTTCGACCTCCTGCAGGGCCAGCTCCTTCATCTCAGGCTCCGGGTTGTCCTTGAGGAGCTGCTCCGCCTCCCCCAGCTGCTTCACCACCGACTTGTACTGCCGGTACTTGTCGACGACGGAAGAGATCCCGGCCTGCTCCTTGGACAGTGCCTGCCACTGCCCGGTCCCGGACGCCATGATCTGGTTCAGCTCTTCGTAGCGCCGGTCTACGGCTTCCAGTTTGTCTAGAAAGGTGTCCATCGCGTGTACCTAGATTATAGCAAGTCCGTCTTTATGTCATCCCGCCCGGTCCGGCCGGCCGCGCCGCGCCCACCAGCTCGGAGATGTCCCGGACGCCCTCCCGGCGCATGAAATCCTCGATGCCTTCCAGGACGTCCAGCAGGGCCCGGGGGTTGACGAACTGGGCCGTCCCCACCTCCACGGCACTGGCCCCGGCCATGATGAACTCCAGGGCATCCCGGGCGGACATGATGCCCCCGCATCCGACGATGGGGAGATTCACCGCGCCGGCCACCTGGTAGACCATGTGCAGGGCCACCGGCTTGACGGCCGGCCCCGAAAGGCCGCCGCAGATGTTGCCCAGTGAGGGCTTTCGGGTGGAGACATCGATGGCCATGCCCCGCAGGGTATTGATCAGGCACAGGGCGTCGGCCCCGGCCTCCGCGGCCGCGGTGGCTATCTCGACGATGCTGGTGACGTTGGGAGTCAGCTTGACGATGACCGGCAACGATGTGGCCTTCCTCACCGCCGCGGTGACGGAGGCCGCCGCCTTCGGATCGGTGCCGAACTCCATGCCCCCGGACTTTACGTTGGGGCAGCCGATGTTCACTTCCAGGCCGCTGACACCGACCACCCCTTCCAGCCGAGCGGCCAGGGCAGCGTAGTCAGCGACGCTCTCCCCGGCGATGTTGACGAGGACCGGGACCTGCCAGGCGGCCCACAGGGGCGCCTTCTCCCGGACCAGGGCCTCGACGCCGATGTTCTGGAGGCCGATCGAGTTGAGCAGTCCGGCCGGGGTCTCGGCCAGCCGCGGCGGCGGATTGCCCTCCCTCGGCTCCAGGGTAGTCCCCTTGCAGACGATGGCGCCCAGGCGCTGGACATCCACGAAGTCGGCGTACTCCGTGCCGTACCCGAAGGTGCCGGACGCGGCCATCACCGGGTTGGCGAGCCCCAGCCCGCGGGGGCGGCCGGGGGCCAGTTGCACCGCCAGGTTCACCTTCCTCATCCCTCCTTGCAGGCGTTCGCCGTCCCGTATTGTAGGGGCATTGGGCCGCGCGCTGCAAGTGGACCCGCCCCGAAACCGCCTGTCCCGGAGACTGTGACTTCTTTGTGATGAACGAAGGGTCCGGTGAGACCGCTGGGGGACAGGGGTGTGCTAGAA
>CAYPDY010000093.1:0-10884 GCA_964409515.1 uncultured Dehalococcoidia bacterium
TTCAGCGCCCCACTGAACATGACACCCAGCCCCACCCGCAGCCCGAAGGCCGGCTCGATGCACCAGAACAGGACCGGCGCCACAAGCATGTAGAACTGCTCGTAGCCCAGGCTGGTGAAGACGAGGGACCCCAGGATGACCACCCCGGCCAGGCTGAACCAGTTGCCCACCATCTCCACGTCGAAGACGAGGCGGCCCACCAGGATGATCAGCGCCGCTGTGAGAAGGACCAGTATCATGCGGAAGGCCAGGTCGCCCAGGACCAGCGTCGAACGGCGCAGAGGGGTGCAGCTCAAGCGCTTGATGATGTGGGCCTGCCTCTGCTGGACGATGGGCAGCCCGGCATAGATGCCGGAGAACATCAGGGACATGCCGAGCACGCCGGGCACCAGGTAGTCGATGTACCGGAGCTCGCGGGACTGGACGCTCTCCTGTTCCAGCGTGATCAGCGGAGGAGTCCCCTGGATGTACTGGTTCAGCCCGTTGACCACCTGGTTCAGGATGGGGACCAGTATCTGCTGGTTCGAGGTGCGGCTGGGGTCGTAGTAGACCTGGACGGCGCTGGGCTGCTTCTGGCCCAGGGAGCTGTCCATGGCGGCCGGAATAACGATGACGGCGTCCAGGTCGCCGTCCTCGAGAGAAGCCATGAGGTCCTCCACAGTCCCGTTCTCGACGGAGAACACCTGGTCGCCGGCATCCACGACTACGCTCTGCAGGGCCTGCGTGATGAGGGCCGCGCTCTGCGGCGAGCCCTGGTCCACCATGCCGACGTCGAAGCTCTGCGCCCCCACGTTGCGGAAGGCCCAGCCGAAGAGCAGGATGAACATGATGGGGAAGATGAAGGTGAAGAAGAGGGCGCCGCGGTCCCTGACGAACTGCCTGTAGTACGACACGAAGACGGCGTTGAAGGCCCTCAATCCCGTATCCTCTTTCCGGTCAGTTTCAGGAAGACGTCCTCCAGGGTGGCCTGGCGCACGAACAGCTCGGAGAGCTCCGCCGACCGCTGCGAGGCCATGCCTAGTAGACCGCCGATGGTGGATGGGATGTTGTTGGTATAGACGATAATGTCATCCCCATCTCGATGGACTTTGCAGACATCGGGCAGGCCGGTGATGACCTCGTCGCCGGGGTAGTCCTTCATCTTGAACTGGATGGCGCTCTCCCTGGTGTGGGACTCAATGAGCCGCTGGGGCGTATCCAGGGCGATGATCCTCCCGTAGTCCATGATGGCGATCCGGTCGCAGAGCCGCTGTGCCTCCTCCATGTAGTGGGTGGTCAGTACCACCGTCTTCCCCGTGTGGCGGAAGGTCTCGATCACGTCCCACATCGCCCGCCGCGCCTGGGGGTCCAGCCCGGTGGTGGGCTCGTCCAGGAAGATGATCTCCGGGTCGTTGACAAAGGCCAGGGAGACCGAGAGCCGCTGCTGCTGCCCCCCCGAGAGGTTCTTGAACTGGATGTTGCGGCTGGCCTGAAGGGCGGCCAACTCCACTATCCGCGACGCGGGGAGAGACTTGCGGTACATGCCGGCGAAGAACCCGATGGTCTCCCGCACCGTGAGGCTGGGGAAGAGGGCCGGGCTCTGCGGTTGGACACCGATGCGCTCCTTCACCGCCCGGGAGTCCCTGGACACATCGATGCCCAGCACGGTCGCCGTCCCGCCGTCAGCGGCGCGCAGTCCCTCCACGATCTCCACGGTGGTGGTCTTCCCGGCGCCGTTGGGGCCCAGCATGCCGAACACCTCCCCCTGGGTGACATGGAAGCTGATCCCGTCCACGGCCTTGACGGCCCCGTAGGATTTGACCAGGTTGGTGACCTCGATGACCCTGTCGCCTGATACGCCCATGTTCTCTCAAGTGTACTATAAAGCCCGCCGGCTACGCGTCCTGCTCGCTCCAGGCCGCGTCGGCGATGAGCGGCACCCAGCGGCAGGGCCCCAGGTCCTCCACGGTCGCGTCGTGTTCCGTCTTGACGATCTTGAGAAGGTTCTGCTCGTAGCGCGCGCCCACGGGGATGACCAGCCGGCCGCCCACGGCCAGCTGGTCCAGCAGCTCCCGGGGCACCCGTGGGGCGCCCGCGCTGACCACTATGGCATCGTACGGGGCCCGGCTGGGCCAGCCCAGGGTGGCCTCGGCCAGGTGGACCTCTATGTTCCGGTATCCCAGCTTGTCCAGGGTCTCGGCGGCCTTCCGGGCCAGCTCGCCGTGCCGTTCCACGGTGACCACCTCGCGGGCCAGCTCGGCCAGGATGGCCGCCTGGTAGCCGCTGCCTGTGCCGACCTCCAGCACCTTCTCCGGGCCCTCCAGGTCGAGGGCCTCGGTCATCATGGCTACGATGAGGGGCTGCGAGATGGTCTGCCCGCGGCCGATGGGGAGGGGGCGGTCCTCGTAGGCGGACGGCCACTGGCTGCTCCCGACGAACATCTCCCGGGGCACGCGGCCTACGGCCGCCAGCACCCGCTCGTCCCGGATTTCGCGGCGCAGGAATTCCACCAGGTGCGAGCGCTCTGCGGAGAAATCGGTGACCAAGGCGCTATCCTCCGGTTCTGGTTAGATTCTAGTGCATGAGGCGGGTCCAGTCCAGGGGATTGAGCTTCCCCTCCCTATCGACTATAATCTGCCGAGGAAACCTAAGGGGGTAGCGCATTGAACAAGAAGACAGTCAGAGACATCGACGTTACCGGCAGGAGGGTGCTGGTAAGGGTGGATTTCAACGTTCCCCTGGACAAGAAGACGAACGAGATCACCGACGACACGCGCATCGAGGCTGCCCTGCCTACCATCAGGTACCTCATCGATCACAGGGCGAGGGTCATCCTGTGCTCGCACCTGGGCCGCCCCAGGGGCGTGACCCCCGGGCTCAGCCTGAAGCCGGTGGCCGTCCGCCTGGCGAAGCTGCTGGGCCGGCCCGTGCAGACGGCGGACGACTGCGTTGGCCCCGGGGCGGCGGCGGCGGCGGCGGCGCTGGCGGATGGCGGAGTGCTGCTGCTGGAGAACCTCCGTTTCCACGAGGAGGAGGAGAAGAACGATCCGGCGTTCGCCAGATCCCTGGCGTCCCTGGCTGAGCTATATGTGAACGACGCCTTTGGGACGGCGCACCGGGCCCACGCGTCGACGGCGGGGGTCACCGCGTACCTGCCGGCGGTGGCCGGGTTCCTCATGGAGAAGGAGCTGGAGTACCTGGGCAAGGCGCTGGCCGACCCCGGGCGCCCCTTCACCATGATCGTGGGCGGGGCCAAGGTGAGCGACAAGATCACCATGCTGGAGAACATCCTGCCCAAGGTGGATGCCCTGGTCATCGGCGGGGGCATGGCCAACACCTTCCTGAAGGCGCTGGGGCATGATGTGGGGGGTTCCAAGGTGGAGAACGAGCAGCTCGATTTCGCCCGGGGCCTGGTGGCCAAGGCGAGAGAGAAGGGCGTTCACCTGCTGCTGCCGTCCGACGCGGTGGTGGCGGAGAGGTTCGAGGCCCAGTCCCCCCACCGGACGGTCACCGTGGACGGGGTACCCGGGGGCTGGCTCATGCTGGACATCGGTCCGGAGACGGTGAAGCGCTTCAGCGAGGAGATCGGCCGGTCCCGGACCGTGGTGTGGAATGGCCCCATGGGGGTCTTCGAGTTTCCGGCCTTTGCCGGAGGCACACAGGCGATCGCGGCCCTCCTGGCGAAGCTGGACGCCGTTACCATCATCGGCGGCGGGGACACGGCTGCCGCCGTTGAGCAGCAGGGGCTGGCGGACAAGATGACCCACGTTTCGACCGGCGGAGGGGCCTCCCTGGAGTTCCTGGAAGGCAAGACCCTGCCGGGCGTTGCGGCGCTGCAGGACAGGTAGACCATGGACAGAATGACTCAGATCAGCCGGCTGGCCATAACCTCCCCGGGGAAGATAGTGCTGGTGGTGATGGACGGCCTGGGCGGGCTGCCCCACCCTGAAACGGGGCAAACCGAGCTGGAGACGGCCCGGACGCCGCACCTGGACCGGCTGGCCAGGGAGGGCATCTGCGGGCTGTCCGAGCCGCTTGGCCCGGGGCTGACGCCGGGGAGCGGCCCGGGGCACCTGGGTCTTTTCGGCTACGATCCGTTTTCGTTCGTCATCGGGCGGGGGGTCCTGGAGGCACTGGGCATCGACTTCCCGCTGGAAAGGTGGGACGTCGCCGCCCGCGGCAACTTCTGCACCGTTGACGACGCGGGGCTGATCACCGACCGGCGGGCGGGGAGGATCTCGACGGAGGTCTGCGCCGGGCTGTGCCGCGAGCTGTCCGGGATCAGGGTGTCCGGGGTCGAGGTCCTGGTGTCCGCGGTGGAGGGGCATCGGTTCCTCCTGGTGCTGCGGGGCGGCGGACTGCTTCCGGACGTGGCGGACACCGACCCTCAGCAGCTGGGGGTGGCGCCCAGGGAAGCGGCGCCGCTGGTCCCGGATGCGAAGGCGACGGCAGACAAGGTCAATGAGTGGCTGCACAAGGCGCGCGCGGTGCTGGCCGGGCGCCATCCCGCCAACATGGCGGTGCTGCGCGGCTTCTCGCGGCGGCCGACGATACCGTCCATGGGCGACTCGTTCAAGCTCAACCCGGTGGCCATCGCGGCCTATCCGATGTACCGGGGCCTGGCGCGGCTGGTGGGGATGAAGGTGGTGCCCTGCGGACGCGAGCTGGAGGAGGAGTTCAGCACGCTGGAGAAGTGCTATGCGGACCACGACTTCCTCTTCCTGCATATCAAGAAGACCGACACGGCCGGAGAGGACGGCGACTTCCCGCGGAAGGTGAAGGCCATCGAGGAGGTGGATGCGCTGATGCCCCGGGTGATCGGGCTCAAACCCGATGTCATCGTGGTGACCGGGGACCACTCCACCCCGGCGCTGATGAAGGCCCACAGCTGGCACCCGGTCCCTTTCCTGCTGCACTCGCCTCTCTGCCGGCCCGACGATGCAGCCGGGTTCTCGGAGCGGTCCTGTTCCAGGGGTGGGCTGGGGCGTTTCCCGGCGCTGGACATCATGCCGCTGGCTCTGGCCCATGCCCAGAAACTGGCCAAATACGGTGCCTGATGGAGGAGTAGCATGCGCTTACCGATTATTGCCGGAAACTGGAAGATGAATACCACCGTCGAGGAGGCGGTGGCGCTGGTGCGGGACATGCTGGGCGGCCTGGAGGACATCGGCGGGGTGGACAAGGTGGTCTGCCCGCCCTTCGTCTCCCTGGCCGAGGTGAAGCCGGTGCTGGAGCACTCATCGGTGAAGCTCGGAGCCCAGAACCTGCATTTCGAAGAGAAGGGGGCCTACACGGGAGAGGTGTCTCCCGTCATGCTGGCCGGGCTGTGCCAGTACGTCATCGTGGGCCACTCTGAGAGGCGGCAGTACTTTGGGGAGACGGACGAGATCGTGAACCGGAAGGTCAAGACGGCGCTCAAGTTCAAGCTCCTGCCTATCATGTGCGTAGGTGAGACTTTGGCGGAGAACGAAGCCGGGAAGACCGAAGAGGTGGTTACGAGGCAGGTGAGGAAGGGCCTGGCGGGGGTTGACCAGCCCGGCGGCCTGGTTATCGCCTACGAGCCGATCTGGGCCATTGGCACGGGGAAAGCGGCCACGGGCCAGCAGGCCAACGCCACCATCGGTCTGATCCGGCGGACCGTGCGCGAGGTGTACGGCGAGCAGGTGGCCGGCGGACTGCGCATCCAGTACGGTGGCAGCGTGACCGGAGCCAACATCCTGGAGTTCATCTCGCAGCCGGAGATCGATGGCGGTCTGGTGGGCGGGGCCAGCCTGAAGGCCCCCGAGTTCGTCAGCATCGTGGAGCAGACCGCCAGAACCAAGCGTCCATGAGCGCCGTAGTTGCCGTAGTGGGGCCAACGGCCGTGGGGAAGAGCCGTGTGGCCGCTCTGCTGGCCCGGACCTTCAACGGGGAGATCATCAGCGCGGACAGCCGGCAGGTGTACCGGTACATGGATATCGGCACGGCCAAGCCGACGGCCGAGGAGCGCTCCGCCGTGCCGCATCACCTGATCGACGTGGTGGACCCCGACGCCGACTTCAGCGTCGCCGTCTACCAGTCCCTGGCGGCCGACGCCATCGGCCGGGTCCTCCAGGCGGGCAAGCTGCCCATCCTGGTGGGCGGAAGCGGTCTCTACGTATGGTCGATGGTGGAAGGTTGGCAGATCCCCCGCATCGAGCCCGACCCGGGACTGAGGCAGCGCCTGGAGGCGCAGGCCGCCGCCGAAGGGGGGAAGTCGCTGTACCGGGAGCTGCAGAGGGTCGACCAGGAGGCGGCCGCCTCCATTGACCCCCGCAATGTTCGCCGGGTGATCCGGGCCCTGGAGATCCGTTACACTACCGGCAGGCCGGGGCCGGAGCGGCGGCTCAAGAAGCCTCCGCCGTTCCAGACCGTGATACTGGGACTGACCGCGGAGAGGCAGCGTCTTTACCATATGATCGACCAGCGCGTTGACCGGATGATGGAGCAGGGCCTGGTACAGGAGGTCAGGGCGCTGGTGAAGAAGGGATACGGCCCCGGGCTGCCCGCTATGTCCAGCGTGGGGTACAAGGAGATCTACCAGTTCATCGGCGGCAAGATGGGCCTGGCCACGGCGGTGCACCGCATGAAGTTCGAGACGCACCGCTTTGCCCGCCACCAGTACGCCTGGTTTCGGCTGAATGACCCGCGGATACGCTGGTTCGACATCGATCATGAGCCGGATGCGGGGGCCCTGGCCGCGGTCCGGGAGGCGGTGGGGTAGATGAAGAGGGCGCCGCTCCTTCTGATGGTGCTGCTGGTGACGCTGCTCCTTCCCGTGGCGTGCTTCCCCGATGACGATGAGAGTGATGACGGGACGACGCCGGTGGAAGGCGAGACGATGGATGTCGGAGGATTCACCGTTACCCTGGGCAGCCCCGCGGTGGATTTCCCGGATTCCATCCTGTTCCGGATGGAGGCGGAGAGCGACGCCGAGATCACGGACGTCTCTCTTCAGTACCGGATGGACAGGATGGGCATCTTCCCGGTCACCAGCGTGGTCTTCCCGGATTTCGCCCCGGGGCAGAAGGCGACTGCCGCCTGGACGTGGGACATGGAGCAGACCGGCGGGCTGCCGCCGGGCGCGGACCTCTCCTACTGGTGGACGATTGAGGACGCCTCCGGCCGGGAGGCGGACACGCCGGTGAGGACGCTCAGCTTCGATGACGGGCGCCACGATTGGCAGGAGCTCCACAGCGCCAGCTTCACCCTGTACTGGTACGAGGGCGAAGACGGTTTCGCCCGGCAGCTGGTGGATGCCGGAGAGGAGGCCCTGGAGCTGCTGGCTGACGACATCGGGGCCAGGCCGGAGCGCACGATCGAAGTCTATATCTACGGAAGCACCGGCGACCTGCAGGGCTCACTCATCTACCCTGACGAGTGGACCGGGGGCGTAGCATTCACGGAGTACTCGATCGTGGCACTGGGTATCTCCACCGGCGACCTCGACTGGGGGAAGGGGGCCATGGCTCACGAGATGGCGCACCTGGTGGTGCACCAGGTGACGATGAACGGCTACGGTGTCACGCTGCCGACGTGGCTGGACGAGGGCCTGGCCATGTATGCCGAGGGGCCGCTCGGCTCCAGCTTCGCCTCGGTCCTGGACTCGGCGGTCCTCCAGAACCGGCTCGACTCTGTTCAGAGCCTGTCCAGCTCCTTCCCGGCGGGCAGCGACGCAGCCTACCTGGCCTATGCCGAGAGCTACAGCCTGGTGGACTACCTCCTCGACCGCCACGGCGGCCAGGAGAGGATGCTGGCCTTCCTGGCGGCCCTGCGGGGCGGCAGCGGACACGATGAAGCCCTCCAGGCCGTCTACGGGTTGAGCCCGGCCAGCCTGGATGCGCAGTGGAAGTCATATCTCTCGGCGGCGGGTGCGTAGGCCGTGAAGTGCGCCAGGATGCTTGGCCACCCCTGGCCCGTGAAGTGCGCCAGGATGCTTGGCCACCCCTGGCCCGTGGAGCGGGCCAGGATGTTTGGCCGCGCTTGGCTGGCCCTGGCGCTGGTCCTGCTGGCCCTGCTTTGTCCGGGTAGCAGCTGCCTGACGAAAACGACCACCTCGGAGCTTTCAGCTCCGGACCGGGACACGCTGGTCCTGGCGGATTCAGACCCGTCCACGCTGGACCCGGCCCTGGCCAGGGAGGTGGGCTCCGTGGGCTACATCGTGCAGATATTCGGCGGGCTGGTGACCTTCGACGCCGGCATGAACCTGGTCCCGGATATTGCCGGGAACTGGGAGGCGGATGCCGCCGATACGATTTACACCTTCCATCTGCGCGAGGACGCCGTCTTCCATGATGGCCGGCCGGTCACTGCCGGGGACTTCAAGTACTCCTGGGAGAGGGCCTGTGACCCCGCCACCGGCTCCCTGACGGCCGGGACGTACCTCAATGATATCGTGGGGTCCGGCGACATGCTGTCGGGCGATGCCCGGGAGATCTCCGGCGTTGAGGTGGTCGACGACTACACCCTGCGGGTCACCATCGACCGGCCGAAGGCCTACTTCCTGTCCAAGCTGGCCCAGCCGGTCGCTTTTGTCGTAGACAGAGAAGAGGCGGACGGCGGTGGAGAGTGGTGGCGCGAGCCCAACGGCACCGGGCCCTTCAAGCTTGAGGGGTGGGAGCCCGGCCATCTTCTTCTCCTGGAGCGGAACGAGGACTTCTACCGGGAGAAGGCCAGGGTTGGGCACGTGGCCTTTCTCTTCAATGCCGGCTACTCCATGCAGCTGTATGAGCAGGGGCGGATCGATGTCACCGGGGTCTCCATCTACAGCCTGGAGAGGGTGATGGACGAGGAAAATGCGCTGCACTCCCAGCTGTCCATCTTCGACCAGTACAACATCACTTACATGGGCTTCAACTGCGCCAGGGCGCCGTTCGATGACGCCAGGGTGCGCCGGGCCTTCGGCCTGGCGGTGGACAAGGAGCGGGTGGTGAGCCAGGTCCTGCTGGACTCCGTGGAAGCGGCCAACGGCATTGTCCCCCGGGGGATGATGGGCTATGACCCCGGCTTCGGGGGGCTGGTATACGATCCGGCTGCGGCCAGGGCCCTGCTGGCCCAGGCGGGCTACGGCGAGGGCGGCAGCCCTCTCAAGGTGGTGGTCACGCTGCCCGGCAGCAGCGGGGATGTCGCGGCCCACTTCACGGCCGTCCTGTACCAGTGGCAGGAGAACCTGGGCGCAGAGGTGGAGGTGCGGCAGCTGGACGGCGACGCCTACTTTGACCGGCTCGACGAGGAGACGGACGACGTGTTCTTCTACGGCTGGTCGGCGGACTATCCGGACCCCCAGGACTTCCTGGATGTCCTGTTCCGCGGCGGGAGCGTGAACAACCCCGGCAGGTACACGGACAGCGCCTATGACGCCCTGCTGGACCGGGCGGCGGTGGAGACTGACGACGGCGTTCGCGCCGGGCTGTACCGCCAGGCGGAGGTCAAGCTCATCACCGCGGACGCGGCGTGTTTGCCGCTGTGGTTCGGGAGGAGCTACCTGCTGATCAAGCCCCGGGTTGAGGGGTATGCTGTCAGCCCGCTGGGATACCCGCTTCTGGCCGGCGTTTCGGTGGAGGACTGAAGCCGGCAAGTTGATATGGCAACAGCCCGCCGTTGTGATACCATAATTACGTGAACATAACGAAGCTGCCCCGCGAGCAGATGATCTGGGTCCTGCTGGGGGGTTTCCTTGTCGTCTGCCTGGTGGTGGTGGCCGTAGCCTTTGCTGTCCGGGACCAGCCGCAGGGACCGGGGGATTCCGACGTCACCAGCCGAACCCTGCCGATAGATCCTGACAGCATCCCGTCCGGCTATGGGGCGGGGGTCAACCCCACGGGTAACACTATCGGCGGGGGGGTCGGTTACACCCACATCGTGAGCCGCAGTTCGGCCCGGTATGTTGTCACCACCAGGACCGCCTTGCTCGATGCCCTTTCCGGTGCCGTTTCGGGGGATACCGTGTACGTGGAGGACAGCGCCCAGATCGACCTGACCGGCCTGAGCGAGATCTCAGTCCCGGACGGGGTCACGCTGGCCAGCGGGAGGGGATGGGGCGGGTCGGAAGGCGCGCTCCTGTACGCCAACGACACGCCATCCTCCGGGTTTCCTTCCCTGGTAGCGATCCACAGTGGGGGCAGGGTGACGGGGCTGCGGCTGCAGGGGCCGAATGGAACTACCACCCGGGCGTACCCTATGTATTCCGGCCTGGTGGCCGTGGGCGGCGACGTTGAAGTGGACAACTGCGAGATCTGCAACTGGCCTCAGTCCGGCATCGCCGTGACTGAAGGGCACTACGGCCATTTCCATCACAACTACATACACAACTGCCAGGCCGACGGTTTCGGCTATGGTGTTTGTGTGGCCGGAGGCACCGCCCTCATCGAGGCCAACTACTTCGACTACTACCGCCACGCCATAGCCGGCACCAGGGGCTATCCTGTGAGCAACTATGAGGCGCGCTACAACATTGCCGGGGGGCATGCCACCAACACCGCCTTTGACATGCACGGCGGGAACGACAATCCTTCATGGGGGTTTGACCAGGGTCCGGATGCGGACGTCCCGGCAGGCGGGACGATCCTGATACACCACAACACATTTGAGGCGACGGGCGGCAACAGCATAAGCGTGGGGATCAGGGGCGTGCCCGCCAGCATCTGCGAGGTATACCAGAACTGGACGTACTGGGACTCCCGGTATTCCACGGATGCCTTCAAGCAGTACCTGCAGAACCTCGACCTCGAACCCTACGTCAACATGTCGGTATACGACAACTGGTACGGTGAGGAACCCCGGCTGACGTGATGACGCGCGTCGCCTAACCTGACGATGACGCGCGTCGCCTGACCTGACGACGACGCGCGTCGCCTAACGTGAAGGTGACGCGCGTCGATAGCCGCC
>CAYPDY010000094.1:0-10553 GCA_964409515.1 uncultured Dehalococcoidia bacterium
CTTCGTGGACCTGACCAAGACCCTGCAGGACGACATCATCGCCAGGACGGAGCAGAGTCTGTAGCAGACGGGAAAAGCCAGGCCGGTGAACCCGGCCTGAGGTTATGCGCGCAAGCGCGAAGAAGAAACTGAGAGGAGGGAGCCTAAAGGTCATGGAACTGCTTGATGTCAAAGCAATCGACACCATGTGCCGCGCTGGCTATGCCGGCATCGTCACCGACGCAGAATGGAAAGAAGTATGGGCCAACTATGAATCCCGTGCCTGCGTTAAGGGCACCTTCGGCGGCGTGCTGAAGAAGATGGGCATCTCCGAGGAGGATGGCTGGAAGGTGGTAGCCGGACAGTACAAGCCCTCCGTGGAAGAGATGATCAAGGAGATGGATGCCTGCGGTGTCGAGAAGGCCTTCGTCGACCAGCAGTACATCTGGTCCCGGCGGGAGAACAAGATGGCCACCGGGTTTGAGCTGAAGCGGATGATCGACCTCGTGGAGAAGGGCAAGGGCCGGATCGTCGGCGGCGCCGGCTACAACCCCTGGCGCATCGAGGAGAGCCTCAAGGACATCGAGAAGGCGGTCAAGGAACACGGATTCAAGTACGTCTGGTTCCACCCCAACAGCTTCGGCCTGAAGGCCAGCGACGCCAAGTGCTATCCGCTCTATGCCAAGTGCATTGAGCTGGGCATACCGGTCTCATTCCAGAGCGGCCAGTCGGCGGAGCCCCTGCCCAGCGAGGTCGGCCGCCCCATGTATGCCGATGAGGTCGCCATGGACTTCCCCAACCTGGTCATGGTGCTGACGCACACCGGCTACCCCTACATCGAGGAGTGGATCTCCATGATCTGGAGGCACCCCAATGTCTACGGCAACATCGGCGCCTACTACCCGTCGAGCCTGCACCCGCCCACGGTGGAGTTCATGAACGGGCCGATCGGCCGCGCCAAGGTCTTCTGGGCCACCAACGGCTTCGGCTTCACCCGCTGCAAGGACGAGTTCGTCAAGCTCAACCTCAAGGACGAGAACAAGAAGCGCATCCTGCGCGACAACGCCGTGGCGGTCTTCAAGCTCTAGGTCCGGTTCCGGCGGAATACAGGGGCGGTTCGGAGTCCAACTCCGGACCGCTCTTTATTTGGGTCGTGTCAGCCCCCGGTGATGCGCCGCTTCCCGCCACAGTCCGTCCGCATCAACCCTGTGTGAAGCGGTCGCATCAACCCTGTGTGAAGCGGCGGCTCAGGTCCTGAAGGAGCTGCTCCAGCTCCGGTGAGAGCTGGCTCTCGTGCTTGGTGTTGTTGACGCGGGAATCGTAGAGGGACTCCAGGTGATGCAGGATGGGCCGGTACCTCGGCTCCTGCTGCAGCATCCGTTCAGCCACCCGGGCGACGGACTGGTCCTGCTCCCTGGCCTTCTCCAGGTCTTCCGGCGCCACCGGGAACCCGTACATCGAACCCAGCACCTCCATGAGCCTGGACTGGCCCCGGTAGTCGTTCTCCAGCGTGAGGTACTGCGGCAGATGGACGATGAGGGTGGCCGTCTCTATGCCCATGGCGGCCGCGTTCTCGGTAATGAGGAGGGCGATGCTGGTGGGGCCCACGTACTCACTGGGCTGCACGTTGGCGGTTTCCATCTCGTTCTGCAGCTTCAGGTTGCTGCCCGAACCGCTGACCAGCAGCGGCCGGGTATGGGGCACCATGTCATACATCGAGCCCAGGAGGCAGTAACCCGCCGCGCCGAACCTCTGGAGAAGCTCCAGGATTGACTCCACGTAGGTCTCCGCCTGCGCGTGGGGCTCCAGGAGCCGGAGGAGAAGGAAGTCACGGCCGGCCTCGGACCGGCCGTAGCTGACGATGGCGTTGGGTATGGCCAGATCGCGGCGGCCCTCCTTCAAATCGAGGACGGGCCGATACCGGGTGAAGTCGAAGAAGGTGCCCGGCCGGACCAGCCGGCCCAGCTCCGCGGCGTTCCACTGGGCATCCAGGCGCGACAGCACCAGCGTGCCCACGTTGCCGACATCGATCCACGGCTGAAGGACGGCTAGAACATGAGGCTCCTTCAGCTCGGGCACGGGCTCGGAGATCTCGAAGGCGCCGACTCTCATGCCTACATCCTATCACGAAAGCGGGGGGCCAGGATGCCGTACAGGTCAGGGGGCAGGGGGCCCGCCCGGCGGGACCGCGGACTCCACGGCCAGCCCGGGGCGCCGGCGGCGCCTGACCACGAGCACGGCCAGGCCCACAATGCACACCAGGAGGGCCAGGCCGACGCCCACGCCCACCCACATCCAAACCTTCGATGATCCGCCGGACTGGTAGACCGCTGACATCGCCCGGCCGGCGGTGTCGGCGTCGGTGGCCATAACCAGGTAGACGGACTGCTCGTCCAGGGCGAAGCGGCAGCCCAAGTCCTCGCTCTGCCACTCCCCCGACGTCCGGCTTCCCTCGGCATCGCCCCGGCGGCCGCTGCCGCCCTGCTCCACGCACCGGTCCACGCAGGCGTCGTAGAACTGCCTGGCATCATCCGCCTCATCCCATGTCGTACTGAGGACGAAGACGTTCCCGCCGGACTCGTCTTCCAGGAACGAGTAGCAGTCGCCCCCCCAGCCCGCCGCCGCCCTCTTGGCATCACTCTCGTCCAGGAACTCCTGCAGGAAGAGCTTCAGGTCGAACTCGCCAAAAACGCCCGAGTCCACCTCAGTCCAGCCCTGTCCCAGGGCCGCGGCCATGTCCGGGAGGGTCACCTCGACGGGGTTGTCCCTCTCCCGGAAGTACTTCCTGGGGTGCATTATCTGCTCCGTGGACACCGGGGGGTCGCTATAGGCATCGTTGACCGCCTCCCACTGTCCTTCCTTTATCAGGGCCACCACGAACTCCATGCCGTACTCGTAGGGGAAGGCCAGGGATTCTTCCACGATCGGCGGCATCTCCGCATCCGCCGTCCCGGGCTCTCCGGACACCTCGCCTATGGCGGCCTGCTCTTCCTCGGTCAGGTAGTAGTAATAGTAGAAGGACATGACCACCGTGGCATCCCCCTCGATGAGGGCCAGCATGGCCCCGGAGGCCTCCGAGTCATCGTCCTCCTCCATCAGGGCCGACAGGTCGAAGTGCTGGTCCTGCAGGGCGTGAGCGTACTCGTGGGCCAGCGTCAGCTTGTCCATGGGGTCCACCGCGACGGCGGAGCCCCCGATCAGGCACAGCCTGTCCTCCTCGTAATCATAGAATCCCAGTGTCTCCTCCGTGTGCGCCTCTACGAGGATGTCATGCAGGTTGTCTCCCTCCTCCAGGAAGTCCAGGAACACAAACAGGTCCTGGGTGGCGCTCATCTCCGCCAGGTCCTCCTCCGATGACTCCAGCAGCTCCGCTCTCAGCTCATCCCGGGTCATGGACTGCACGGTGACCGGCTCCACGGTGAGCCCTCGCAGCTCGGCCACATGCGCGGCGATGTCGGCGTCAGCCTCGGCCCGGGCGGAGGGCGCAGGGGACAGCGCCAGCACCAGCGCCAGCAACACCACGGCGCAACCGGTGACAGCAGACCGCCACCGTCCCGGGAGAGCGCCCGTGCCCGATGTGACTCGGTGCCTGCCGCTCGAACCTGCTTCAATCATGTGACCCCTCCTTCTCAACACAACGCGCCCGGCGGGGGCCGTCGCTGCCGATCGCGTCCCCGTCGCCGCCGAGAAGAGAATATGACCGCGAAACCAGTCTGTCAATCACGTTGACAGCCGGAGACGGCTGGGAGACAATAGGGCCACCATCCGCAGCCCGTTCTCGAAAGGGGGAACCATGTTCAAAACCAGAGTCACCCGGATGCTGGGGATAGAGTACCCCATCGTGGGTGGGACCATGGCCTCGATATCCAACGCCGACTTCACCGCCGCCATCTCGGAGGCCGGCGGCCTCGGCGTGATGAGCTCCATCATGTACCAGACCAAAGACGAGTTCGCCGCCGCCCTCGACCGGGTGAAGGAGCTGACGCACAAGCCCTTCGCCGTGAACCTGAACTTCTTCCCGGCCCAGTTCCCCGTGTCCCAGGGAGACTACACCGAGATCATGGGCGAGAAGGGCGTCAGAGTGGTGGAGAGCTCCGGCCACGCGGCGCCGGCGCCGGAGCTGTGCCGGCGGTTCAAGGAGCTGGGCATGACCTGGATCCACAAGTGCGCCGGCGCCCGCTACGCCGTCAAGGCCGAGTCCCTGGGGGCCGATATCATCACCGTGGTCGGCTACGAGAACGGCGGGGCCGTGGGCCAGCTCGACATCGGGACGCTGGTCATGGTGCCTACCGTGGCCCGGAGGCTGAAGGTGCCGCTGATCGGGGGCGGAGGCGTGGTCGACGGCCGCAGCCTGCTGGCCGTCCTGGCCCTGGGG
The DNA here is from genome assembly GCA_964409515.1 of uncultured Dehalococcoidia bacterium. Lineage (GTDB taxonomy): Bacteria > Chloroflexota > Dehalococcoidia > UBA2247 > RBG-13-53-26 > JAFGCL01. The sequence continues at coordinate 4,355 of CAYPDY010000094.1, forward strand.
GCTGAGGGCGTGATCATGGGAACGCGCCTGCTGCTGACGCAGGAGAGCCCCCTGCATCCGCGGCTGAAGCAGGCGCTGCTGGGCGCCACCGAGCTGGACACCACGATCATCATGCGCACCGTCGGCGCGCATCGCGTGTGGAACAACGAGGCGGCCCGCAGGTGCGCCGAGCTCGAGGCCGCCGGCGCCGGGTTTGAAGAGATCCTCAACGTGGTTTCGGGCGAGAACTCCCGACGCACCTACTACCAGGGGGAGCTGGACCGGGGGATACTGTCCTGCGGCCAGGGGATCGGCCAGATGCACGATATCCCCACCCTGAAACAGCTCTTCGACGGCATCATCGGCCAGGCCGCCGAGATAGTGACCGGGCTAGCCGCGAGCTGAGCCGGGCAGGCCCGGGAGCGCGGGGAGAAGGGGAGTTGATATGGACAGCGACGACTACCAGGACATTCGCCTCGACATAAGCGACGGCGTGGCCGTCATCGAGCTGCACCGCCCCGCCCAGCTCAACGCCTACAGCGGCCGGATGGGCGTGGAGCTGGGCGAGGCCTACCGCCGCTGCGACGGGGATGACTCCGTCCGGGCGGTGGTGGTCACCGGCGCCGGCAAGGCGTTTTGCGCCGGCGCCGACATGAGCGCCGGCGAGGACACCTTCGCCAAACAGGACCAGAGTACCTTCAGCGCCGCCGGCGTCGATCCCCCCGCCTGGGAGGTGCGCAAGCCGGTCATCGCGGCCATGAACGGCCACGCGGTGGGCATCGGCCTGACCCTGGCCCTGCAGTGCGACATGCGGCTGGCCGCCGACGAAGGCCAGTACGGCGTGCTCCAGGTGCGGCGGGGCATCATGCCGGACGGCTACTCCCACTGGACCCTGCCCCGGCTGGTGGGGACGGGGTGGGCAGCCTACATCCTGCTTACCGGGCGCCGCGTGAACGGCAGGGAAGCGGCCGCCATGGGCCTGGCCATGCGCAGCCTGCCCGCGGCCGAAGTGCTCCCGGCGGCCCTGGAGATCGCCCGCGACATCGCCCGCAACACGGCGCCCCTGTCGGTGGCCATCGCCAAGCGGCTCATGTGGGAGAGCCTGCTGCTGTCCCCGGCCGAGGTCGGCCGGCGGGAGACGGAGCTGCACCACCACCTCATGGGCCGCCCGGACGCTATCGAAGGGGTGATGGCCTGGCTGGAGCGGCGGGCGCCGCAGTGGAAGCTCAGCGCCACCAGGGACTGGCCGGAATGGCCGGCCTCTCCCGGCAAATGAAAGAAGGTGCGTCATGGACATCATTGAAGCCATAGAGTCCCGCAAGAGCGTCAGGGCCTTCAAGCCGGACCCGGTGCCCAAGGACGTGCTGAGGCGGATCCTGGAGGTCGCGGTGCGGGCCCCTTCCACCGATAACACCCAGCCCTGGGAGTTCACCGTGGTCACCGGGCCGGTCCTCGATGAGCTGAAGAAGGCCATGTCCGAGAAGATGGGGGCGCCCACCGAGTTCACCCCCGACATCCCGTTCCCCATCCCCACCTACAAGCCGCCCTACGTGGACCGCTCCAAGAAGCAGGGCAAGAAGGTCTTCGAGTCCATGGGCATAGCCCGGGATGACTGGCCGAAGAGGATGGAGTGGTACCGCTACATGGCCCGGTTCATGGACGCGCCGGCGGGGATCATCGTCTACGTGGAGCGCTACCTGGGGGCCTATGCCATCCTGGATGCCGGACTGTTCCTGGAGAACCTGATGCTGGCGGCCATGAGCTACGGGCTGGGCACCTGCACCCAGATGGCCGTGGTGCTCCACCCGGAGATCCTGCGCCAGGCCCTGAACATCCCGGAGTCAAAGCTGATCCTGTGTGGAGTGGCCATCGGGTATCCCAACGATGACTCCCCGGTGAACCAGTTCCGCAGCGAGCGGGAGCCGCTGGACGCCTTCGCCAGGTGGTGCGGGTTCGACTAGCCGGTGCCGGTCCCGGCCTGCTGCCCGAGCTCCATCAGCTGGATCAGGACGCCGTTTGAGGTCCGCGGATTGATGAAGACGAACTTCATGGGGCCCAGCACCGAGTTCACCTTGACCGGGGCCGACGAAGTGAACCGGGCGCCCCTGGCCTTGAGGTCCGCCATGGCCTGCTCGACGTCCCTGACCTTGAAAGTCATGTGCTGCAGCCCCTCGCCATGACGTTCGATGAAGCTGGCTATCGGACCGTCCGGGCCCAGGGGCTCCATGACCTCAATGTAGAAGTCCCCCAGCTGGAGCAGGCGGAACTTCATGGCTGAGGGCTCGTTGGCGTAGGCATCGCCGGGCACCACGCCGAGGATGCCGGCTATTTGGGCCGCGGTCCGGTCCAGGTCCCTGGTGGCGATGCCGACCTTGATCAAGCCTTCGATCTGCATTAGCAGCCCCTCCCGATGGCGGCCGGGGCCCGCTGGCGTCCGGCCCGATTATAGCTCATGCCGCCCCTCCAGCGCCCGGGCCATGGTCTGCTCGTCAGCGTACTCCAGGTCGCTGCCGAACGGCAGACCCCGGGCCAGGCGGGTGACCCTGACCCCCAGGGGCCCAATCAGCCGGTTCAGGTACATGGCGGTCGCCTCGCCCTCCAGGTTGGGGTTGGTCGCCAGGATGGCTTCCTTGACCGAACCGTCTTTCAACCGCTCCAGCAGGGCCTTGATCTTGAGATCCTCCGGACCCACGCCGTCCATGGGGGACAGCACGCCGTGGAGCACGTGGTAGAGGCCGGTGTACTTGCGGGTGCGCTCCACGGCCAGTATGTCCATCGGCTTCTCCACCACGCAGATCCGCCCGCGGTCCCGGCCCCGGTCACGGCAGATAGGGCAGGGATCGGCCTCGGTGAAATTCTGACAGACGGAGCACAGGACCACCTTCTCCTTGACCGAGAGTATGGCCTCGGCCAGGGCCCTGGCCTGCTCCTCGGGGATCTTCAGCAAATGGTATGCCAAGCGCTGCGCGCTCTTGGGGCCGATGCCCGGCAGCTTGTGCAGCTCCTCTATCAGCCTGGCCACCGGCTGTGCGGTAGGAACGGAATCGATGCCCAAGGCCCGCTTCCCTCCCTTACATACCCGGTATCTTCAGGCCGGCGGTGACCCCGCCCAGGCGCTCCTGCGCCATTTCCTGGGACTTCTCCATGGCCTCGTTGACGGCCGCCAGCACCAGGTCCTCCAGCAGGCTCATGTCGCTCGGGTCCACGGCTTCCGGAGATATCTTGATGGACTGGAACTTCTGGTTGCCAGTGATAACGATCTTCACGGCACCGCCGCCGGCACTGACCTCCAGGTTGGTGTTCGCCAGCTCCTCCTGGGTCTTGGCCAGTTTGGCCTGCATATCCTTGATCTGGCGCATCATGTTCTTGTTCATCATCGCTTCTCTTCTCCTTCTGTCGACTGCGTCGTCGGCGTCACCGGCGAGTCCTCGACAACGCTGGTGATCCGGGCGCCGTGCTCCAGGGCGGCTTTCACCAGGGGGATGTCCTCGATCTTCCGCCTGGGCCTGGCTTCCTTTGACTTGAGCACGCAGCGTATCTTGCTGGGGCTGCCGAACTTCTCGGCCAGCTTCCGCTCCACCATGCGGGCATACTTGGCGTCCTCGATCTTGTTCTTGTGGAACTCGTGGTAGAACGCCAGCACCAGCGTGTCGCCCTCGACCGCCTCCGGCTCGCAGGCGCTCCTCAGGAAGGCATCGAGGCTGCCGCTGGAGCCCACACCGCGCAGGGTGTTCACGAAATCGCCCCACTGGCTCTTGACCCGTTCCAGCCCGGCCGCCTCCGGACCCGGCGGCTCCTGGACCTCCTGTGGCGCAGGGGCGGCGGCAGGCGGCACAGTGGCGCCCTGCAGGGCCGGGGCAGCCTCCTCCATGATCGGCTGCGGCCTGGCCGCGGGCGGCTTCTCCACGGGCTTAGGCGCCTGAGGTGCAGGCGGCGGCGCCGCCTTCGGCGCCTGCGGTGCAGGCGAAGATGCGGCCTCGTCTTTGCGATGCGCGGCCTCGGCGCTTCGAGGGGCTGCCGGTCGGGAAGATGCGGCCGCGGCGGCCGGCCGGGCTGGCTCCGGCAGTATGCTTTCCACCAGCGCCAGCTCCAGGGGCAGCGCCGAGTAATCCCTGGACCGCAGGTCGATTTGCCCGAACAGCTTCAAGGCCCTGACCACGTCTTCCATGGCCATCCGGTCCGCCAGCTGCTTCACTTCCGCCAGATCATCCGAGGCCAGGTCGATGGAGGCCTCCGCCCCGGACTTGGCCAGGAGCACGTTCCGCAGGTACTCCACCAGCCCGCGGTTGAACTGCGCCAGATCGAGGCCGTCGGCCACCAGGCTGTTGATGGTGTCCAGCCCGGCCGCCACATCCTGCGCCGAGATGTGCCCGACTATCTCCCGGACACGCGAATCGGTGGTCACGCCCAGCATGTCCTGGACCTGCCCCAGGTCGATCTGCTGGCCATAGTAGGCCACCAGCTGCTGCAGCAGGTTCTCAGCATCGCGCAGGCTCCCGGAGACGCTCCGGGCCACCAGCTTCAGGGACTGGGGCTCGATGGAGAGGCCCTCCTGCCGGCAGATGAGGGACAGCTTGGTGACCACGGCGCTGTGTGACAGCCGACGGAAGTCGAACCGCTGGCAGCGGGACAGGATGGTCGGCAGCAGCTTGTGGGGCTCGGTGGTGGCCAGAATGAAGATGGCGTGCGGAGGCGGCTCCTCCAGCGTCTTGAGCAGAGCGTTGGAGGCATCGGTGGTGAGCATGTGCACTTCATCGATGATGTAGACCTTGTACCGGGCGCTGTTGGGGGCGAACTTGACCCTCTCGCGAAGCTCCCGGATGTCGTCGATGCCGCGGTTGCTGGCCGCGTCGATCTCGATCACGTCCAGGGCGCTGCCGCTGGTGGTGCCCAGGCAGGAGCTGCAGGCGTTGCAGGGCTCTCCCTTGCCGTTCTGCTGACAGTTCACCGCCTTGGCCAGGATACGTCCGGTACTGGTCTTGCCGGTGCCCCTGGGGCCGCAGAAGAGATAGGCATGGGCCACCCGGCCGGCCTCCAGGGCGTTCAGCAGCGTCCTGGTGATGTGCTCCTGCCCCACCACATCCGCCAGGGTCTGCGGACGCCACTTGCGATAGAAGACCGTCGAAGTCATAACGGGCCCTGCCCTGGCCGGCCCCCAACCGCGGAAAGCACCCTCTGCTCCAGCGACTTCATTTCACGTTCCCGCCCCGGACGGTCATGGTCGTAGCCCAGCAGGTGCAGCACACCGTGGACCACCAGCAGCGCCAGCTCATCGTCGACGGGATGGCTCCTCTCCGCCGCCTGCGCGGCGGCCCTGGGGTAGGAAACGATCACCTCGCCCAGGTGGACCCTCTCATCCGGCGGCATCACGAACCCTCCTGCGAGCTCGCGGCCCCCGCCGTGGCGGGCGCCGTCCGCCTCCAGCGCGAAAGACAGGACATCCGTGGTGCGGTCCTGCTCCCGGTACTGGCGGTTCAACCCGCGCACGGTGGCATCATCGGTAATGAGCAGGCTCAGCTCCACGTCAGCGCCGGCGCCGTGGGCCGAAAGGGCCCCCCGGACCAGCCGGCGCAGCCACTTCTTGTCGACGCACCCCTGGAAGTCCCGGTCAACGCGAATCACCAGTCTCACTGTGCCACAGTCCCTCTCGCCGGCTAAACGCTAGAGCGCCGCCTGCAGCGCCTCCCCCAGTGTCTCGACACCCACGGCCTCGATACCCGCCGGCATGGAGAGGCCCCGGAGCGAGGCCGCCGGGCCCAGGCACCGCGTGAACCCCTGTCTCGCCGCGTCGGCTATCCGCCGCTCCATCTGCGGCACCCCCCTGACCTCACCGGAGAGCCCCAGCTCACCGATCACCACCGTCCCCCGGTCCACCTCTCTGTCCCTGAAGCTGGAGGCTATGGCCAGGCCCACTGCCAGGTCGGTGGCCGGCTCGCCGGTCTTCAGGCCGCCGACTGCATTGACAATTATATCCTGGTTGGACAGTTTCAGCCCAGCCCGCCGCGAAAGGACCGCGATAATCAGCAGCAGGCGGTTGAGGTCCACACCGTTGGCCGTGCGGCGCGGCAGTCCGAAGCTGGTGATCGAGGTCAGCGCCTGCATCTCCACCAGCAGGGGCCGGGTGCCCTCCAGCGTGGAGGTCACCACCGATCCCACCGCGCCCCGGGAGCGGTGAGACAGGAAGACCTCGGTCGGGTTCTCCACCTCGGCCATCCCCTGC
>CAYPDY010000095.1:0-4868 GCA_964409515.1 uncultured Dehalococcoidia bacterium
GACCTTGAGCATGTCCCCGAAGGTGGTCAGGATGACCCCGGGCAGGCGGGCCAGGGCCACGGCCTTGTCCAGTTCGGCGTTGTCCGTCACACACACCGGGCACCCCGGGCCGGAGAGCATTTCGATGGTCGGCGGCAGGAGCTGCCGAAGGCCGTGCCTCATAATGGCGACCGTGTGGCCGCCGCAGAACTCCATGAGGCGGACATGTTTGGTGGAACTCCGCGCAATGCTGGCGATCAGGCCCCGGGCCAGCTCCGAGCTGCGGAAGTCATCGGCCAGCTTCATGCGCCGCCGTCCGCGGTCAGTTGGGCCATCTCCCGCAGGATGCTCAGTGTCTCCTCCGCCTCGGCCTGGTCCAGCACGTTGATGGCATAGCCGGCGTGGAGCAGGACATAGTCCCCCACCCTGGCCTCGGGCGTGAGCATGAGGCTGGTGCGCCGGGTGATGCCCCCCAGGTCGACCTCGGCTTCATCGCCCGCGATCGACTTTATCAGGGCCGGAACGGCCAGGCACATGGGTCTCCTGCTCCTCCCGCGGGAATGCGCTTCACAGCCCTATTAAACCACACCGCGCAGCAGGAGGGCCAATCGTGGTATTCTGGAGCCCAAGGAGGGGTACCATGACATACCGGTGCGAAATCAGGGAACAGGCGGCCCAGCCCACGCTCGCCATCCGCACGCGGACCTCGGTCCAGGACCTGCCGCAACTCATCGGACGGTGCTACGGCGCCATCGGGGCCTACCTGGGGCTGCTGGGGCAGTGCCCGGCCGGCGCCCCCTACACCGCCTACTACAACATGGACATGCAGGACCTCGACGTGGAGCTGGGTTTCCCCGTGCCCATGGAGCTCCCGGGCAAGGACGAGATCAAGGCCGGCCACATACCCGGCGGTAAGTCCGCCGTAGTCATGTACACCGGCCCGTACGAAAAGATCAGCGCGGCCTACGAGGCCCTGGGGAAATGGGTGGCGGAGAAGGGATACGAGGCCACCGGGGTGTCTTACGAGTACTATCTCAGCGACCCCGGCGAGACGACGCCGGAGGACCTTCAGACGCTGGTCATGTTTCCGCTCAAGTAGACTGAGCGCCCGCTCAATCAGCGCCGGCCGGATAGCCGGGGCTGGTGGGCCCGGCACAGGCGCCGCGCGGATCCGGGGTCAAGCCCCGGTGAAGCCGGCGATGGCCGCCTGGCCCAGGGATATCCCGCCGTCATTGCAGGGTACGAGACGGTGGGTGAGCACCTCGAGCCCCGCCCGGCGAAGGCCGTCCAGCGTCAGCCTGAACAGGAGCCGGTTCTGGAACACCCCCCCGCTCAAGGCCACCGCCCTGATCCCGGTGTCGCGCGAGACGGCGCGGCACACTTCCACTATCATGGCGGCCATGGTCCAATGGAACTTCGTGGACAATGCGCCTGGATCCACCCCGCTCTTCACGTCCTCGACCACCGCCGTCACCAGGTCCCCCAGCCTGACCACCCGGCAGCCGTCCTCTTCCGACACGTTATAGGGATAGACCAGGGACGCCTTCGCATTCCCATCGGCCAGCATCTCCAGCTCGATGGCCGCCTGGGCCTCGTAGTCCACCTCGCCTCTCACCCCGGCCAGGGCTGAGACGGCGTCGAACAGGCGTCCGGCGCTGGACGTCAGCGGCGAATTGACCCTGCGCTCGATCTGCCGCCCGACGACCACCAGCTCCCCGGGGTCAATATGGCCGAACAAGCGCAGCTCGCGGAGCGAGAAGTCCCATCCCAGAAGAGCCAGCAGGTACCCCAGAGCCATCCGGTAGGGCTTCCTGATGGCGGCCGCCCCGCCCGGCATGGGCACGGGCTCCAAATGCCCCACCCGGCGGAACCCCACGAGGTCAGCGACCAGGAACTCTCCGCCCCAGATGGTGCCGTCGCTCCCATACCCGGTCCCGTCAAAGGCCACGCCGATCACCGGGTCCTGACGGCCGTTCTCCACCAGGCAGCTGGCGATGTGAGCGTGATGGTGCTGCACCGGCACCAGGCGCAGACCGCTCCCGCCGGCCACCAGCCGGTGAGCGTACCTGGTAGGCAGGTACTCGGGATGCAGGTCACAGGCTATCACCTCCGGCTCGATGCGGAAGAGCCGCCGGTAGAGGTCGATGGTCTTCTCGAAATGCTCCAGAGTCTCCTCGTTCTCCATGTCGCCGATGTGCTGGGACACGAAGGCGTGCCGGTCCCGCGTCAGGCAGAAGGTGTTCTTCTCCTCGGCGCCGCAGGCCAGGACCGGCCGCGACTCGAACGGCAGAGAGATGGGGAAGGGGGCGTAGCCGCGGGCCCGCCTCACCACTCGCGGCAGGTCGTCCTCCACCAGGGAGACGCTGTCGTCGTACCTGGCGTAGATGTCCCGGTTGTGCAGCAGGAAGAAGTCGGCGATCCGGCCCAGCCGCGCGAGCGCTTCGTCGTTGTCCCTGGCGATGGGCTCCTCGCTGAGATTGCCGCTGGTCATGACCAGGGGACAGCCGGCCTCGCGCGTCAGAAGATGGTGCAGGGGCGTGCAGGGCAGCATCACCCCGAGGTAGTTGAGACCGGGGGCCACACCGGCGCAGACGGAGGATTCCTCCCTCCGCCACCGGAGCAGCACTATCGGGCTCTGCCCGGACAGGAGCAGCCTCTCTTCCTCCGGCGACACCAGGCAGTGCCGCCGTATGTCCTCGAGACCGGCCATCATAACCGCCAGGGGCTTGGACGGGCGGTGCTTGCGTCCCCTCAGCGTCTTGACCGCTTCATCATCCGTCGCGTCGCAGGCCAGCTGGAAGCCCCCCAGCCCCTTGAGGGCCAGGATCTGGCCGTCCCGGAGCAGTCCTCCGGCCGCCTGGATGACATCGCCGGCCCCCGCCGGCGCCCCGTCCCGGTCCACCAGGGCCAGGCTCGGACCGCACACGGGACAGGCGTTCGGCTGGGCGTGGAAGCGCCGGTCCAGCGGATCGTCGTACTCCCGCCGGCAGAGGGGACACATGGTGAAGCCCCGCATCGTGGTCAAAGAGCGATCGTACGGGATGTCTTCGATGATGGTGAAGCGCGGCCCGCAGTTGGTGCAGTTGGTGAAGGGGTAGCGGTACCGCCGGTCACCGGGAGAGAGGACCTCGCGGCGGCAGGCCTCGCAGGTGGCGATGTCCGGCGACACCAGCTGGTACTGCCCCGGCTCGGGGCGGCTCTCTATGATCCTGAATCCCTTGTGGCCCTGCGGGGCCAAGGGCGCGGCTGCGATCTCTTCGATGCGGGCCATCGGGGGAGGCGAGCCCCTCATCTCCTCCAGGAACCGGGCCACCGCCGGCTCTTCGCCCTCGACCTCGATCTCCACGCTGCCCGAGGTGTTGAGCACCCACCCCGCCAGCCGGTGCTCCCGGGCCAGCCGGTAGACGAAGGGGCGGAAGCCGACCCCCTGGACGACGCCGCGGACCGTGATGTGCCTGGACTCCATGGATATCCCCCGATTCCGCGAGCGGGCCCGCCGCCCGAGTCCTGGTCCACCCCGGGGCGGACCGGAGCCACAAGCTGCCGGGCCTACAGATCCGCGATCACCTGCCCCATCCGGGACACGTCGTAACCCCCCAGCCCCTCCACCTCGGCCCTGAACGAGGCATCCCGCAGGATGGCCAGCATGGGCTGGAGGAGCTGGCTCTCGTAGTGCACCACCGGGATCACCAGGTCATAGCGCTCCTTGAGCAACGGCACGAAGTCCAGGTGGAGCGCCCGGGCGGCCGCCAGGATACCCAGCCCGGCGTCGGCCGCGCCGCCGGCCACGGCCACGGCCACGGCCAGGTGAGTGAACGCCGTCCGCTCATAGCCGTTGATCCGGCTGGCATCGAAGCCCATCTCCTTCGCCTTGAAATCCAGCAGGACCCTGGTGCCCGCACCCCTCTGCCGGTTGATGAAGCTCACATCCGGGCGGGCCAGATCGGGCAGGCCCCGGAGCCCTTTCGGGTTGCCCTTCGCCACTATGAGACCCTGCTCCCGGTACACCAGGTGCAGGATGACCACTTCCCTTCCGGCCAGGATGCGCTTTACATAACTTATGTTGTACTCGCCCGTCTCCTCGTCCAGGAGGTGCGATCCGGCCAGATGGGCCTCACCCCGGCTGACGGCCACCAGCCCGCCCAGGCTGCCCACGTTCGAGGAGGACAGGGTCCGCTCCGGGTACTGCTGGTGCAGGCGGTTGGCCAGGACGTCCAGCGCCAGGTCATGACTGCCGATGACCACAATGGCATTCTCGATCTGCTCCAGGCTGGTCAGCAGCTCCACGCGCACCGGCTGTCCCTCCTGGACCCCCTCGCTCCCCCTCGGGATGCGCAGGATGCCGTCAGCGCGCACGAAGGACATGGTGGCCCCGGCTCCCCGGGGCAGCGGGGTAGCCAGCAGGCTCTCGCCTACCTGGCCCACCTTCACCCGGACGAACTCCTCCTCACCCATGGGCGAGAAGACCTTCCGCGTCAGGACGGCGTCCAGGACGCGTCTGGCCGGCACGGGGGTCCCCAGCATCAGAGATATGAGCGGACGCACGAACAGCTCCAGGGTCAGGGCCGCCGAGACCGGGTACCCGGGCACGCCGACCACGGGCTTGCCGTCAACCACCCCCAGGACCACGGGGTGACCGGGCCGGATGGCCACGCCGTGGACGATCACCTGGCCCAGCTCCCCCACCAGGGAAGCGGTGAAATCGCGCCGCCCCGCGGAGGCGCCGGCATTGACCACCACTATGTCATGGTCCGCCACCGCATCCCGGATGGTCTGCTTCAGCCGATCGTAGTCGTCGGGCGTCGGCGGCAGCCTGGTGGCCTGCCCGCCCCAGTCCTCGGCCAGCCCGGCCAGGACCAGCGAGTTGGACTCGATAATGCGGCCCGGCT
>CAYPDY010000095.1:4968-10543 GCA_964409515.1 uncultured Dehalococcoidia bacterium
AGCGTGACCTCCACGACCTCGCCGGCCGTCATCCCCCCCTTGTCCAGGGGCACCCGTGCTACCCCATCTCCCCGGACCATGGCAAACAGCAGGTTCGATTTGCCGAAGACGGGATCGGCGACGACCTCGCCGTTGCGCTCCTCCAGCTTCACCGGCACGTAGTCCTCCCGCCCCGACGCCGAGGGGATGTTGCGGGCCAGCCTGGCCCTCACGGACAGCGACTGAGGGAGCCGCAGGCAGCCGCTCAGACGGTAGATCGCCGGGGTCACGAAGATGCCGAAGGTGATCATGGCCGACGCCGGATTGCCCGGCAGGCCGAAGACCGGCTGCCGGCCCACCGCTGCCAGGATGGTGGGCTTGCCCGGACGCAGTGCTACGCCGTGCACCAGGACCCCGGGCTTCCCCAGGGAGTCGATGACCCTGGACGTCATGTCCCGGGTGCTGACCGAGCTGCCGGCCGAGAAGACCGCGATGTCCGCCAGCTCCAGGGCCCTTCGCGCGGCCGCCTGCAGCGAGGCGTAGTCGTCGCGGACGATTTCCAGCACCACGGGGACCGCGCCCGCCTTCGCCGCCAGGGCGGCCAGGGCGAAGGCGTTGGTGTTGCGGATCTGCCCCGGTCCGGGCCGGGTCTCCGGCGGCACCAGCTCGTCGCCGGTGGGAATCAGAGCCACCTTCACCCTCTGGAACACCGACACCCGGGTGATGCCCAGCGACAGCAGGCTCCCGATGTCCTGGGGCCGGAGCAGGCTGCCGCGGGGCAGCAGGGCGTCTCCCCGGGCCATGTCCTCCCCCACCTGGATCACGTTCTCGCCTGCGGCCACCGGCCGCACCGCCTCGATCATGGAGGCGTCCACGCCGCGGGTGTTCTCCACCATGACCACGGCGTCCGCCCCCTCGGGCAGCATGCCGCCGGTGTGGATCAGCGCCGCCTCGCCGGGCGCCAGCTTCAGCCCTGCGGGCTGCCCCATGGCCACCTCGCCCGCCAGCTTGAGATACGCGGGCAGGCCCTCGGTGGCCCCGTGGGTGTCCTCGGCCCGCACCGCGTAGCCGTCCATGGAGGAGCGGGCGAAGTGAGGGAGGTCGACCGGGGCCGACGTGTCCTCCGCCAGCACCCGCCCCAGCGCTTCGGCGGTGGCCACCGTCTCCACCCGGTCTACGGGGTGGAGGTGGGGCTCCAGCCGGGACCACGCCTCGCGCGGTGTGAGCACCGTGAACAGGTCTGCCATAGGAACAAGACCAAGGTTAGCATGGCATAGAGGGGAAGGCAAACGCCCCCCGCCGGCGGCTACAGCTCGCGGAAGAGCGTGTGCGGCAGGTCCTCTGGGAAGGGGATCCGCTCGGCGGTGCTGAGCTCACCCTGCAGAGGGGTGATGGAGATCCGGGCGTTCTCAACAGCATGGATGTCGGTGCCCGCGTCGCCGCTCCACCACGGCTTGCCGATGGCGATCTTGTACCTGTCCCAGTCTCCGTCGCGGCCCATGGTGATGGCCGTGCTGAAGCCGCCCTTGCCGACCCGGGTCAGCTCGATGCCCTTGATCTCGTGCCGGGGCAGGTTGGGGACGTTTACATTCAACAGGATCGCTCCCGTGCCGTTGCCGTACACCTTCCTCGCCAGGAGGCCGGCCACCCTGGCGGCCACGTCGAAGTGGAAGTCCTGCCGGGCCTGGATGGATACAGCCAGCGACGGTATGCCGTGGATGTAGCCCTGCAGCGCGGCACCCACGGTCCCCGAGAGCAGAACGTCGCACCCCATGTTGGCCCCGGTGTTGATACCGGAGACCACCAGGCCGACGTCCTTCATCACCTCCAGCCCCAGGATAACGCAGTCGCCGGGCGTCCCGTCCACGGCGAAGGCCGGCACACCGGGAAGACCGGGCTCGACCTGGGACAAACCAACTGAGCGGTGCAGGCTGATGGCCGTTCCCACTCCACTCTGCTCCCGGGCGGGAGCGAAGACCGCGATATCCCCCACCGCCGCCAGCTGCTCGGCCAGGGCCCACAGGCCGGGGGCCTGGATGCCATCGTCGTTCGTGACCAGGATCTTCATCTCAACGTTCCAGTTTAACAGATTCGTGAGGACGATTCCCCGGGAATGAGGTTGGTGCCGGTGACGCTACACCGGCACCAACCTGAGGTAGCCTCCTGTGGTGCACCCGCGCTGCTTAGCGCGCGGGGCGGCAGGTTCCAGCCGTCAGCCCGCCACGAGACTGAGAGCTAGGTGTACTTGTAGAATCCCCAGCCGTTCTTCTTGCCGTAGCGGTTCATGGTGACCATGGCCTTCAACAGCGGCGGCGGGGCGTACACCGGGTCCTTGAACTCGTCGTACATGGCCAGGGCCATGTTGTACATGGTGTCCAGCCCGGTGAAGTCCATCAGGGTGAAGGGGCCCATCGGGGAGTTGGTGGCCATCGTCCAGGCGGCGTCCATCTCCTCCACGGTGGTCCAGCCCTCGTCCAGCATGCGGATGGCGTTCATCATGAAGGGGAAGCCCATCCGGTTCACCAGGAAGCCAGGGGTGTCCTTGGCGAAAACCACCTGCTTGCCCAGCGACTTGCCGACCTTCTCCGCCGTCTCCACGGTCTCCTTCGACACGGCGATGGTCTTCACGATCTCCACCATGCGCATGACCGGGACGGGCTGGAAAAAGTGCATGCCGATGCACTGCGCGGGCCTCTTGGTGGCCATGGCCATCTGCAGCACGGACAGGCACGATGTGTTGCTGGCCAGGATGGCATGCGGAGGGCAGATCTTGTCCATGGTGGAGAAGATCCTCTTCTTCTCGTCCATGTTCTCAATCACGGCCTCTATCACCATGTCGCAGTCCTTGAAATCCTCGGGCTTGATGGTGCCCGTGAGCCGGGCCAGGGTAGCGTCCTTCTCCTGGGGCGTGACCTTGCCCTTGCTGGCCGCTTTCTCCAGCGACGCCTTGAGCGAGTTCAGGCCCTTGTCCAGAAACTGCTGGTTGACCTCCAGGACGATCGTCGAGTACCCGGACTTAGCGCAGACCTCTGCGATACCCGATCCCATGAGGCCACAGCCCACCACTCCAATCCTCTTTACTTCCATTGCACCTCCTTAGACATCTTTCGAAATCGCCTCGGCAGGAATCCCTGCGAGCCTTGCCTTGATATCGTCCAGCCTCACACGGAACGGCCGGGCGATCTTATCCAGTTCACTCTTCCACTCGGGGACCACCTCCGGGTTCACGCTGCCGATGGCGCTTCCGGATATCCGCAGCTGGTGCAGCACACCCCTGGCCGCCGTATCCACTTCGCGCCGCCTCTTCTGGTCGGCCTCCCGGTACTCTCCAAACAGCGCCTCAATCTCGGCCCTGATGTCCGGCTGGGTCTCCCTGCTCCCGGCATCAACCGCGGAGAGCCCCTCGAACACCCTGGATACCCGCTCGGCATCGCCCAGCTCGATCGAGGCTGTGAGCCTTGAGGCCACGGCCGCTTCCACGTGTCCCCTGTCTTCTCCCTTGTACTTGTCCAGGTCCAGCTTCAGGTCCCGCAACGGAGCGCCGGCGAGGTACTTCTCGGCCAGGCCCTCCCCTATCGCGCGGCACCTGTCTTCCTTCTGCCGCCGCATCTCTTCGGGAGAGAGCTTGCCCAGCTTGTCCACCTTCTCCATGGCCAGTTCCCAGGCGCTCTTGATCTCTCCCACGACTGTCTCCAAACCGAACAGCAGGAAAGCAGTTGCCTGCTTTCCTGCCGGTCCTTACCGAAAACCCAACTGTGTCCGCTCTCTTAAAGGGTGCTGTAGCCGCCGTTCACGCTGATGGTCTGGCCGTGTATGAACGAAGCCGCATCCGAGCAAACGAAGAGTATGGTGTTGGCCACATCCTGGGGCACCGCCATGCGGCCGATGGGGTACATCTTCACCTGCATCTTCTTCATTTCCTCGGGCATGTTCTCCTGGGTGACGCCCTGGGTCATGGACAGCTCAGACGCATGCTCTTTCTTCTCCGGGATAACACCGGCAGGGCAAATGCAGTTGATGTTGATACTGTACCGGCCTACTTCCTTCGCCACAGCCTTGGTGAAGGCGATGACGCCGCCCTTGCAGGCGGAGTAGAAGGTCTGCCGGAACTCGCCCAGGCGGCCGGCCTCCGACCCGATGTTGATGATCTTGCCGTACTTCTTGGGGATCATCACCTCAAGGGCCGCCCTGGTGCCGTAGATGGCGCTGTAGAGGTTCAGGGCCACCATCTTCTCCCAGGTAGCCTTGTCCTGCTCCATGAACAGCCGCCACGGAGACTCCTGCCAGCCCACGCCGTTGATCAGGACATCCAGCTTGCCGAACTCCTTCACGGTCTGCTGGACCAGCGAGTTGACTGAGTCCTGGCTGGTGACGTCGGTCTTCACGAATATGGTCTTTCCACCGCCGCCGAGGGCGTTGGCCTCGCCCACTACCCTCTGGCCCGCCTTCTCGTCGATGTCGGCGCAGACCACGTTGGCGCCTTCCTTGGCGAACGCCAGCACGTTGCCGCGGTTGATGTTGGAGCTGCCTCCGGT
Organism: uncultured Dehalococcoidia bacterium; assembly: GCA_964409515.1. Lineage (GTDB taxonomy): Bacteria > Chloroflexota > Dehalococcoidia > UBA2247 > RBG-13-53-26 > JAFGCL01. The sequence continues at coordinate 9,483 of CAYPDY010000095.1, forward strand.
AACGATGACTGACTTACCTCTGTACCCCAGGTCCATATTCCCTCCTTATGAGTCTTTTCAGTTGTGGCGCCATGGACGCCTGCCGGTTCGCACCGGCGAACCGGCAGGCCGTTGTCACCTAGAATACGAACGAATCGTGGTCGCCGCTGGTGAACTTGGGGGCCCTCTTCTCCAGGAAGCTCTTGGCTGCGTCGAAGTGGTCCGCCGAGTTCAGGGTGTGGTACTCGTAGGCGATGGTGGTGTCGAATACCAGGTTGACGCGGTCGATAAGGATCTTGTTCAGGCACAGCTTGGTCAGGCTGATGGCCATGGCCGGCCCCTCGGCGAACTTCTTCGCCTGCGCCCAGGCCTCTTCCATCAGCTTGTCCGGGGGCACGCACTTGGCGATGAGGCCCATGCGCTCCGCCTCCGGCGCGGTGACCATCTCGCCGGTCATCAGGTGGTACTTGGCCTTGGCCATGCCGATGAGCAGCGGCCAGATTATGATCCCGCCGTCGCCCGGCAGAATGCCGACACCGATATGCGGGTCGCCGATGCGCGCCTTCTCTGAGGCGATCACGACGTCGCACTGGAGCGCCAGGGTGGCACCCAGGCCGGCGCAGGCCCCGTTGATGGCCGCGATGACCGGCTTGCGGCAGTTGAGCAGGTTGAGCACGATCCTCTTCACGCTGGTGCTGGAGATCCGGATCGAGTGGTCCGTATAGCCCTGGACCATCAGGTTGATGTCGCCGCCCGCGGAGAACGCCCGTCCCGCCCCGGTGAGGATGACCGCCAGGACATCCTGGTCCTCATTCATGTCCTCGAAAATGCTCTCGATCTCTGCGTGCTCCGGCTTGCCGATGGCGTTCATGGCATCCGGGTTGTTGAGGGTGAGAATGGCCACCCTCTCCTTCTTCTCTACCTTGATGAACTTGTATTTGCTATAGTCAACCATGAGTCCAACCTCCTTCCAGATTTGGCTATCACTCTGGACTTGTCCAGACTGCCCGGACCGAACCGGTCCGGACTACATCCCCAGTTCCTGGGCTACTATCTCGCGCTGGAAGTCGGCGTCCCCAAAG
>CAYPDY010000096.1:0-10520 GCA_964409515.1 uncultured Dehalococcoidia bacterium
CGTCGGGCCTTGAGATCGCTTATGATCCGCCCCACCATTGAAGTGGACACCTGCCAGCCCTCACGACGCAGGAGGACCACCAGCTTATCCTTCCCCCACCGGGGATACTGCTCCCTGAGGCCCAGGACAGCCTGAGAGAGCTCCGGACTCCAGGTGGGCTTCCGAGTCCTCTTTGGCCGCCGGCTCTTCTCCTCCATGCCCTTCAGGCCCTCTTCCTCCAGCCGTTTCTCCCAGCGGTACAGCGTGGCCTTGGGAATGCCCATGGCCTGACTGGCCTCGATGCTGGACATCCCCTGCTCCCGCAGTGACCGAAAACAGCTGACGTACCGCAGTCTCTCCCTGGCATCATGATTGAGCTGCCTATAGCCCAGCTTGGAGACCCGGCCGATGGCACCAGGCAGACCGAACACCCGCATAGAGGGCCACCTCCATGAGACATGTCTCATCCAGAGAACGGCCCCTATTCTAGCTGTCTACTGTCTCACATGTATCTGAACGAGCTCAGTGGGCACCATCCCGACTGAAGAGCCATGAGGATGCTCCTTCTGAGTCAGTAGGCACACCCAGCCACAGGCCCTTCGTACAAGTGCACCGACGGTTACCCCCTGCTTGGCGCCGTCCCCGAGTTGGGATATGATCTCCTATGGGGCAGAAGACAAGGGGGTGATCGCAAGTGATCAAGATCATCGAATTCGTCAAGAGAAAAGCGGGACTTTCGCCAGAAGAGTTCCGCAAGTACTACGAAGAAGTTCACGCACCGTTGGCGGTGAAGCACTTGGGCCAATACTACGCGAAGTATACCCGCAACTACGTAGAGCGCAGCATCGAAGGAGAAGTGCCGCAGTTTGACTGCGTAACCGAGATGTGGTTTAACGATGGCAGAGCGGCGCAAGCGTTACTTAGAGCGCTCGGCGGATCCGGAGCCTCCAACGGATACCAGACGGAATTGGGGCGGGTCTTTCGAGAAGACGAAGAGAGGTTCATGGACAGGGCCAGGTTGACCGCCTTCACAGTCATCGAAGAAAACTCAGTCCTGTAGCAGTCCGACCCTTTCTTCAATCAGTGCGCCGACCTGCACCACGGGATTCGTCAAACCGGGATACCCCCGACCAGGGGCCACCGCCGGCGGAGGATGAGAAGCCGCATCACGACTCAGACCGGCCACCTCATCTCTCCAGCCTGTACTCCCACTGGCAGCAGCAGTCGTTGTACCCGCTCCTGGGGGGCACTTTGAGGCCAGTGACCTTGATTCTGGGGTTGAAATAGCGGGCGACCATGCTGTATAGCTTGGTATCCAGGTCCCGGCCAGGGCGTCGATTGGATGTACTTCATGACGGTGGCCACGTCGTCGCCCTGGATGTTCAGCGCCCTCGCGGTCAGCTTGAGGTCATACTCCAGAAGCCTTTCCTGCCACCCCGTGACATCGCAATCGAAAGCCACGTCATTGCCGCACTTGTTCATGACGGTCAAGTACCAGAAACCGTCTATCCTGACCATGTACTCGCCGTACTCCCGGAGCAGTCGCAGAAGGGCATCCTTGTTCAGTGTGTCAAAACGGAAGTCGGGGTCGAACGGGCCGCTGTAGTCGGGCATTTCCGGCATGTCGCCTCCTTTGTCATTACCCCGGGTACGACCCCGGCTACCAGTTGTCCGGCATCCGGACCGCGACGACTTCGCCGCGGGCGCAGATGTCACCGTTCGCTGACAGGGTGGCCGACATGCTGACCTTGCGCCCCTTGATCTCCTTCACCGAGGCGCGCACCTCCAGGGGCACACCTAGCGGCGTAGGCCGGAGGTAGTCAACGTGAAGCGACGCGGTGACGAAGCGCAATGCAGGCTCAGTACCCATGGCCCGCCCCTCAGCCCGATACGAGGCAGCTGACGCCGTCCCGGTGCAGTGACAATCGATCAGGGAGGCGATCAGACCACCGTAGACGTAGCCCGGCAGGGCCATGTGATAAGGCCTGGGCAGGAAACGGCACACGGACTCCTCGCCGTCCCAGTAGCTCTGGACGTGCAGTCCCGCCTCGTTCAGCCGGCCGCAGCCGTAGCAGTGGCTCAGTTGCTCCGGGTAGTAGTCCTGGAACGCCTTCTCACTCATCCCTTCTTCCTTTCCGCTCCGGCCAAGAATGCTGGAGGCAGGGGTCTTCTCCCGTCGAGTACAACCATGGTACCGCCCGCCGGGCCGGCAGGCAAAAGCGCGAGGTTGGCGTTGTGCCGCATGAGAAGGTGTTCCAGCCAATGTGATTCATGGGTCTAGTATCATCGAGGACTGTCAGTGAAGCCTATCTGCTCCCCGGCATGCCACCGCCCCATGTGATCGGCATGGGTTCGCAGATAGGCTCCAGGCTCGTAGAACTTGTCATAGAACTCAAGGTCCAGATGGTGAGCCTGGAGATACATGAAAACGAAGATCGACGGGACCGTGCCGGGAAACTTGCCGAACGTGTCAAAGACGTACTGAGCCTGCAGGGCCACGCATTCCTTGAACTCATCACTGTGTACCCGGGCCGACGAGCGCACCGCCGGGGAATCCCTCCATGGACCGGGCGTGGCAGCGTTGAACGGGCCGCCGGGACCGAACTTGCGCCGGGCCACTGCCTCAACCGCAGAGCGCATGTCCCGGTAGTGGGGCGGGCAGAAGCCTTCCATCACCCCGGGCAGTCCGGTTGGGTTGAGAAAGGGCCAGCGTTCATCTTTGTCGTAGCGGAATCCCAGCCCTGACACCTTCGGATCACCGCTGGCGCCGAGCACGGAAAATGGGTCCAGACCGTCATACATCCATCCCCCCAAACCCATTGCCTGCAGCATGAGGGCGCCGGCAAAACAGCTTGTGGACAGCTCCACGGTGAGCTCAGCCATTGACTGCTGCTCCGCCAGGGACAGTGGGAACGCGTTGTCCGGATCGACTACCCTCTTGAACCTGTCTATGCCTGGAATGTCACGCCTGTTTATGTCGTCCCTGACGGCCAATCCATTCTGCGCCAGGTAGCAGAGGGTCAGCAGGAAGTGCTGTGCCAGGTCGCCCACCGGTATCACCAGGAGCGTCCCCGGACGGTTGGCCACCCACGTGTTGTGCGGCTCTGTGAACGGCACCTCGTTGGGGAGGTCCAGCCGCCCTTCTCGAATCTTCCTGGTCCGCCTCTTGACCTCGCTGGTTATCTTCTCCAGCTCGATCGAACCGTCCTCCTTTCTCTCGGCGAACGCGGGCGCGTCTCTCGCATCCAGAACATAGACACCCTCATCGTCAGTGAAGAACGTCATGCTGGTGTGGAAGCCGGCCGAGGCCGGGAAGGTCCGCCCGCCGGCGGCTGCGCTGTAGTTGGAGAGATGAGGCGCATAGCGCCGGGCACGGTAGTGCATGTTGTGCCAGCCGGTGTTGCCTCCGCAGGCCGTCAGCACCAGGAGCTTCTCCAGCTCTGACAGCGGCAGCGGGTCATGGCGGCTCTTGTAGGCGAAGACTCCGTCGGGGATCTCGGCCCCCAGAAAAAAGCGGCGCGAGCGCCGGCCAAGGATCGCCTCAACGGCCCCGAAACCAAGCATGTCCTGAAAGCCCGGCGGCGACTTGCTTCTATCCATCGCCCCTCCTGCATGGCGGCTCTTACATGCGCCGCGAAGAGCCTACCGCCCCGTTCGTTCCGGCCGCTTCCACGTCAACTATGACCCAGGTCGCCTGACGGAGGTTCTCTCCGGCGAAGGACCGCCGATACTCCCTGCTCACAGTATCCTTGGGACGGCGGGGAGGCACCATTAGGTATGCCTACTAGCTGAGGCTTGTGGAGAGTACGTAGGTGACAACATGGCCAATGCCGGCATGGTACCGCGTCCAACAGGGAACATCGTCAGGATACTATTGATGAGTGTCGTAGTCTCAGTGTATCTTAATGGACGATCCACAGAGATCAATCAGGCATCCAGGTGCTTGACGACGAAGGAGGTTCCATGTCTGGTGGCCTCTGAGGTTCGTCTGGAATACGAGAGGCTGATACCGGACCTGCCATACGTGGGCGGCCGGCAGCCATTCACCCAACTCGTCATCCACACGGCCTGGGGGCTGGCGCAGTACAGAGTGCTCCAGGTGGTCAAGCCTGCGATGCCTCCTTGATCAGCCATTCCTTGGCTTCTTCTGTCGTCTCAAAGAATCGCGCATTCACGTGCCTGGTTTTCGCGTGAATCTCTGCCATCGTTTTCGTCATACCGGTCAATCCGACGAAAGCAACGCGGTAGCGGGAGTCGCCTTTCGCCATATCTGCTGCCTCTTTCGCCTTGTTCAGTATGGAGGCGGACACCGGCATGTTCCTGCCATCGATCAGGAACAGGCCGCCTTCTTTCTCCTTTACGAGCACCTGCCTGGCCTCCTCAAAGGCTGCCGGGACCTCTTTTTCGTCCTTGTTCGCAGCATCCAGGAACCAGATCTGCTTTCCCTTGTAGCCTATCTGCCGCGCGTACTTCACGTCGGCACCTCCTCGCTCGTCTTGCGGAGTTATGCCCTCGACTATCTTTGGCGATAGTATACCAACCAGCGCAACAGCTCTCACCGGGGGTTAACACGCTTCGGTCTTGGCAGTCTCCCTATCCGCTGGCGTTCGCCCGGTTGCCCAGCCTCTGCCTGAGTTCATCGATATCCAAGGGTTCGCCCTTCATCTCATCCCGGGCCAGGCTCAGTGCCTGTTGCTGGCATGTCTCTGTGCAGAGGCCGCATCCCATGCAGGCGGCGCCGTCGACAACGGGCGAGTCATCCTGACCGAAGGTGATGGCCTTGAACATGCACACGTCACCGCACTGCCGACACGAATTGCATCTGTCGCTGTCAAGAACCACGGAATACCCGGAGGGAACGATGTTCGAGAGGTTCTTGCCGAGCGTTTGCCCCAGGCGCATTCCTTCGATTGCCCCGCAGCAACAGGAACAGCACGAGCAGATCACCCCCGTCGTGCCTCCCGTGGCTACCTTGAACCAGGCCGTGGTGATGCAGCCTCGTTCCCGGGCATCCTTGATGATGGCCAGCGCCTCAGCCTGAGTGATTTTGCGGACGTGGTACTTCTCACAGTGCTCCAGCCAGAACTCCGCATATATTCGGCCTACTGCCATGCATACGCTCAGAGCCTGGCACGGCTTCCCGCGGGCGAGGCGGCAGGGACAGTCCATCACCGCTATGAATTCTGGTTCCCTCAGGATGACTTCGTTGGCGTGGTCGAAAGGGATTATGCGCTTGCTTTGGTCCGGTCCGAATACGACGTCTTCCTTTAAGGTGATGATTTTCCGCACGTCGTCTGCACTCAGCACCTTGGAGTGGTACCGCTCAAAGAGGAATCCCATGGCGCAGCGCAGGACTCGCTTGAGCCCGATCCTGGCCAGAAGGCGGGAGCTCTTGATCAGTGCGAAGACATAGAAATGATAGTATGCGAAATAGACGTAGTTATGGACGGCGCGGTCCAGGCGCCATCCATGCATCCTGACGATGCTTCTAGTCGATCTCTTCACACAACTCCTCTTCCCGATCCTGGCAAGCCGGGCTGCATGGGGCGGTCGAGCACGAACGCTATTATGCCCGGTTCGCATTCAGATTTCAAAACCATCGCCACCATACCCACAGAATGGCATGGTCGATGGTGGCCGCCATTCATGGCCATTGCCAGCATTCTCATACCCAATGTTGCCGGAGCGGTCATTGACTCAAGCTGGACGGCGCGGGAACACAATAGGCGGATACATGGCGTCCCCTTTGTCATGTCGCAGATCGGGAGCCCACTGCAATCAGTCCTGGCGTTCTGCCGACCGCCATCCGGCCTGAGTGCCGCAGCATCCGTTGGATAAGGGATTCCCGGCCGGCCGGCGACTAAGGCGATTGAAGAGCTATTGATTGCGGCGATGTCGGAGGGGGCGTTGAGCCACCACCTGTACGTGGTCACTTGGGTGGTGGGGAGTCAATAGTGAAACCGGCCTTGATGGCCGGTTTTTCTTTTGCAGCCAAGCCTGCGATCGGGGAGATCCTCGCGGTGCATGGCCAGCTGTCGCTGTGGCCACGTTGCCATAGCACAGATTCAGGCCCGGAGATAGCCGGGCAGAGGGGAGAAAGACGATGGGTATCCACTTCAGGCTGACAAGCAATCCTATCCTCACCCAGGCAGGCACAGTAATTCTTATTGCGGCCATGATGCTGGCGGTCCTGCCTGTGCCGCTGGCCGCATCCCCCGGCTCGTATTCCCTGGATTGGTCTGCCGCCTGCCCTTCAACACAGGGAGATGGATACGCCTATCCCAGGCTGCAACCGAGTCAGCTCGCGCCGATCGTCGGAGGGCGAGCCGCTGACCCTCTGAGCCATGCCATCTATGGCAGTCCCAAGGACGCTGTGGAGTCACTGGAACCCAGGGATATGGCTCTGGGCCAGATAGTCCCCTTCGAGCTGTTGATCAGCGTCGACGGCAGCATCACGCCAGAGAACGGGAGCATCGTGGTCACTCCCTATTTCCTGACCAAGACCACCAATGGTGGAGACTTCGGTTTTGACCCCGCATACGGGATCTACGGCGCTTTCGTGGACTCTGCTGACAGCGCCACCGTCAATGGAGCAGCTGCCCAGGTTGATTCATATACCTGGGCGATCGTCAATCAAGGCACTTCCAACGAGCAGATCCAGGGTGCCATTCCAGTATCCGGGCTGCAGGATGGCGATACCGTGGTTGTCGAGATCTGGGTAGTGCTCAAGACGACGATTCCTACAGGCACTCAAGGCAACGTCCAGACCGGCATGGTGGAGGCACATACGGCTGCGGTTCCGCCTGATGTGATCAATGTCGGCAACCAGACCATACCCCTGTCCAAGGTTCAGCAGTTCTTCACCGCGGAGGCCGACCTCTCGATCGTGAAGACCGACGAACCGGACCCTGTGCTTGCCGGCAGCGCGGTTACGTACCAGGTGTCTGTCACGAACAACTCGTCCGATACAGTGGCCAACGGTGTGGTAGTCACCGATAATCTCGACACCATCGCGAGCTTAGTCTCCGCTGTGCCGTCTAAGGGCTCGGCGTCCTACGCCGCCGGGGTGATCACCTGGAGCGTGGGATCGTTGGACCCGGGGCAGACCGCCACAATGGCGGTGTTGATTGATGTGAGTACAACGTTCTCTGACTACGATACGTCTGAGCTTCCGGAATCAGGCGGCGCTGGCACGGCCTCCAAGGGCGATGGCCAGCCCCCCAGGGATATGGTGAACAACGTGGCGGTGACGGCCATTACTGCCGACCCGGACACGGCCGACAACTCCTACTATCAGCCCACGAATGTGGTAGCGCTGAACCCGTCCCTGAACGTGACCAAGACCGCCGCCGAGGACTCGGTAGACGCCGCCGGCGACGTGATCCACTACACCATCAGGGTACAGAATACCGGCAACCAGACGCTCACCGGCGTCACGGTGGCCGATTCCCTGGTGGGGACTCTCACGCGGGGCGCGGACGACCCCGGCAACGATGACGCCTACCTCGAGGTGGGCGAGACCTGGACCTATACCGGCACCTACATAGTCACCCAGGCCGACATCGACGGCAATGGCGGCGGCGACGGTGACATCGACAACACGGTCACGGCGGACTCCAACGAGACGCCGGAGGATACGGCCAGCGATACCGTCCTGATCGCCCAGCTGCCGTCCCTGAACGTGACCAAGACCGCCGCCGAGGACTCGGTAGACGCCGCCGGCGACGTGATCCACTACACCATCAGGGTACAGAATACCGGCAACCAGACGCTCACCGGCGTCACGGTGGCCGATTCCCTGGTGGACCTGACGGGTGTGGTCCCGGTAGAATCCAAGGTCACCAACGGCGTGCTCGATGTTGGCGAAACCTGGACCTGGAACTACACCTACACCGTCACTCAGTGGAACATTGACAGTCACGGCGGCTGCGATGGCGACATTGACAACACCGCCACTGTGGGCTGCGATCAGCTGCCGCCCGTGAGTGACAGCGCGGCCGTTCCTATCGACTACTGCTGGGAGCCCGCCATGTCGGTGACCAAGACCGCCATCCAGATAGATGCGGCGGGCAATGGGGTGATCGACCATGCCGGCGAGATCATCAGGTACCAGGTATCAGCGACCAATACCGGCAACCAGGCGCTGTGGGGCATCACCATCAACGATTCCCTGGTGAACCTGAAGGGTGTCGCTGCGGTGGAATCCAAGACCACCAATCGCGTGCTCGATGTTGGCGAGACCTGGACCTGGACCTACAACTACAGCGTCACTCAGTGGGATATCGACAGCCATGGCGGCTGCGATGGCGATATAGACAACACCGCCACCGTGGACTGCAACCAGCTGCCGCCCGTGAGTGACAGCGCGGCCGTTCCCATCGACTACTGCTGGGAGCCCGCCATGTCAGTCACCAAGACCGCCACTGAAATAGACGTGGCCGGCAATGGGGTGATTGACAATGACGGCGAAGTCATCACCTACCGGGTAGTAGCGACCAATACCGGAAACCAGTCGCTGTGGGGCATCACCCTGGACGATTCCCTGGTGGGCCTGACTGGTATCGTTCCAGTGGAATCCAAGGCCACCGACGGCGTACTCGATGTGGGCGAAACCTGGACCTGGACCTATACCTACGCCGTCACCCAGGAGGACATCGACAGCCATGGTGGCGGCGACGGCGATATTGACAATACCGCCACCGTGGACTGCAACCAGCTGCCGCCTATGAGCGACAGCGCGACCGTCCCCATCGACTCCTCCATTGACAGCGTGGATGCCCCCGTCGGCGCCGACAACGCGCGCAGTAATGACCACCCGCTCGCTTTGGATTCGAACAACAGCAGCGGGAGTGACACCTCCGTAGCGGCTATAGCCGTTCCCACCGCTGAGAAGGCAGGACCGACGGAGGCAGCACCAACCGAGGAAGGCGAGGCAGATGACTCTTCGTCTGCCGCTACGCTCTCCAAGCCGGGCAACCTGCTGTACCTGCTCATACTGGTACCACTGGCCCTGGTATGCGTCGGTTTGTGGAAGCTGAGACGCAGAAAGGCATAGGTCGCGGCCGCGCCGGCGCGAATCCATCCTGAGGTAGCAAGAAGCAGGGCCAGTTCAACGGCCCTGCTTCTTCATTGCCGTTTCCTACTCCTCCTAGCTTGGCATAAGCCATGGAGGGAAGAAATGGGTAGAGTGCCTATTACAGTGACGGGCCAAGGTCTCAAGACGGCATGGTGCATCGCATGGAATACTGGGGGCATGGACAGGCCGATGGTGAAACGCTGCACGATGAGCAAGACCAAGATGGTCTTCTGGTTTGTTGGGCTGGGCATTCCTGGGGCCATTATGGGAGCAACCCTGGGAGCCACCATGATGCAGAAGGTCCTGAGCCAGAAGAGTTCGTTCTGGAAGGCGCTGTTGGGAGCCGTCGATGGCACCGTTCTCCCCGGCATCGGCACGGTTATCGGAGCGATCATTGGTTCGGGCTCGAAGGCCAAGCCGGCCAACCCTCCGTAGGCCACCCCGTTTGGTGCCATTCCATGGCTAAGATATAATCTATCGCCAGCAGGGGAATACGGCTTGGTTCAATCTGAATGAACCGGCTAAGGACCAGAAAGGAGCACCAGTTTGAATGACAGAACGGAAGTAGCGGTGTCCAAGTTTCTGGAAGGCTACAACTGTGCACAGTCAGTACTCTATTCGTACTGTGATACTCTTGGGTTTGACAAGAACACTGCTCTGAAATTGGCCTGCGGACTTGGTGCTGGAATGGGGCGCAAGGGTGAGGTCTGCGGCGCTGTGACCGGTGGTATTCTTGTGATCGGGGCCAGATACGGCAGGGGCGAAAGGGATGACCAGACAGCCAAGGAACTGACCTACAAGAAGACGAGTGAACTCATGGATTTGTTTGAGCAGAAGCACGGCACCTTCATCTGCCGCAAACTGCTCAATGGTTGTGAACTCTCAACAGAGGAAGGTCAGAGGTGCTTCAAGGAGAACGATCTGTCGCACAGAACCTGCAGACTCTGCGTTCAGAGCGTGGTAGAAATCCTTCATAGTATCATGGAACCCGCCTAGAATCGCAGGGTCAGCTCACGTCTCTGGCCATATCAACCTGAGTCCGATGGTATAATGCAGCAGATCATGAAATCCCCAATCATCTGCTATTGCTTTGGCTACACTGAAGCCGACATCGAATCTGATGTCCTGAAGAACCACTGTCGGTCGCTGATCCTCGAGACGGTAGCCGAGGCACGAAGTACTCTGACTTGTCAGTGTGACGACAAGCATCCGGAGAAGAGGTGATGTCTTCCTGATGTCCGCCGGGTCGTGGACAGGACCAAGAAGGAACACCACCTGGAATAGCCACTGACCACGACCCTATCGTCCTCCGCCACCGCTTCTACCGCGTCCAACAGGGAACATCGTCGGCACACTATTGATGAGTATCGTAGTCTCAGTGTATCTTAATGGACGATCCACAGAGCTCAATCAGGCATCCAGGTGCTTGACGACGAAGGAGGTTCCATGTCTGGTGGCTACTACG
>CAYPDY010000097.1:0-10262 GCA_964409515.1 uncultured Dehalococcoidia bacterium
CGGCTACAGTGCACAAGTACGCTCCCGGCAGGCACTTTTCGGCCGAATTTCTAGGGGTTTTGGGCAGCCTGGCCTTTTCGGCGCTTGTCGTCCTCCTTGACCAGCCACTCCTGGCCCTCCTCCAGCGTCTGACAGAAATGCACGTTCAGGTGCATCCCTCTCGCCACCAGTTCCGCCGTTGACCTCTGGATCGGGGACATGCCCACGAACACAGTGCGGGTGCCGGCGTCTGCCTTTCGGCGGGTGGATTCCCTGGCCTTGCGCAGTACCGCGGGGGTGAGAGCTATGTCCGTGGCATCGATCAGGGTGAGGTGTGCGCCCTGCTTGTCGAGGAGCTCCTGCCTCATCTCCTCCCAGGCCGCGATGCCCTCTTCTTCGTTGGCGCCCCTGGCATCCATGAATATGATGTCTTTGCCCCTGTAGGCTATGTGCCGCACGTATCTTCCCATCGGTGCCTCCCTTGCCTGTGCTGCGAATGGGCTTTCTGGAACCTGGCGACAGTATACCAGCCCGCACAATCCCGCCCGGGCGCTCCTCTCAGAGTTCTCACAGCGAAGGGATGCGCCGGGGCCCGGGCGACAAATAGTGCAGAGACAGAATCCGGGAGCGTAGTTAGACTCGGAGATAGCTAGAGATATCGAAGATCAGCCGTCTTGAAAGGAGCATTCCCCGGAAGGCCCAACCAGTGTTGAGAACGGGGGAGTGTACAGACGGTTGGTGATTGAGGTAACTGATAGGTCTCTGAGTCCGGACCAAGACGCCCCCGGATTCTTTCTCCCCTCATCCGCTGCTCGAACACGTCCTCGGTATCCTCAACGGCCGGGTCCGGCTGCGCAGCTCACGGCACAGGGCCGGTCTTCTTGTTCGAAAACAGGGTCCTTTGATCGCTTGCCAATCCGTGGTATATTACGCCGCGGAGCCTCAGGAGCTCCGCGCGACTGCAAAGCGGCGGCTGCTGACCAGCGTTTGCAGAAGGGAGGAAGCGGTTGGCGGACGAACCCAAAGTTAAGGTCACCCTCGTCACCTCGACGATGACATACATCAGAAACACTCTCGGGGAGCCCGCACTCCGGGGCGTCCTGGCCGCTATGGGCAGCAAGGAGCTCACCGACGAACGCGGCCTCTTGCCCTCAGACCGGGTCCTCGAACGGACCTACCATGATCTCCTGGTCGGCGCCGGCAAGGCCCTCGCCTCCACTCCCGGCTCCAGGCCACCGAAGGAGTACTTCTTTGAAATGGGCAGATTCCTGGCCAGGGACGGCGTAAACAAGTACTACCAGTCGCTGATACGCATGTTTGATATCAAGTTCATGCTGACCGAGAGCCCCCACATCTGGGGGCTGGTTCATTCCCACGGGGTGGTCAAGATTGAGCCCGTCGGCAAGAACGGTGTCTACGTGTACATCGTGGACTACCCATGGCCGTGCAAGGAGTTCTGCTACATGATGCGAGGGTACATCTGGGCTGTGGGCGAACTCACCAAGGCGAAAATCATCGGCCTGGAGGAGCAGGAGTGCGTCATGGAAGGCGCCAAATGGTGCAAGTACTTCGGGCAATGGAAGGCGTAGTCACCTTCCGGGGGTCAGCCTTTCTTTCGGGGCTTGTTGTCCTCCTTGACCAGCCATTCCTTGCCCTCTTCCAGCGTATTGCAGAAGTGCACGTTCAGGTGCATGCCTCTGGCGATGAGCTCTGCCGTCGACCTCTGGATTGGGGTCATGCCCACAAACACAGCGCGGCTGTCGGGGTTTGCCTCGCCGGATGAGGCTTCTTTGGCCTTGCGCAATATCGCGGGGGTGATCGCGATATCCGTGCCATCGATCAGTGTCAGGCGGGTGTTCTCTTTCTTCAGGATCTCCTGTCTCATCTCCTCCCAGGCCGCGATGGCCTCTTCCTCGTTCACTCCCCTGGCGTTCATGAACAGCATCTCCTTGCCCTTGTACGTTATCCGGCTCACGTATTTCGCCATATTTGCCTCCCCTGTTCTCCCTGGCGACAGTATATCAGTGGGCACAATATCGAACCGGATACTCAGGGTTGATTGTCACTGGGTCACCATTGCCCAGTCGGTGTATACTCGCGGAGGCGCTGTTGTGGCTGGTGGTGGTGGCGTGTCGGGGTGCGGCTGCCGCTGAAACCGGGACAGGGGGGTACAGATGGGGAAGTACGTCAATCGGATTACCTACAAGAACAGGGAAATACTCTACATGGACATCGCGAACATGGGTGCGGAGGCGGTCCTGGCGGCCTGGGAGGAGGGTGGGCTGGAGCTCTCCAAGGAACGAGGCGTCTGCCTTGCCCTGGTCGACGCCACGAACACCCCGGTGTCAGTCGCGATAGTCAACAAGGCGCGAGAGGCCGCGGGAAAACTCAAGGGCAACCCCGGCAACCGTGCCGCGTTCATCGGGATGACCGGCCTTCTGAAGTCGACAGCACAGCTTCACGTGAGAGCCATGGGTGTGCATGCGCATTTCTGCGCCACCGTGGAAGAAGGCCAGGAATGGTTGATCCAGGAGGATGAGAAGCGGCGGAAAGGCCAGTCAGCCTAGCCGTCCTCCCTGGTTGCGCCCGCTGGTATAATATCGCGAAAGAATGGTTCCGGATGATTTCCAAACGGGAATAACAGGGGAGGTTATCGAATGGGGAGATACGCGCAGTTCATAACGCACCAGGGAAAGCGGATACTGTACGTTGATTGTGCCGGATTATCCGAAGCAGAATGCCTGACGGCATTCGAGGAAATGAAACAGGCTCTGGTTGAAGAGGGCCAAGGGGTCCTGGTGCTGGCCGACGTGACTCACGTGAAGATGACGAAGGCCGTGATCGACAAAGCCAAGGCAACGGTGGACGCCACCAAGGCCATAGGCATCAAGGACAAGCCCAATGCCGTGGTCGGACTGACCGGACTGCAGAAGGCGGTCATTGCGCTGTTTGGCAGCAAGAAGATGGGCTTCGTGGACACGGTTGACCAGGGCAAGGAGTGGCTGGTCACAGAGGATGACAAACCCCAGAGGCGCTAAAGCGCCCCGTGCCAGATGAGGCCGGCACAGGGCGATCACGGGCTCGGAGATGACTGACTACGATCCTACTTGTATCGGGCCCCGCCGCGTGACTCCAGCATGGCCAAGTGCTCCATGTTCCACCTCTCCAGCCTGGATTCCGCACGGTTCGCCCTCACCCGTCTCACCCAGCCCTCGACGGCATACCAGGCGTCCTTGACGTCTTCCATGGTGATACGATAAGCACTCCCTTTGGCCACGCTCGCGGTTGTCATTACATCCTCCATCTATATTGTCCGATGGTAAATTGCCACTGGTATAATTATGGCACAGACCTGCCCGACATCCTATCGGGTGAACTACGCAGACCTTGGGCCGGTGGTACGTATTTGCCGGCCCGGCGGCCCCTAGAAAGGCCGGCACTGCCCCGCTATTCCTGCAGGACAGCTTGC
Source organism: uncultured Dehalococcoidia bacterium (assembly GCA_964409515.1). Lineage (GTDB taxonomy): Bacteria > Chloroflexota > Dehalococcoidia > UBA2247 > RBG-13-53-26 > JAFGCL01. Next base: position 3,449 of record CAYPDY010000097.1, read on the forward strand.
TCTTTCGCCCAGGTGTGGTCCTTGCCGCAAGCCGAGCACTTGGACAGCCTGGTCTCCTTTATGGTCGATCTCTCGAACATGTCCTTGGTATTCAGCACGCCCGTGAAGACCAGCTTTCCTGTGGTAGGGCACTTGATCATGACTTTGGCCATTCTGACCCCCCCCTTTGAGGCCCGGGCTGGAGACGGGTGTCGTCGGCCCTGGCCTCCTCTTCTTTTGTATCCGATATTTTATCACCTTCCGGCACCCTCTGGCCAGCGGTTTTCAGATTGCCGGCTGTTATCATAACGGGGCAAAGGTGATAGACTGATTCAGACAATCGACCCGGATGGAGAGGGAAGTGAACTGCGCCCTGTGCCAGAAGCCGATCCGCAACTATGATCCCGCCTTCAATCGCCTGGAGATCGACGAGTCCCATGCCGCGGACATCTGCCCGGAGTGCATCGACAGATTCCTGAAGTGGCAGCAGAGGAAGTTCGCGCGCCTCTTTCCTACCAGTGCCGCGAAGAAGCGGTTCGGGAAGAGCTGACCGGCCGCTCCATGACCACCCATCCATTCTCTGAGAAGATGGTCGTGTACCCGTGCTCCGCCCTCTGGGCGAGGTACCGCTCGATGTCCTCATAGCTGTCATTGGGCCAGGGCGAGATGTTTTCACAGACGATCACGTAGTCGGTCTCCGGCGGGTCGCCCCTCAGCAGGTATATCTCCTCTCTCTGAGACAGGTGCGGGATTATCCCATCCTGTGCTATTACCGAGGCGTCCCGGGGTATGCACCGGAGGGCCTCGCGGCCGCCGGCATAGTAGTCTTCCTGGCAGTAGAAGCCGGGTTTGACCAGCGACGAAAGCGGATACAGCGGGAGGAGTCCCACGTTCAACGCCAGGACCAGGACGCTGACTCCGGTCACGACGTACCGGGCCCTCCCCGGCCCCGCCCATCCGGCCAGACGGTGCAGGCTGTCGGCCGACGCCATAGCTATGATGGGCGACAGCGTCGCCGTGTAGTGGAACTGCTGGCCCCACATGAGGCTGTTGCTCGCCAGGAAGCGTTCCAGGAATATGGGGATGGTCAGCACGACCAGAGGGGAGAGGAAGGCGAGCAGGGCGAAGGGGCCGAACGTGGCGAAAAGAGTCTGGAGCTTCTGCCGCGGGTCCACCAGGGCCTGGAGGACAGCCAGCGGGTCGCGGAGAAGATTCTTGACGATGCCGGTGAAGTCGGTCCCGAACTGGCCGTAGTAGGCCCAGTAGCCGAACTCGCTGTCCGGCGGGTCACAGGATGGGATAAAGACCTCGATCACCAGGATGAACCAGATCGTGCCCGCCAGGAAACTGGCGATGCCCGGCCCGGGCTGCCTCTGGATAAGCAGGCAGAGGCCGAAGAAGGCCACCAGGATGCCCGTGTCTTCCTTGACCAGCAGGAGGAGTGCGATGCAGGCGAAGTAGCCTGCCCACCTCCTGCCGTCCATGAAGTAGATGGCAAAGGCGGTCAGCGGCACGGCAAAGGCCGCCTCGTGGAAGTCGAAGGCCACCGCGTTCTGGATCCCCCAGAAGAGCGCATAGGCCGCGGCGAAACAGTAGCCGGGCAGGGGACCCAGCCGCTTCCGGGTGAACAGGAACACGGGGACTATGCTCAGGGCGAAGAGCACTCCCTGCGCCACCAGCAGCGTCCCGGCGCCGGGAAAGAGCCAGTACAGCGGGGCCAGAACGGCCACGATGGGGCTGAAATGGTCGCCCAGCACGTTGGGCGTCGGCTCAAACCGGATGGTGGTGGCCGGTGTCTCGAACCGGCTGTAGTGCCACATAACCTGGTCCACGATGCCCAGGTCGTGGCCGCCGCTGCCGAAGTGCCAGTGCCTGAACAGGGAGTAGAGGGAGTAGGCCAGAGCCGCCGCCGCCACCAGAACCAGAAGCGGCCAGTGGCGTTTCAGGGTCTCGAGACGCGCAGAGATCGCGGCGCACCCCGGGGGTCGGATCGAGCAGCCGAACAACATGGTGTGACACTAGACTTTACCAATTCCCGGCACCGCATTCAAAGATGGCGATGGCTGTTTATGAGGGCACAGCGGCCCTGTCCGGCGCTGGCGCCGGCTGGTATCATGTGAGATGGGCGCCATGCCCCCCGGGGCTGGCGCGACGCCAGGAGAGAGGAGCCTGTCCACATGAAGATAACGACGCTCGATAGCACCAGGAAGGAGATCCCGCAGATGGAGGGCGCCCTGGGCATTTACAAGCAGGTGCCTATATCGAAACAGGATGGCTCTCCGCGGTTCAGCTTCCGCGTGTTCACCTTCGAACCCGGGGGCCACACTCCGTTCCACACCCATCCTAACGAGCACATCAACTACGTTATCGAGGGCAGCGGGACGGTGGTGACCGCCGGCGGCGAAGAGAGGCAGATCAAGAAAGGGGACTTTGTCCTCATACTGCCCAACGAGAAACACCAGTACCGCAGCAGCCCGGCCGGGCTGCCCCTGGTCATGATCTGCGCGGTCCCCGTAGAGTACGAGTGACCTGTAGCGCAGTCGAGCATGCTGCGGGCATGCTCAGCGCGAAGGAAGAGGGTCAGAGCTTGCCGTTCTGCCGGAACCAGGCGATGGCGTCGAACATGCTGTCTTTCAAGGGGCGCGGCTGGAACCCCAGCTCCCGGGCGGCCTTCTCATGGCTGATGGCGGAGTTGCTGGCGATGATGCGCGCTTCGTCCAGGGTTACCCCGGGCGCCGTGTTCCTGATCCAGTTGTAGGCCCAGGCCGTCGCCGCTATCAGCTTGAGCTGCCAGACATGAATGCCGTACAGGCGTCCCCGCGCGCCCGACGCTTCCTGCAGGATCTGCGTCTGCTTCAGCTGGTCGATCGGCTCGCCGGAGAGGATGTAGGCTTCGCCCTTCCTCCCCTTGTGCGCCGCGGCGATCTGGGCCGCGGCGATGTCCCGGACGTCCACGAAGTCATAGACGCCGTTGATGGTGTAGACCCTTCCGTCGAACTTGTCCGTGGCCACGTCCAGGAACCACTGGCCCATCTTGGACGGCTTGTAGTCGTACGGGCCTATCGCCCCCGTGGGACAGAGGATCACGGCATCCAGCCCCCTTTTCACCGCCGACAGCACCTCCAGGCTGGCCCTGGCCTTCGATTTGGCGTAGTCGCCGATGACCCTGGCAGGATCGAAGGGACTGCCCTCGTCGATGACCGTGCCCCTGGGCGGCTCCGCCAGCGCCTGGATGGAGCTGGTGTGGATCATCCTCTTCACGCCGCACTTCAGGCAGGCCTCGGCCACGTTCCGCGTACCCTCGAGGTTCACGTCGTAGAACCGTTTGGTCTTCCTCGGCGAGGTGAAAAGGATGCCGGCCAGGTGGTACACGAAGTCGGCTCCCTTGAAGGCCCGGACCAGTGAGTCCGTGTCCAGGACGTTGCCGGTCACCTTCTCCACCGCCATCCCGTCCAGCGGGGCGGTGTCTTCGCCGGGAGGTATCACCACCTTCACGGTCTCTCCTCGGGACAGAAGCTCACGAACGAGTACGTTTCCGAGGTGTCCTGTAGCGCCGGTAACCACAACCATGCTGGTACCCCCCATCTGCTGCTCCGCGATGCGGTGTGCGAGGCAGCTCATGAAATGATAACCCAAAGTGCCTCGAGTCCGCCAACCAGTTGCCTCGGCCCGACCATGGCCTGAGCTCGATGGCGCAGGGTTATGTCAAGAGCACAGCCGGCGCCGGCAGCCCCACCGACGCGCCGGTTGACACGTGCCCCGCGCAGTCGCTACGCTGTGAACAGCCTGATGAGACGCCGGACGCCCGGAGGCACCCTGATCCAGCACAAAGGAGCCGCACATGACCAACAACCCCCTGGTGGGAACCTGGAAGCTCGTCCCCTATGAAGTCAAGGGCCCGGACGGCCGGAGGCACTATCCGCTGGGCAAGGACCCGGTCGGGTACATAGGATACGGGGAGGACGGCCGCATGCACGTGGCCATGATGAGGGCCGACCGGCCCAGGCTCAGTGTTGGCATGCTCAGCCTGGCCAGTACGGAAGAGAAGGCGCTGGCGGCGGCCACCTTCGTGTCCTACTGCGGCCGGTACGAAATCGAAGGAGAGAAGGTGATACATCACGTCGAGGCCAGCCTGGACCCGAACGTGACCGGCGAACCCGTGGAGAGGCACATGGAGCTGGCCGGCAAGAGGCTGTCTCTGACCATGCCGCCGTTCCCTCTCTTCGGCGAACCTCACACCGGTCACCTGGTGTGGGAGCGCGTTTGAGGGAGAGTATGGCCGGCTCCATCGACGACAAGTTCAGAGAATGGACCCACGGCAAGAGCGCTGTGGCAGCCAGGGTAGACGTCTTTGGGAAGATACGGGACATCCCCTACGTGGTGGTCCCCGGGATCAACAGCGCGCTGCACTACGACCGGATACTCGCTATCGGTCAGGGGTCCTGCACGCCGAAGCACTTCCTGCTTAGGGACATGTACGAGAGGCTGGGGCTGCCGGTGCTCTACGTGGTCTATCCCTACCGGTGGAGCGACCTTGAGGTGGACTACCCGCCGCATCTTCGAAAGCTGGCGGAGGGCATGCCGATGAGCTACCATCTGGCCTGCAAGGTGGAGATCGAGGGGGACCTGGTGCTGGTGGATGCGACGGTGGACAGGCCGTTGAAGAAACTGGGCCTGACCGTCAATGAGGACTGGGATGGGTTCAGCAACACGCTTCTGCCGGTCACCCCTGTTGGCGAAGAACAGCTGTACCATCCGGCTGAGGTCCGCGGTTACGAAGCCTCGTATGATGAGGTCTCTCTGGAGTTCTTCAACCGGATGAACGATTGGCTGGGCAGCCTCAGGGAGGCGGGTCTGTGAAGCCGGGGCGGCACCTTTCCCTGGTATTCAGGGTGAGTCAGTGCTGGTATAATCTGGCCCGGGCGGGTTCCTGAAGGTGAAGTGCAGGGCATGATAAGCGGCCAGGTATACGTCGATCGTCTCATATGCTACCTGGACATCCTGGGTCTCAAGAACAGGATCAAGGCGTCCGAAAGAGATCCCAGGCAGGCTACACGCATCAAGGCCACGCTGGAGATGCTGAGCCAGTCCGTCGAGGAGGCACAGAAACTGCTGAGGGAGCTTCAGCCCGCCAATCCGCCGGAGAGGATCCCCGAGGTCACCAGCCAGATGTTCTCGGACACCGTGGTGCTCTGCGCCGACGGAGTTGACGGCACGTCCCTGCTCTACTTGCTCTACGCCGTCGGGCTCATCCAGGCCAGGCTGACAACTCGAGGGACATTCCTGAGGGGCGCGGTCATGGCGGGCAAGCACTACCAGGCGCAGGAACCAAGGCTGAACGTGATGTTCGGGCCGGCCTTCACGGGGGCGTACGAAATCGCGGAGAACCTGGCCGGATGGCCCCGGGTGCTGGTCCACCCTGACGTTCTCCAGGGACCGATCGGACGCTCCCGGAGGGGCTACATCGAGCGTAACCTCTGTGTCACCGAGAACGACGGGCTGCCCTTTGTCGACTACCTGGGCGGCATCTACGGCCTGGGCCTGGCCATCAGCTGGCGGCGGGAATACCTCCGGGGCCCGTCCCGTGCCCGTGCCCGGTACCTGCCGCTGGAGCTTCAGACGGAGCACTACCTGCTCAAGCACAAGAAGGCTGTGGAACATGAAGCGAAAATGCGGGGCACCAGGGACGACCTGGCCATACTGGTCAAGTACCACTCTGCCGCTGCCTATCACAACAGCTTCATAGACTCCGTCTGCGACTTCATCGGCGGAGCACCGCAGTTGGACAGCCTGGAAATCGGATCCCGCGGCTTTGGCCCGGTCGAGCTGACTCTGAAGACCCTGCCCCGGGGTTCCGAGGGGGATGCCGTCAGGTTCCTGAACCGCAAGCTGAGGGAGATGACCCGGAGGATGGAGAGAATCAGGGTGAACAAGATAGATTTGGCGGGCACCTTCCCGGCCCGTTATGGCCAGGCGCCGGAGCCCGCAGTGGAGAGGAAGAATGGAATCGGGACATGAGCGTAGCCTGAAGGCGTTGATCGTCTACTTCTCGGCCACCGGGAACACCCGGAAAGTGGCCGATGCCATACATCAGGGCCTCCTTAGTGAGAGAGTGGAGTCCACTCTCTGCAGCGTGCAGGATGCCGGGGAGGAGGAGTTCTACGACTACGACCTGGTATTCCTGGGGTCGCCCTCCATAGAGTTCCTGCCGGCGGAGCCCATGATGCGTTTCATCAAGGAGAGGCTGAACCTGCACCGGGCCAGAGGAGACATCAAGCTGGGGGCTCCCAAGATACCCGGCAAGACCGCGGTGGTGTTCTGCACCTACTCCGGCCCGCACACGGGGCTGAACGAGGTTCTCACCTCGGGCAAGTACATGGCGCAGCTCTTCGAGCACATCGGTTTCGACGTGGCCGATGAATGGTACGTGGTGGGTGAGTTCCCCGACGGCCGGGAAATCAACATCATGGGCCGGCTGGGTGATATCAGGGGCCGCCCGAACGAAGATGACCTGGCCAGGGTGCGGAACGATGCGTCAAGTCTGGTGCGGTCTATAAGGGCGCGAGGTAAATAAAAAGTCTCGGGTGACCTTTCCAGCTTCCCAGGTCTTCTTCCGCCTTTGAGCCCTCGTAGCTTCTGCTCGTTACCCGAGTGAGCCTATGTAGGTTACAACCCTACTCGTTTTGCTCTGGCGGACATAGCCTCTTCGACTGGTTCGACCACCCGAGAACACATTCTATATTACGCTTTTTGCCCCTTGCTGTCAAGGTGGATAGCGGTTCCCTGTTGGTGTCCTACGATTATGACACCAGCTAAGCGTTCAGCGAAAATGTCA
>CAYPDY010000098.1:0-10028 GCA_964409515.1 uncultured Dehalococcoidia bacterium
CGCCCACCATCTGCAGGAACTCGCGCCCGCTCATCCAGTCGTAGAAGGCCGGCACATCGGGCAGCAGGCCTATCCTGGACCGAAAGGCCAGCCGGTCGTCGCCGACCGCCTGCCCCACCACCCACGCCCGGCCGGCGGTAGGGCGGGCGAAGCCGGTGAGGAGCTTGACCGTGGTCGTCTTCCCGGCCCCGTTCGGACCGAGGAACCCGAAGACCACGTTCTCCGGCACCTCCAGGTTCAGGTTCTCCAGGGCCTTGACGGTCCCGTAGTGCTTTGACAGCCCTTCAGTCCTGATCGCCGCCATCAGCGCCCTCCAAACGTCCGGCCAGCAGGTACACGATGGGGCCGATGATGTTCACCAGGACGATGGCCAGCCCCCAGATGACCTTGTTGCCGCCCCGGACCCGCTCCCGCTTGACCAGGTCCAACAGGGCCACCAGCATGAGCGCCACCTGCAGGATCACCAGCGGGATGAGGAACGGCAGGGCTTCCCTGATCTCGTCGAGCTCTTCTGCCATAGCGAGTCCTCCTAGAGGCCGGCCGCCTCCAGGGCCCGGCGGGCAGCCTTCTCGCCGGAGGCCACGGCCTCCGCCTCCCGGTCGAACTGGAAGAAACCTATGTCGCCCGCTTCCGCGCTGATCACCAGGTCCGCCGCCCGCAGGTTTTCCATGGCTACCCGGTAGCCGGTGATGCTGACCGACTGGACCAGCACCTTCACGATGTTCGGGGCGCCGGTCTTCGGCGGCCGGCGCTGCCGCGGGCGAGCTCCGCGGCCGCCCTTCTCCGGCGCACCTTCCGCGCCCGCTTCCGTTTCGAGGCAGGTCCGCGACGGGTCGGGCATGACATTCACCCCCACCACGTAGTCGGCGCCCATGTCCCGGCAGGTGCTGACCGGCACCACGTTGACCAGCCCGCCATCGACGAGGTAGCGCCCGCGCACGTTGACCGGCGTGAAGATGCCGGGGATGGAGATGCTGGCCCGGACCGCCGCGACCACCGGGCCGGAGCGCAACACCACCTCCTCGCCGTTGAGGATATCCGTCGCCACGCAGGCATAGGGGATCTTCAGGTCTTCGAAGGTGAGGTCCCCCAGGAAGGACCGGAGCGTCTCCATGACCCGCTTGCCCTGGACCAGGCCGCCGGCCGCCGGCCTGATGTCCGTCAGCAGGGCCAGGCGCCTCACATCCAGGCGCAGGGCCCGCTCGATGTCCCCGGCCCGCAGCCCGCTGGCGTACAGCGCCCCGATCAGGGCGCCCATGCTCGTACCGGCGATGACACCGGGGCGGATGCCATGCTCCTCGAGGACCTTCATCACCCCGATGTGGGCCAGGCCCCGCGCCCCGCCGCCGCCGAGAGCGTAGCCGATCTTCGCTTTGCCAGGGGAATCCGCTGCTTTTGGCACTAGAGACTCACCTTCCGCAGTGATTATAGCACCGACGCCCGGAAGTAAACCTCACCGGGCGGACCTCGCTCATCGGGTACGACTATTGACGAAAGGGACGGCGGCATCTATATTGGCTGCACGTTATGGACGGTTGAGTGGCAATGGATGTTCTAAATGATCGAAGGCCACGGAGCCAGGCAGGCATTATGTCGGGAGGGGATTGAAGGCCATGGCTGACCCCCGTCCGGATCAGAACCAGCGCCACTTGGATGCAGCCGACCTCAAGCTCATCGACCTTCTGGACGCGGATCCCCGCATCACCTATACCAACGCGGCGGCGCGCCTGGGGGTGGGACGGGCAACGGCCAAGGCCATGGTCGAGAGGCTTAACAAGAAGGGGGTCCGGATCGTCTGCTACGTTGACGAACGGGTAAGGGGTTATGGAAGCACCGTCGTCTTCTGCATCAATACCGACCCTGCAGGCCTTTTTGAGGTGGCCAGCGGGCTGGCCGCGATGGAGGAAATCCAGTCGGTGATGCTATTCACCGGACCTTTCGACATCGTGGCCATCGCCGTTTTCAAGGCACAGTACGACATTGCCAGGTTTGTGTCTGAAAAGCTGGGCAAACTTCGAGGGATAGTGCGGCAAGAGTCATTAATCTTCCATGAGATCAAACCGGGCCACCCGGCCCCCCCTGACGCACAGAGGGCGGATTCTGACGGCGATGGCGTGTTTCTCGACGATTTGGACATAGGCCTGATTCGGGAGCTCCAGAAGAATGCCCGTGAATCGGCCACCACTCTGGCAACGATACTAGGCACCACCAGGACCACTGTCGTGCGCCGGCTTAACAAGCTCATCGAAGGCAAGGCACTCGCATTCCAGACCATATGGGGATCTTATGCACGGGGAGATAGAGGCCTGGCGCTCATAGGCCTGAGAGTATCTCCATCGAGCATCAAGGATGTAGGTTGGGCACTGGCACGTTATTACCGGGTCCGGAGCGTACTTCTCTGTAATGGCCGGTACGACGTCATCGCTTGGGTGGTCTTCGAAAAGCAAGAGGACCTGATCGATTTTCTGGACGGCGAACTGGGCAAGATTCCCGGAATAGCAGGCATAGAATCCAGCATCGCTCTGAAACTCATCAAGTATGACCTGGGGCCTGCTGCAATCAACGATCGCGTCCTTGAACGACGATCTCAGGGGATGCGTTAGTCTGCTGATTTGCTCGCAGGGGGGCCCCATCTATCTATCGATTCGATGTCAAGGAGATGTTGGAAATGATGATTGGTCCGTTGGAAGGTCTGCGTGTCATCGACTGCAGCTGGTGGATGCAGGGGCCGGCGGCGGCATGCATCCTGGGTGAGCTGGGCGCCGAGGTCGTGAAGGTCGAGCAACGAATTACCGGGGACCCGCTTCTGGGGCTCTCCGGCGCCTTCTACGAGGGCCGGCGGAACGTGACATACGAGGTGGTCAACCGCAACAAGCGAGGCATCGCCCTGGACCTGAAGACGGCTGAAGCCCGCGAGATAGTGCACCACATGGTCAAGAGGGCGGACGTCTTCATTCACAGCTTCCGGTCCGAGCCTGCGGTCAGGCTGGGCCTGGACTATGCCAGCCTGTCCGCGCTGAACCCCATGCTCATATACGGCCAGGCATCCGCCTGGGGACCGGCTGGCCCCGACGCCGATGGACGCGGCTTCGATGCAACCGCCATGGCCAGGACAGGCCTGATGTACACCTTCACCATGGGCTCTGAGCACCCCGTGGAGCCTCCCCCGATAGGTTTCTCCGACATGTCGGGGGCCGTGTTCCTGGCTTTAGGCATAATGGCGGCGCTCCAGGCCAGGGAGAAGCTGGGCAGGGGCCAGAGGCTGGACACCTCGATCTACGGCTCGAGCATAGCCATGGCCAGGTTTGCTGTCAGCTACGCCCTCTCGAATGGCGTGGACCCCGCCAACGATCCGGCCAACCAGTGGATGCAAAACCCGCTCTACTACTTCTACGAGTGCGCTGACGGCCGGTGGATCTACCTGGCGATGAACCAGTATGACCGGTACTGGCCGGCCTTCTGTGACTGCGCGGGACTGGACGACGCGCTGAGAAATGACCCTCGGTTCAAGGACCTCTTCACCGTCGTGCAGATGACACGAGAGGTGCTGCCCATCATGCGGGGGATCATGATCAAGAAGGCAAGGGCCGAGTGGGCCAGGATCTTCCAGGAGCATGGCATACCTTATGCCGAGGTCCAGAGGCTGCCGGAGCTGGCCAATGATCCGCAGGCCATGGCCAACGACTATGTCATCGACTACGACAACCCCAGATACGGCCGGGAGAAGGTGGTGGGGATACCGTGGAGGTTCACCGAAACGAAGGCGGCGGTCACCAGGCCGTGCCCCATACTGGGCGAGCACACTGAGGAGGTGCTGCAGGAGCTGGGCTACACCTGGGATGACATATCCCGGTTCAAAGAGCGGGAGGTCATCTGAGCCGCTGATATGCTGGCGAATGAGGTGCGTGAGTCGCAGGCCGGATGGCCTGACTATATCCAGTGATGAGGGAGGGGAATTGAAGAAGGCAAGCATGGTCTTAGCAGTACTCATGGTGTTGTCTCTAGTCCTGGGCAGCATCGGATGCGGTGGAGGAGGTGAGTCAAATGCGGAGGTGGTCAAGGTCGGGGCAGTGCTGCCAATGAGCGGGTATCTGGGTCAGATCGGCACGGAGACCGCAGCGGGGATGAAGTGGGTGGTGGACGAGATAAATGCGGCCGGGGGCATAGAGGAATTGGGTGGGGCTCAGTTGAAGCTTGTGGCTGTCGACGACCAAGGCGACGCAACGATCACCGCAAGCGAGGTAGAGCGCCTGATTACCGAAGAGGGAGTGGCGGCAGTCTTTGTAGGATCCGATGAAGTCTCCCAAGCGCAGGCGGCGCCGTTGGCCGACAAGTATCAGGTGCCGATTCTGGCATCGGGTAGCTATGACAGCGCGGTCACTGCCGAAGGGTACGGCTACTTTTGGTCCGGCACCTCCAGCTCGAGCTACCCCCAGATGGCTGAAGCGTTCAAGCGGTTCATTGACAGGCTTTTCAGTGATTATGGAAAGACCCCGAAGACCGTGGGCCTGCTGAGCTATCAGGCCAGCGATATGCTGAAGGGAAAGACTCAGATTATTGAGCCGGCATTAGCGGCACATAACCTGACGGTGGTGTTTAATGAGACTCACACCTTCGGAGTCAGCTCCTGGGATAGCTACGCTCTGAAGTTGAGTCAAGCCAACCCGGATGTCTTCCTGTCCTTCACTGATCCATATTCTCAGGCAGATCTGCTTAAGGCTCTGGACCGGCTGAACTACCTGCCGCCCGTCGGTTTGTGGTTGGGTCTGAATATGCAAGGGAACATTGAGCAGATCGGTCAGGATGTTGCCGATAGAACGCTCGGCCAGCCGGGTCAGTTCACGACTGCCACCGTGGTAGCGGCCATGGACTATGCTCCTACGCGGGACTTCGTGGCCGCGTATGAGGCGGTAAACGGCGCGGGATCGGCTGGGAGAGCTATCGTAGGCGCCCAGGCCATACGCCTGCTGCTGACAGCGATTAAGGATGCCAAATCGGCGGATCCGGTGGCTATCAACGACGCGCTGGCAGAGATCAACATTCCCGCGGGGACTGCCGACCTCATAATGCCTAATTTCGCGCCGGCGTTCAAGTTCTCAGACACGCATGAGCCTGTAGACCAGGGGTACTTCATTGTGCAATGGCAAGACGGGGTGTGCAGCGTTGTCAGACCGGAGGCCTATGCCAACGCCGATGCCAAGTTCAAGTCATAACCCTCGTCGATAAGGGAAGGGTGGGCATTTTTGCCCACCCTTCGGATCCTTCGGAGGTGCGATGCTGTCGATCAGAGGTATTACGAAGACCTTCGGCGATGTGGCGGCGGTAGATGGTGTCTCATTCGAGGTAGGAGCCGGCGAGATTCTGGGGGTTATCGGGCCGAACGGATCTGGCAAGTCGACGCTGTTCGAAGTGATCAGTGGCTTCTACAAGCCCAACAAGGGGGAAGTGTACCTTGATGGCAGGCGTATCGATGGTCTGAAGTGCCATCAGGTGGCCCAATTGGGCCTGAGCCGGTCTTGTCAGAAATCGGAGTACTTCTATGACTTCTCCGTTATCGAGAGCATCATGGTGCCGTTGGTGTGGCGCATGTCGATGGCGGCCGCGCGCGAACTGGCAGGGGAGATGCTCAAGGCCCTTGGTATTGACGCCCTGGCAGAGAAGCTCATAACCGAGGTGTCTTTTGCGGACCAGAGGATGGTGGCCATCGGCCAGGCCCTGGTGTCCAGACCCCTGATGCTGCTCCTTGACGAACCATTCACCGGCTTGTCTGCGGAAAGGATCAACCTGACGGTAAACCTGGTCTTGAAAGCCCAGGCGGGCGGCACGACCACGGTAATCATTGAACATCGTCTGGGGCCGCTTTTCGGGATTTGCGGCAGGGTGATCGTCTTGAGTTCCGGAGCCAAGATCGCCGAAGGCACACCCTGGGAAGTGCAACATGATGAGCGAGTACAAGAGCTGTACCTGGGCAGGCGGATCAATGGCTGATACAGCAGGCGCCTTCCTCTCTGTCAGGGACCTGACGGTGTGCTACGGGGCGGTGAAGGCGGTGAATGGTGTTTGTTTTGAGGTCCCGGAGGGGAAACTGGTGGCGCTCATTGGCCTGAATGGGGCAGGCAAGACCAGCGTCTTGAGGGTCATATCCGGCTTGAAAAGACCCGTTGCGGGGAGCTGCTGGTTCCAAGGGGGAAGGATCGACGGCAGGCCGCCCTACGAAATCGCCAAGCTGGGCATAATTCACGTTCCCGAGGGCAGAGGCCTTTTCGGCGCAATGACGGTTGCCGAGAACCTGCAGGTCGGCGCCACGCCGAGGAGGAACTCCAGCAGAGGTGAGAAAGAAAGAGATCTGGCGGAAATGGAGGCCCGATTCCCCATCCTGAAGAAGAGGGGGCGACAGCTGGCCATGAACCTCAGCGGGGGCGAGGCATCTTTGCTGGCAGTGGCGCGTTCGCTGATGGCCAAGCCAAAGCTGCTGGTGATGGATGAGCCCCTGCTTGGGCTGGCGCCCATCGCCATAGACAATGTTCTCAGCACCGTCGGAAGCCTCCGGGATAGCGGGTTGTCAATCCTCATGGTAGAGCACAACGTGGCCGTGACCTTGGAGGTTGCCGACTGGGTGTATGTCATGGACCAGGGCAAGATCGTGCTGGAAGGCTTGCCTGGAGAGATAAAGGAATCCGACTTTGTCCAGAAGGGCTATCTCTCGATATAGATTGCCCGGCAATGGGGACCTTGTACAGTGATTAGAGCAATGAGCAGGAGATCAACTTGGCAGTCACCTTAGTCCAGATACTGATCTTCGGCGTGGCCTTGGGAGGGGTATATGCCTTGTTCGCGTCTGGACTGACGTTGATCTATTCCGTGACCAAGGAGTTCCAGGTGGCGCACGGAGATCTCTTGACGGTTGCTCTGTTCGCCTGCTTCAGCCTGAATGTCAGTTTTGGCTTGGACCCTTATGTGTCGATCCTCATCGTGGGACCGGTGTTCTTCGTCGCGGGTGTTCTAATCTATTACACCCTCTTCCGGCCTCTCATGCTCACAGGCCCCGCAGGTGTCTTCATGGGCTTCCTGGGAGTGTCATGGATCATGGAGAGTGTCCTGAGGAAATACTACGGTGCTGATGCTGTCTCGACTCCAACGGCTATCGGTGGAAGGGCGGTCTCCGTCGGGTCCCTGGTGATACCGTGGCCATACCTCATAGCCGTTGCCGTCAGTGTGGTGGTGACCCTCGTATTGCATCTGATTCTGACGAGGACTGGGTTTGGCCGCTCGGTACGAGCCATTGCCGAGAACACCGAAATGGCCGGCCTGATCGGCATCGATGCCAAGAAGATACAGGCTCTCGTCTGCGCAGTGGCATTTGTGCTGGTGGCCATCGCCGCGTCTCTGACCGCACCCATATGGTCGGTAGATCCGTTCAAGGGATCGTCACTTCTCCTTTTCGCCTTCGTCGTGTGCACACTGGGGGGATTGGGCAGCTTCGTTGGAGCTTTGGTGGCGGGGCTGATCATTGGCGTTCTACAGGCCGTCGGTGACTATTATCTGGGGACGGCGCTGGCCCCCGTCTTCCCCTACGCGGCCTTTGTTGCCGTGTTACTGCTCAAGCCAGAAGGGTTGTTCACCAGGAAATGATCCACAAGACATCCGTCTACGCATCGCTGATATTCATCCTATTGGCAGTCTTGATCAGCGCTCCTTATTGGACGAGCGACTACTGGCTCAAGATGCTCATTAATATGACGTGGATCATCTATCTCGCCTGTGCCTGGCACCTGCTCCTGCGCGGCAGTCTGTTCTCGATGATGCACGGCCTGTTCCTCGGAGCCGGGGCCTATACTTCGACGCTTCTGTGGCTTCATTTTGGCGTCAGCCCCTGGCTGGGGATGCTCGCCGGCGTGGCGCTGTCCGTGGTGCTGGCGTTGCCCACCGGCTGGCTCATCCTGCGGGGCGCGATTTCCTTTGTGGCCTTCGCGGCGATGACTCTGGCCTTCGCCATGATTGCGGTGTTTTTGGTGTCGTCCGTAACCTCCATAGGCGGCTCAAGAGGGCTGTCCATGACCCCGCCTTTGACAGATGACCCGTGGAATTATCAATGGGCGAGTCCAGCGCCCTACTATTACATCATCCTGGCTCTGGCTGTCTGCGTGGTGATCCTGACCTACTTCGTCATGAAATCAAGACTGGGTCTGCGGCTCAGGGCGAGCGCCAGGAACTCGCGGCTCGCTTCAATCTCGGGCGTCAACCTGTTGTCGAGCAGAATGACCGTTTTTGTCATCAGCGCCGTTCTATTCTCAATCGCCGGCACGTTCTGGGCCCAGTACACGCATGTGGTGAGAGCCATGCCTTTGATAGGCCCGGAGACGATAGTCCCCGTGTCACTGATGGTATACATCGGCGGGGCAGGGACCACGTGGGGTCCGGTGGTCGGTCCGGCACTAATGATACCTTTGGTATGGTGGGCCAGGCGGGAGTATGGCAGCCAGTTCCCGGGCATAGAGATGCTGATTTACGGGGTCGTTCTGCTGCTGATACTGCGCTTCATCGGTGTAGGAATACTCCTTTGGCCGAAACGGTACCGCGCATGGCGGGGAGCGAGGGCTGCGGCGAAGCACGGCGGTGAGAGGACGGTCGAAATCCAGGCGGTCATAGGCGCGCAACCTGGCGTTATTCCAAATCCCGTTGATGGAGGTCCCAAAGATGACGAAGCCACTCGATGACCTCAGAGTCCTGGACTGCGGGAGATGGATAACCGCGCCCATCTGCGCCCGGATCCTGGCGGACCTCGGGGCCGATGTCATCAAGATCGAGGTGCGCGGCCGCCCCGACGCCATGAGGGGGATACTGGACCTCGGGGAAGCAGAAGATGCCGAGGATGGCACCCCGGCCCCCGTTGCCAGTGCCACCTTCGATGTCTGCAATCGCGGGAAGAGGGGCATCGCCCTCGACATCACCAAGCCCCGGGGAAGGGACATATTTCATCAGCTGGTAACGCAAGCGGATGTCCTGGTGCAGAACTGGCAGGAGAGCACCGCCGCCAGCCTGGGGGCAGACTATGCGACCCTTGCTCGCTGCAACCCGGGGCTGATTTACGCTGCCTGCTCGGGCTGGGGGCCTGAGGGGCCCGAGGCTGGGGAGCCGGCTATGGACGCCGCAGCTCTGGCCAGGTCCGGGATGATGTATCTGTGGGGCAGCCCTGACATGCCGCCGGTGAGCTACGTGGGTGGGCTGGCTGATCAGACCGCGGGAATGGTGATGGTCGAGGGGATACTGGCAGCGCTTCACGCGCGACAGAGGACCGGGCTGGGGCAGAGGGTTGACGTGTCCCTGCTGGGAAGCATGATCGCGCTGGAAGCCATCCATGTCCAGGACCAGCTTGTCCGGGGCCATGTTGAAGAACGGAGGGACCGGGCCAGGTCCATGAATCCCCTGGCAAGCTACTACAGGTGCGCTGATGGCAAGTGGCTCACGCTCTCCATGTACCAGGCCGACAGGTACTGGCCCAGTCTGTGCCGGGCGCTGGGTGTTCCCGACCTGGAATCGGACGCCAGGTTCAGCGACATGATGGTGAGGGCGAAAAACTCGGCGGAGCTGATCACGATCATCGATCGCGTCTTCGCCAGCAGGCCGAGGGCGGAATGGGCCCGGCTTCTAAGTGACCATGGCCTGATCTTCGCGCCCGTTCAGACCATGTCTGAGGTTGTCAGCGATCCCCAGGTGCTGGCCAATGACTACACGGTCGAGTTTGACCACAGTGAGTGGGGCCGGGCCAGGGTTCTTGGCTTTCCGTACAGGTTCAGCGCCATGCCGCTGGCACTTGGCAGGCAGGCCCCCGAGTTCGGGCAGCACACCGAGGAGATACTCCTGGAATTGGGTTACACCTGGGATGACATCACCGCGCTGAAGGACGAGGAGGCAGTCTGACCCGTGGGCCCCACAGGGTATCACCGTTAGCCGCGAAGGAGGAAAGAAGACATGGCCACTGAACAGTTTACCCGGGAAGTAATGAAGGAATGGGATCTCAAGTACTG
>CAYPDY010000099.1:0-2242 GCA_964409515.1 uncultured Dehalococcoidia bacterium
GAATCCGGCCTTGGTCAGCGTGACATCCCTGGCGCCTACTGCAGCCAACTCGTCGATGTCGATGCTGGCCGTTATCTGGGTGTCGCCGTCCACGGTGAAGCTGTTGACGATAATGCCCGAGCCGAAGCCCACGGCTGTCACACCGGTGAGATTAGCGCCGGTGATGGTGACGGCGAGGGCCGTTCCCTGGTCTGCCCCGGTGGGGCTGACCGTGCCTATGGTGGGCAGGGCCAGGACCGTGAAGCCGTTCGTCATGGTGGCCGTGCCCCCCGGCGTGGTCACCGAGAAGTCCCTCAGGCCGGCCGCGGCCGAACCGCCGATGGTGATGTTGGCCGTGATCTGGGTGGCGCTGTCCACGGTGAAGCTGTTGGTGGCGATGTCCGCACCGAAACTCACCGAGGTGGCGCCCGTGAAGTAGGTGCCCAGGATAGTAACGTTAAGTGTCTGTGTCTGCACTCCCTGGTTCGGGTTGGCCGAGCTGATGGTGGGCGGCGCCTGGTTGACCGTGAAACCGGCAGTCAGGGTCGCCGTGCCGGCGCCGTTCGTCACCGTGACATCCCTGGTCCCAACCGTGGCTGAACCGCCCACGGTGATGCTGGCCGTTATCTGGGTGCCGCTGTCCACGGTGAAGCTGTTCACGGTTACCCCGGAGCCGAACCCCACGGTTGTCACCCCAAACAGGTTGGTGCCCGTGATGGTGACGCTTGTGGTCTGTCCCTGGACCGCCTGGACCGGACTGACCGAGCTGAGGGTGGGAACCCCGAGGACGGTGAAGCCGTTGACCAGTGCATCCGCACCCCCGGGGGTGGTCACCGAGACGTCCCTGTAACCCGGGGTTGCCGCCCCATCGATGGTGATATTGGCCTCTATGGTGTCTCCCTGCATAACCAGGGACACGTTCATGTAATAGTCGAGAACGCTGGCCCCGGTGGCCTGATCGAGAACGTTGCCGCCGGCCAGGTTGGCGGAGTAGTAGATCGTCCTGCTGGTGGCGTTGGTGTAGTCGCATATCCCATATGATGTGGAGTAGCTGTTGTCAACACAGTAGTCGACCAGCAGGTTGCTGACCCCATCGTAGTTGAAGGGAGTGGTGAACTCGAACTCCACCCACCCCGGCACCGTCCAGGCGTCCACATCCACGTTGGTGGCGTGGAGGACGGTGGTCCATCCGCCGTTGACGAAAGCCGTCGACGAAAATGAGCTCAGGGCGGTGTGCTGCAGGCGGATGTAGAAGTTGGACAGGTCCTGTCCCGGTCTCCCCGTGCAGTACAGCCTCAGCTTCTGGATTACTCCCGGCTGCCCGATCTCGCTGGCCAGCAGGACGGACTGTGTGCGGGCATCGTAGTAGCTGGTATAGAACGGCAGGGCCACCCCCGCCGTCCCGGTGCCGATCTGCACCTCGGATGCCCCTGAAGATGGCGTCACCGTGAAGCTGTTGGTGGTGATGCCCGGGCCGAAGTCCACCGCGGTGGCGCCGGTGAAGTGGCTTCCGCTGATCGTCACGTTCTCCGTCTGCCCCTGGATGCCCTGGGCGGGGTCCACCGCCACTATCACCGGGGGTGCCTGGTCGACCGTGAAACCACTGGTCAGGGTCGCCGCGACTCCGGCCTTGGTCACCGAGACATCTCTGGCGCCCACCGTGGCCCAATCGTCTATGGCAATACCGGCAGTTATCTGGGTGTCGTTGTCCACAGTGAAGCTGTTGACGGTTATCCCCGAGCCGAAGCCCACCGCCGTCACTCCGACGAAATTGGCGCCCGTGATGGTGGCGCTCGTGGTCTGCCCCTGGTCCGCCTGGGTCGGAATCACAGAGGTTATGGTGGGCAGGGTCAGGACCGTGAAGCCGTTCGTCATGGTGGCCGTGCCCCCCGGGGTGGTTACCGAGAAACCCCTCGGTCCGGCTGCGGCCGAACTGCCGATGGTGATGTTGGCCGTGATCTGGACGGCGCTGTCAACGGTGAAGCTGTTGGTGGTGATGTCCGCACCGAAGCTCACCGAGGTGGCGCCCGTGAAGTACGTGCCTGAGATCGTCACGTTCTCCGTCTGGGTCTGCACTCCCTGGCTCGGGGTGGCCGAGCTGATGGTGGGCGGCGCCTGGTTGACCGTGAAACCGCCGGTCAGCGTCGCCGTACCCGCCACGTTCGTTACCGTGACATCCCTGGTCCCTACCGTGGCCGCAGCGCCCACGGTGACGCTGGCCGTTATCTGGGTGCCGCTGTCCACCGTGAAGCTGTTGACGGTT
>CAYPDY010000099.1:2252-10010 GCA_964409515.1 uncultured Dehalococcoidia bacterium
CCCACGGCCGTCGCTCCAAAGAGATTGGTCCCCGTCATGATTACGCTCAGCGATTGGCCCTGAACCGCCTGATTCGGGGTGGCCGAGACGAGGCTGGGGGTGGCCACCACCACGAATCCATTGACCTCGGTGTCGGCACCCTCAGGAGTGGTGACCGACACGTCCCGGTAGCCCGGCGTTGCTCCCCCATCTATGGTGATGGTGGCGGTTATCTGCGTGTCGCTATCCACAGTGAAATTGTCGGTGGTGATACCGGCGCCGAAGCTCACCGCGCTGGCCCCGGTGAAATAGTTCCCGGTGATGGTTACATTCTCCGACTGCCCCAGTATCCCCTGATTGGGCGTCAACGAGGCTATCAGCGGCGGCGCCTGGTCGACTGTGAAGCCGCCCGTCAGAATCGCGGTACCGGCGGGATTCGTCACCGTGACGTCCCTGCTGCCGACCGCGGCTGACCCACTGATGGAGATGCTGGCGGTGATCTGGGTGCCGTTGTCCACGTTGAAGCTGTTCACAGTCACCCCGGCGCCGAAGCTCACGGTCGTAACCCCAAACAGGTCCGCACCCGTGATGGCGACGGCGCTGGCCGTCCCCTGGTCCGCCTCGGTGGGGTTGACCGAGCTCAGGCTGGGGGCGGCGACCACCATGAAGCCATTCGTCAGGTTATCCGTGCCGGCGGGAGTGGTGACGGACACATCCCGGTAGCCTGAAGGCGCCCCGCCTCCGATGGTGATCTCAGCAACTATCGTGTCCCCCTGCATGACCAGGACCACGTTGTTGTACCAGCCTGCTATTGACCCGGTGGCCCGGTTGAGAAGGTTGCCGCTGGAAAGGTCGGTATAGTAGGTCAGCGATCGAT
Organism: uncultured Dehalococcoidia bacterium; assembly: GCA_964409515.1. Taxonomy (GTDB): domain Bacteria; phylum Chloroflexota; class Dehalococcoidia; order UBA2247; family RBG-13-53-26; genus JAFGCL01. The sequence continues at coordinate 3,109 of CAYPDY010000099.1, forward strand.
TGGCCGCTGCGGTGTAGCGGCAATAGCCGTTTGACGTGTAGTAGGTGTTGTCAACGCAGTAGTCAACCAGGAGATTGCTGACTCCATCGTAGTCGAAGGGGGTGGTGAACTCGAACTCCACCCATCCCGGCACCGTCCAGGAGGCCACACTTACATTGGTAGCGTGCAGGACGGTGGTCCATCCGCTGTTGACATAGTTCGTGGACGAAAACGAGCTCATGCTGGTATGCTGCATCCGGATATAGAAATTGGCCAGGTTCTGTCCCGGCCTGGTGGAACAGTACAGCCTCAGTCTCTGGATCTCTCCCGGCTGACCGATCTCGCTGGACAGAAGGATGGACTGCGTGCGCGTGTCATCATAGTAGGTATGGAACGGATAGCTCTGCGTCGCGGTCCCGGTGCCGATCTGCACCGGCATGGGGATCGCAGTATTCACCGTGAAGCTGTTGGTGGCGATGCCTGTGCCGAAGTCCACCGCCGTGGCGCCGGTGAAGCCGACGCCGGCTACCGTCACATTCTCCGTCTGCCCCTGGTTCCCTTGACGGGGGTCGGCTGCTACTACCACGGGAGCCTGCATGACCGTGAAACCGCCTGTCAGAGTGCCGGTGCCGTCGGCGTTGGTCACCGAGACGTCCCGGGCTCCGGGCGCAGCCGCGGCGCCGATGGTCAGGGCCGCCGTGATCTGCGTGCTGTTGTCCACAGTGAAGTTGTCAACGGTCACTCCCGACCCAAATCCCACTGAAGTGGCGCCGGTGAAGTCAGCGCCCGCTACCGTGATACTCAGGCTCTGCCCCTGGCCACCCTGGCCCGGGGTGGCCGACGCTACTGTAGGGGGCAAGGCCAGTGCCGGTGTGGAGCTTGACATCAGAACCGTCACTGCCATGATCAGGCCCAGGGCGACTGCATACAGCAACCTCGATCTCTTCATCTTCTTCTATCTCCTGCCTTGTTTCGTATTCCGGTTAACCATTCCACGCCGCAATCTAGCGGAGGGCCCTCACGATGGGGTCTCAGAAGCCGGCGCTTATGTCACGGATTCATCCCATTTGACCGGCGGAATGGCCAGTGCTGCGCCAAGTCTGGCGCATCATCGCTGGCGGCGAAAAGACCCGTTTGGCTCGAACCGGTGAGCCAAAACGCCCTGTTTGGCAGCGAAACGATGGATCAAGCCGTGTTGCGGGGCCGAAGGGTAAGGAGGAGGCGCGGTATCAAGGAGAGGGGCAGCAAAGAAAGAGCGGGGGCCACCGCATTTGGCCCCCGCTCCGAGCCTGCAAGGCTAGGCCTTGCCGATGCGGAATACTTTGGTTCCGCACTTGGGGCAGGTGCCCTGGATCGCGGGTCGCTTGTTCTTCAGGGTCACCTGCTTCGGATTCTTGATCTCCGCCTTTTTCTTGCACTTCACGCAGTATGCTTGTGCCATGCTCCAGATCCTCCTTTCGTCCTTCAAATTGCGCTGAGGCTACCACACACAGGGGCGCACGTCAATAGGCAATCCGCGAAGAGGCAATCCGCGAAGAGCCCGACTGCAGCCTGGCCGGTACGCGGACCACACAGAAACACCACCGCTTCTCCACAACTTCTGCAGAAGCGGGGAGTATCCTGCTTCTAGAGGCTCGAAAGAGCTCATGGAAACGAAAGGAGGTGAGACCATGAACTTCAAGATCGTAGCTGCCACCCTCGGCGTGATTGCCGCGCTTTCAGTGCCGGTAATCGTCGCCGCCAGCTCGTCCGGCCCTGCCGCCGGGACTCAGGGCAACGGCGCCGGGACCTGTGTCTGCGCCGGCGACTGCACTCAGGACCAACTGAGGTTCCAAGACGGTTCCTGCAGCGGCGACGCGGCACAGTGCCAGGTCCAGACCAGGACCCAGAACTGCCTGCAGGCAGGCGGTGGCGACTGTGACCAGCTCCGAACACGGGACTGCGACGGGACCTGCATTGGTGACCGGGACCAGACCAGGACTCAACAGCGTCTCGGAACGGGCAAGTAGTTGGAATTGTGTGAGACAATGGGGTAGGCGGGCGTCCGTCTGCCCCATTCCCACTTGGGCAGGGCGCCGCCACGAAGGGCCGGAACAGCCCGCGGAGGGAGTCGTGGTCGCCAGCATACTGGTAGTAGACGACGAAAAGAGAATCGTTGACATCGTCAAAGCCTACCTGGAGAGGGATGGCTACAAGGTGCTGACCGCCGGCGACGGCCGATCGGCGCTCGAGGTGGCCCGGAGGGAACACCCTGACCTGATCATACTGGACCTGATGCTCCCGGAGGTCTCCGGGTGGGACGTGTGCCGCACCCTGCGCAAGTCTTCGGATGTGCCCATTATCATGCTCACGGCGCGTGATGAGACGTCGGACAAGATCGTGGGCCTGGAGCTGGGGGCGGACGACTACGTCAGCAAACCCTTTGACCCCAAGGAGTTGGTGGTCAGGGTGAAGGCGGTGCTCCGGCGCTACCGGGCCGGGATCGAGCCGCCGACCCTGCTGAGAGCCGGCCTGTTGTCCATGGATGTGCAGAGGCGGGCGGTCCGCGTCGGTGACCAGCAGGTGGACCTCACGGCCACCGAGTTCGACCTGCTCAGGGCCCTGATGGAGAGCCCGGGTCGCGTCTTCAGCCGGATGCAGCTCCTGGACCGGGTCCAGGGAGACTCCTATGAGGGCTATGAGCGCACCATCGACAGCCACGTCAAGAACCTGCGCAAGAAGATCGAGCCGGACGCCGAGCATCCGACCTATGTCGTCACCGTCTACGGAGTCGGCTACAAGCTGGGAGAGGGCCGGAATGCGTAGCCTGAACTCGAAGCTGGCCGGGGCCCTCCTGGTCGTCGTGATCGTCTCCATCGGGCTGATGGCATATCTGGTCAACGTCAGCACCTCCAGCGAGTTCCGCCAGTACGCGTCCCAGTCAAGCCAGGACTATGTCGGGAATGTGGCCGCTGTGCTGGGCAGCTTCTACGAGCGGGACCAGCGTTGGACCGACGTTGATGAGCTGTTGCCTGACCTGCTGCGGTCTTCGAGTGACCGGCTGGTGCTGACCGACATCGACGGGCTGGTGGTGGGTGACACAGACCAGGACTGGGTGGGGGAAACCGCCGGCAATGTCGGCCTGAGCGATGGGACGCTGGTGGCGGCGTCAGGCGAAGACGTGGGCCAGGTCTATCTCTTCTCCACCTACACCCGGGGCGGAAGGGGCTACGGGTACGGCGGGGGCGGGTCACAGCAGGTTGCCACGTCCAACGAAGAGGACTTCCTCGACCGGGTCAACCGGTGGCTGATCATCGTGGCCATCGCCGCGGCGATAGTGGCCCTGGCTCTGGGTCTCATCCTCATCCGGCAGATCGTGGGACCGGTCAAGCTGCTGAACCGAGGCGCCCGCCAGGTGGCCGGAGGCAACCTGGGCTACCGGGTTGACATCAAGTCGAAGGACGAGTTGGGCGACCTGGGGCGTTCTTTCAACGCCATGGCCTCCAGCCTGGAAGGGGCGGAGACGGAGCGGCGGCGGATAATAGCCGACATCACCCACGAGCTGCGAACCCCCCTGACGGTCATCGAAGGAACGGTGGACGGCATAGAGGACGGCGTATTCCAGGCCGACAAGGAACACCTCCATGTCATAAAGGAACAAACGGCCCTCCTCACCCGGCTGACCGCCGACCTGAGAGAGCTGTCGCTGGCGGAATCAGGTCAGCTCAAGCTGCAGCTGGCCGCCACCGACCTGGCCGAGCTCGTCCGGCGCAAGCTGGTTACCTTCTCCGCGCCGGCCGGAGAGAAGGGGCTCGAGCTCACGTCCGACCTGGCTGCGGACCTCCCGCCGGTAGAAGTGGACCCGGCCAGGATCGAGCAGGTCCTGGGCAACCTTCTAACCAATGCCATCCGGCACACCCCTGCCGGAGGCACGATAACCGTCTCGGCGCGCTCGATCGACAGTGACGCCGCACACGGGATCGATGCCTCGAGCGTGCTGGTCTCCGTGGCCGACACCGGCGAGGGCATCAGCCCGGAACACCTGCCCCACGTCTTCGACCGCTTCTATCGCGTCGAGGAGTCCCGCAGCCGCGGAGAGGGCGGCGCGGGGCTGGGTTTGGCCATCGTCCGACAGATGGCGGAAGCTCATGGCGGCAAAGCATGGGCAGAGAGCCGGCCTGGCAAAGGCAGCACCTTCCAGGTGGCCCTGCCTGTCCGCCACCGGAGACGCTGACAGCTTCTCCAAGAAGGCTGACGGCGACCAAAGTCGCAGACAGCACGGACCGGTCCTGCGAGAATACCAGTCGGGATGAGCACAGGCACTCGAGGCCGTGAGCCTCAGAGGCCGGTGCGGAACAGGAGGGTCAGAGATGCCATTACCTGGATATCAGTGCCAGCAGTGCTGGGGCATCTTCACCGACGGGCGCTCCGGCAGCGACGCACAGGAGGGCAGCCTGAAATGCCCTGCGTGCCAGAGCGAGAAGGTACAGAAGGTGGAGCTCCCGGATGATTGGGCGTTTCAGGGGTTCGGCGCCCTGTGCTTTGGCTGAAGGTAGACAGAGGGAGGCCGTGAGCCTCCTAGCCGGCGCCGTCGATCACACCGTCGCTCCGAAACCTGGCGATCTCCTCGTCACTGTAGCCGCCGATCTCCCGCAGCACCTCTCCCGTGTGCTCGCCCAGGTGGGGCGCCGTGAACCCGTGGCGCGCCGGCGTCCGGGTGAACTCGATGGGGTACGCCGGCACCCTGATGTCGCCGTATATGCGGTGGCTCAGGCTGACGATGTAGCCGTTGGCCGCCACCTGGGGGTCGGCGGTGTAGTCCATCGCGGTGTTGACCGGGGAGCAGAAGACGTCATGCTCCTTGAGGACCCGGACCCACTCATCGCGGGGCCTGGCGGTGAAGACCCGGTCCAGAAGGGCAATGAGCTCATCCCGGTGCTCATACAGGTCCTCCCTGGTGGCAAACCTCGGATCGTGCTCCAGGTCCGGGCGCTCAATGGCCTGGCAGAGTTTTCCCCACGCCGCGGGCTGCTGGGCCATCGTGATGCAGATCCATTGGCCGTCCCGGCACTGGTAGTGGTTGCGGACCGGATCGGTGGAATGCCGGTGGTGGCGCGGCGCGTTCTGCCCCATGATGAGGGCATTGAGGATGGTGAAGTACTGCAGGAAGACGGCCGAGCTCAGCAGCGACAGCTTCACCTCCTGCCCCAGCCCGGTGCGCTCCCTGGCATACAGGGCGGTCACGATGGCGTGGCTGGCGGTGATGGACGTCATCTGGTCGATCAGGCCGAAGTGGGAGATGAGGGGCGGCATGTCCGGCTCGCCCACCGCCAGCATGAGTCCCGACCTGGCCTGGCCCAGGAAGTCGAACCCCCCGGCATCCTTGTCCGGGCCCTTGGACCCGAAGGCGGACAGGGCCACGTATATCAGCCTCTCGTTGCAGGGCCGCAGGTCATCGTAGGTGAGGCGCTGCTTCTTCACCGCTTTGGGGCGGAAGTTGGTCACGAAGACGTCGCACTTTGAGACCAGGCGGCGGACGATCTCCTTTCCCTCCTCCCGGCCCACGTCCAGGGCTATGCTCCTCTTGTGGCGGTTGGCCCCCTCGAAGAAGAGGCTGCGGCCGTCTTTGGCGACGGGGAAGTTCCCGAAGCGGACCAGGTTGCGCAGCGGATCGCCGGTCTGCGGCATCTCTATCTTGATCACCTCGGCCCCCAGGTCTCCCAGGATGGCCAGGCTCCCGGGCCCCGCGTGATAGGCCCCCCACTCCAGGGCCCGAACGCCCTTCAACGGCTGATCGCCGGTATTCTTCTCTTCCATGCTTGATCCTCCACTGAAAATGGTAACCCCTGGAGCGGCGGAGTAACAAGCCTGCTCCACAAGCTTCAGGAATACCTGGACGAGCGCTAGCCGCCCGACCGCCAGGGGCCAGTCGCGCCGGGATGGTGTTGCCCGTGGACCGCCCGTGGTATACTAGACTCTGTCGCCGCAGACCTGTTTTTCTCGGTGTGGTGGTGAGGCTGTGGAGCGTGGCAGCGGTCGAAGAAGGCGGCCCTCTGTTCCCCTCAAGACGTCCTGGCGCAGTCTGAGCACGGCTGCCGCATTGGCCGCCCTGTTCCTGGTGTTCATCCTCGGCGTTGCCGGCCCGGCGGCCAACAGCGGCCCGGCGTACGGTGCGCTCGCCCCCTCCGCCGATAACGGCACGGTCACCGTCAACAGCACGCCTGATGGGGCCCCCTTCAGCATCGAGGGCCCGCAGGATTACGGCGGAGAGGCGCCCCACACCTTCTACGAGGCGCCGGCCGGCGAGTACACCATCTCCTGGGGAGAGGTGGCGGGCTACACCCGGCCGGCCAACCAGAACAGGACCCTGACCGCCGGGGGCACCATCACCTTCAACGGTGTCTATGAGGAAGAGGAGCCCCCGCCTCCCCAGACAGGCACCATCGTGGTGACCGCCAGCGTGGCCGGCGCCACCTTCAGCATCGAGGGCCCGGGGGATTACGGCGGAGAGGCGCCCCGCACCTTCTACGAGGCGCCGGCCGGCGAGTACTCTATCTCCTGGGGGGAGGTGGCGGGCTACACCCGCCCGGCCAACCAGACCAGAACCCTGACCGCCGGCGGCAGCATCACCTTCAACGGTGTCTATGAGGAAGAGGAGCCCCCGCCTCCCCAGACAGGCACCATCGTGGTGACCGCCAGCGTGGCCGGCGCCACCTTCAGCATCGAGGGCCCGGGGGATTACGGCGGAGAGGCGCCCCGCACCTTCTACGAGGCGCCGGCGGGCGAGTACACCATCTCCTGGGGAGAAGTGGCGGGCTACACCAGGCCGGCCAGCCAGACCAGGACCCTGGCCGCCGGCGGCACCATCACCTTCGCCGGCAGCTACGGGTCGGACACAGCCGGCCCCAGGGTCTCCGGGGTGATGTCCACCGGCATCACCGCCA
>CAYPDY010000100.1:0-9977 GCA_964409515.1 uncultured Dehalococcoidia bacterium
CCTCCGGTGGCGTCATGGTAGCTGACCGCCGGGCTGCCGGCGGCGTCGAACGCCAGCGATGTGTAGAGCCCCACCTGACCCGCATCGTCGACGGTCTCCGCCTGCCAGTCCGTGCCGGACCAGTGGGCATACTTCAGATCGCTGCTGGCGGCATCGTAGTAGCTGATCCCCGGGTTTCCCCCGCAGTCCAACTTCAGCGAGGAGTATCTGCCAACGTCGCCGGCGCCGTCCACCACGTCGATGGCCCAGGCGCCCCCAACCAGGTGGGCGTATTTCAGATCGCCCTGCGTCGCGTCGTAGTACCCGATGGCCGGATTGCCGGAGCTGTCAAAGACGAGAGAGGCGAAAGAGCCGACATCCCCCGCCTCATCGACCGTCATCACGGCCCAGCCGGCGCCGCCCCGGCGGCACAACTTCAGGTTGCCGGCGGTGGCGTCATAGTAGGCCACGGCGGGCTTCCCGGCGTTGTCGAACGCCAGCGACGAATAGCTCCCGACATCCCCGGCTTCATCCACCACCTCCACCACCCAGGCGGCGCCATCCCAGCGGGCGTATTTCAGATTGCCGCGGGTGACCTCGTAGTAGCTGATGCAGGGATGACCTGAACCATCGAAGACCAGGGAGGTGTGCCTCCCGGTATCGGCATTCGCATCGACAGTCTCCACCACCCACCGGTCCTCCACCCAGCGGCCGTACTTGAGGTCCCCCTCCCTGGGATCGTAGTAGCTCACGGCCGCCCGGTTCGACGCATCGAAGGCCAGCGAGCTGTACCGGCCGGCCCAGGGATATGCCGCCACCACCTCCACCTGCCACTCGCCCGCCACCCAGCCGGCCACCTTCAGGGCGTCATCCCCGCCATCGTAGTACGCGATCACGGCCGCGTCCGAATCGTCCAGATCCAGCGAAGTCCCATGGACCACATTCGCGCCGCCGTCGACCACCGTCACCTGCCACCCGGTGCCGTCCCACCGGGCCAGCTTCACGTCCCGGGACACCGCGTCGAAGTAGGTGATCCGGGGACGGTAGGACCTGTCAAGGGCGAGCGAGCTGCCCTCGCCGACCCAGCCCTCGCTGTCCGCGGTGGATATCTCCCAGCCGGATCCGGTCCACGCGGCGTACTTCAGGTTGCCTTCGGTGGCGTCATGGTAGCTGATGGCCGGATTCCAGGCACCATCGAAGGCCAGAGAGGAATACCGCCCCACATCGCCCGCGGCATCCACCACGCCGATCTCCCAGCGGGACGTCAGGTCGTCCCACCGGGCGATCTTCAGGTCCTCATTCGTGGCGTCGTAGTAGCTGATGTAGGGCCGGCCCGCATCGTCGCACCCCAGGGAGGTGTACTCACCCACCCACCCGACGCTCTCCACCACCTGGATGTACCAGGCGGAACCGTTCCACCTGGCGCACTTCAGGTCACTGTTGGTGGCATCGTAGTAGCTGATGCAGGGCAGGCCGCCGGAGAACGCCAGGGAGGTGTACTGCCCCACGTCCCCCAGGCCGTCTACGGTCTCCGTTACCCAGGCGCCGCCCCCACCCCGGGACGCGTACTTGAGATCACCGTTGGCCCCATCGTAGTAGCTGACGCCCGGCCGGCCCAACGGGTCGATGGCCAGGGAGCAGAAGGCCCCCACCCCGCCGCTGTCCACCTCCTCAGCGCGCCAGGTGCTGCTGCCGGAATCTCGCTCGGCGTATATGAGCTGCTCTCCGCCATAGGCCGCATGCGTGCTGTTGTCCGCTCCCCACGCGACAGACGTGTGGCTGACCGTCCGCCCTTTCTCCACCGTGCTGGTTGTCCACGTGCCGCAGCCGGTAGGGAGGGCGCCCTTGACGGCATCGATCTCGGCATCCGAGGCACCCGGGCCCGTGCCGGCCGGAGCCACCTTCGCGAACCGGAAACGGCCATCCTGCCCGCTGTCCGAGGGCCAGCTCCAGACAGTGACGTAGTCGTCGCCGCACAAATGAAACTGGTCCTCTCCCAGGTCAGACCAGCCCCTGGCATACACCTCGATCAGTGCCGCCTTCGTCCAGGTGGCCGCCCCCGGGTTCGACGCCTGGAAATCGTTGGACCCCCACACGCCGCACAGGTTGGCCAGCCAGTCGCCGTCGTTCACCGGGAATACGACCACCTCGGCGTAGCTCTCCGCGAGGTCCCATACGCAGTAGACGCCACCCAGCGGCCTCACGTACTGGCGGTCCGCTTCGTCGCCCCAGGTGTACCCCCCCGCCGCCGTTGTCCCGTTGGCCCTGCTGGCCGACCCATCCGACTCACCGATCCCATACCCGAAGGTACCGGCAGGGTAGCCCTTCGTCAGATCGCCCGAGGCGAACACCAACCGGCCGCCGCCATTCCTGTCCAGCGGCCAGTAATCGTCGATGATGGTGTAGCCGCCATCGGCAGACAACGAAGCCGCCAACCCCGCATCGAAGGGAAGCCAGCACATGAGGCTGACTCCGACTACGAGCAGGGATAGAAGATGAAAGACTCGGCTCATCTTGCGCCAGGCCGGGGGAGCTTCACTTCGACCGCGCCCCACCCTGACGTTCCTCCGACTTCCAGGGAAGGCGGCTCGGGTCACCCAGCACGTCGAAGAGGTAGGACCTCTCCTTGTCATCAGAGAGGACGCGGGTGAGGGGCGTCTCCGAGTACCTCGCCACCAGGGCCTTGAGCCCCTCCCGGTCGGCATCGGGGACATGGTCGTGGAAGGCACCCGCCAGCAGCCCCAGAACAGAGGCGGTCTCCTGGTGGACCTTGACCCCGCCGTGGTCCCTGATGATGGTCTTCTTGCGCAGGGCGCCAAGCAGCAGAAAGGTCAAAATAGACGCTACCGAAGCCCCGATGGCCACGGAGCAGACCATGATGGTGACCATCTCTATCGTGGACACTACCTCGGCCTCTCCGCATAGAGATGCCGGCCCGACCTCATGTACCGGCCCATCAGGTTGTAGACCCTGATGATATCCAGGTAGTCGCGGCTCAGCTGGCTCAGGCGCCGCGACAGCACCATGGTGGCCGCCATGAGGAAGACCAGGGCTATCACCGCCAGGAGGCTCACCCTGGTGTCCTCCCATCTCACGGCAGATGCGATCAACACCCCGAGGACAGACATGGTCATGACGGCGAACATGGCCACCGCCGCCATGTAGCGGCTGTGGGCCCTGTCATAGAGCCTCATGAACATCTCCAGGGCGACATCCGGCGGCGGTCCATCATGGCCCAGCAGCATGCACACGATGTCCGTGATCTTCATGCTGTCCATCGGTCACCCCCCTTCCCGCCACCGGTGTCAAATTCGCGCGTCAGTCTACCCACGGTGTTATGTTTTGTCAACACCATCCTTTCGCGCGGCCGACACACGGCCGCAACGCCTGACAGCCTAACGGGACCATCCGGCCGCCGGAAGTACCAAATGGACAGAATCCGTGATCTTCACGGCTCACCGGCCTCACAACTCCATCACAATGCACAACCTCGGGGCCCGGACGCTTGATACGCCTCCCGCGATGGTCTATCATATCCACCCTAGAGGCCCGCAACCTGATGCAGGACAAGAGAGTCGTAATCACCGGCGGAGCCGGATTCATCGGCTCCAATATCGCCGAAGAACTGTCCGCCCGCAATGAGCTCATCATCGTAGACGACCTCTCCAGCGGCCGCCCGGATAACATAGCCCGCCTGCGACGGCTCCCCAATGTCAGCTTCCGCCAGGGCAGCATCCTCGACCTCGCCCTGCTGCGGGAGGCCATCCGGGGCGCGGACTACGTCTTTCACCTGGCGGCGCTGGCCAGCGTTCCCCTGAGCATCGAAGACCCCCTTCGCACGGAGCAGGTCAACACGCTCGGCACCCTCAACGTGCTCGTGGCGGCCCGCGACAGCCGGGTGAAGAAGGTGGTCTTCTCATCCTCGTGTGCGGTATACGGCGACACGCCCTGCCTTCCCGCCCGGGAGGACATGCCCCCCCAGCCTCTCTCGCCTTACGCGGTGACCAAGGCCGCCGGCGAGCAGTACTGCAGCGTCTTCCGCCACGTCTACGGCCTGCCGGCCGTGGCCCTGCGCTACTTCAACGTCTACGGCCCCAGGCAGGACCCGCGCTCCGAGTACGCCGCTGTGGTGCCCAAGTTCATCAGCCGGGCCCTGGCGGGGAGTCCGCTGACCGTCTTTGGCGACGGGCAGCAGACCCGGGATTTCGTATACGTGAAGGACGTGGTCTGGGCCAACATCGGGGCGGCCGAAAGCGACGTCTCGGGGGTCTTCAACATCGGCTCCGGGCGGCCGACCAGCGTCCTGCAGCTGGCCGATCTCATCGTGAAGCTGACCGGGGCGAGGAGCACCCTGGCGCACCAGCCGCCGCAGCCGGGAGAGATCAGGCACAGCCACGGGGATATATCCAGGGCGGCGCAATTCGGCTATAATCCACGGCACAGCATCGAGGAAGGGATCCGGGAGACCATCGCCGCGCTCAGGCCTTCGGCGGCCTCCTGAACGAAGATAGGAGCAGCTCATGTTTGAGGACAAGATCAAAGACAAGACCGCGCGCGTGGCCATTGTCGGCCTCGGGTACGTCGGCCTGCCACTGGCGGTGGCCTTCGCCGAGGCCGGCCTGAGGGTGACAGGCCTGGACGTGCAGCTGAAGAGGGTTGACGAGGTCAATCGTGGTGAATCATACATCGCCGACATCTCCAATGAGAGACTCCAGGCAGTGGTGTCCAAGGGGCTCTTGAAGGCCACCAGGGAACAGGACAGACTGAGGGAGGTGGATGCCATCTGCATCTGCGTTCCCACTCCTCTGACCAAGACCAGGGACCCCGACCTCTCCTTCGTCACCCGCGAGGCGGAGGAGATATCCCAGCGGCTGCGCCGCGGCCAGCTCGTCATACTGGAGAGCACCACCTATCCCGGGACCACCAGGCAGGTAGTGCAGCCCATCCTGGAGCGCTCCGGCCTCAAGGCCGGGCCGGACTTCTACCTGGCCTTCTCGCCGGAGAGAGTCGACCCGGGAAGCCGCAATTTCAACATCAGGAACACCCCGAAGATAGTCGGCGGCATCGATCCGGAATCGACAGAGATGGCCAGGCTGGTGTACCAGCAGGTGGCGGACAAGGTCATCCCGGTATCCAGCCCCGACACGGCCGAGATGACCAAGGTCTTCGAGAACGTCTTTCGCAGCGTCAACATCGCCCTGGTCAACGAGCTGGCCCAGCTCTGCCAGAACATGGGGGTCAGCGTCTGGGAGGTCATCGACGCGGCGGCCAGCAAGCCCTTCGGCTACATGCCGTTCTACCCCGGCCCTGGTGTGGGAGGGCACTGCATCCCCCTCGATCCCTACTACCTGGCGGAGAAGGCCCTGGAGTTCGACTTCCACACCCGCTTCATCGAGCTCGCCGCCGAAATCAACGAGAGGATGCCCTACTACGTCATGCTGCGCGTGATGGAGGTCCTCAACACCAAGAACAAGAGCCTGAAGGACACCCCCATCCTGGTGCTGGGCGTAGCCTACAAGAAGGACGTGGGTGATGCCCGGGAGTCGCCGTCACTGAAGCTCGTCGAGCTGCTGCTGGCCAAAGGGACCGACCTGAGGTACAACGACCCCCATGTGCCATCCATAACCGTGGCCGGCCGCACCATGCAGTCCGTGGAGCTCACCGACAAGGCGCTGTCGGACGCCGAGTGCTGCATCCTGGCCACCGATCACACCTGCTACGATCTGAAGCACATAGTGGGCCGGTCCAAGGTGTTCTTCGACGCCCGGGGGGCGACCAAACACATGAAGAACGCCAACATCGTTCGGCTGGGGGAGTAAGTATATGGAAAAGAACATTGCGGTGGTTGGCTGCGGCTACTGGGGCAAGAACCTGGTGCGCAACTTCTCGGAGCTGGGCGCGCTGCGCACGGTGTGCGACGTGAGCCCGGCGCTGCTGGCGGAGGCGGCCGCCCAGTACCCCGACGCCAGGATGGAGCCCGACTTCGAGAAAGTCCTGAAGGATCCCGAGGTGAAGGGCGTGGTGGTGGCGTCCCCCGCCGCGCTGCATCATGACCTGGCCGTGAAGGCCATGCAGGCCGGCAAGGACGTCTTCGTGGAGAAACCCCTGGCCCTCACGGTCGCCGAAGGACAGGACATGGTCGACGTGGCCGAAGCCAGCGACCGGATCCTCATGGTCGGCCACCTCCTCGAGTACCACCCGGCCATACTCAAGCTCAAGGAGCTGGTCGAAAAGGGGGTGCTGGGGAGGATCCAGTACATCTACTCCAACAGGCTGAACCTGGGCAAGTTCCGCACCGAGGAGAACATCCTCTGGAGCTTCGCCCCGCACGATATCTCGGTCATCCTGCTGATGCTGGGCGGCGAGATGCCGGTGGAGGTGTCAGCGCACGCCGGCTACTACCTGCGCCCCGACATCGCCGATGTCACCATGACCAGCCTCGTCTTCAGAGACGGGGTAAGGGCCCACATGTTCGTCAGCTGGCTCCACCCCTACAAGGAGCAGAGACTGGTGGTCATCGGCGGCCGCAGCATGGCTGTCTTCGACGACACCGCCAAGAAAGACAAGCTGGTGCTCTATAGCCAGCAGATCGACTGGGTCAGCCGCAAACCGGTCCCCCGGGCCAACAAGGCCGAGCCCGTGGAGGTGCCCGCGGAGGAGCCATTGAGACTGGAGTGCCAGGACTTCCTCAACTCCGTCGCCACTCACCAGAAGCCCCGGGTTGACGGCCGAAAGGGCCTGCAGGTGCTCCAGATCCTGGCAGAGTGCCAGCAGTCGCTGGAGAGAAAGGGCCAGACCGTCGGCGCGCCGGGGCCGAAACCGTACTCCGTCCACGAAACCGCCGTGGTGGAGCCGCCCTGCGAGATCGGGAACGGCACCAAGATATGGCACTTCTCCCACGTCATGCCCAATGTCACCATGGGCAAGAACTGCGTGATCGGCCAGAATGTCTACATAGCCAAGGGTGTCCGCATCGGGCAGAACGTCAAGATCGAGAACAACGTCTCCGTCTTCGAGGGCGTCACCCTGGAAGACAGGGTCTTCTGCGGCCCGTCATGCGTGTTCACCAACGTGATGAATCCCAGGAGCCACGTTTCCCGCAAGAGCGAGTACCTGGCCACCCTGGTGAAGGAGGGCGCCACCATCGGCGCCAACGCCACCATAGTCTGCGGCAACACCATCGGACGGTATGCCTTCATCGGCGCCGGCTCCGTGGTCACCAGGGACGTCCCGGACCACGCCCTGGCCTACGGGAACCCGGCCCGCGTCCACGGCTGGGCCTGCCAGTGCGGAGAGAAGCTCGACTTCAAGGACGACACCGAGACCAAGTGCGGGAGGTGCGGCGAGGTGTACCAGCAGAAGGGCAAGAACGCGATATTCATGGTCCCGCCGAAATCCAGGGGGTCCGCGCACTATACTCCCACTCTGTAGATACAGGGAAGGTGGGAGCCGGAGGGAGGATTGAATTGGCTATTCCCATGACCGACCTTAAGGGCCAGTACCAGTCTATCAAGGGTGAGATAGATGCCGCGATATCCCGCGTGCTCCAGCACACCCAGTTCATCCTGGGCCAGGAGGTCAAGACCTTCGAGGGAGAGATGGCCGCCTACTGCGGCACGAAGCACGCCGTCGGGGTCGCCTCCGGGACCGACGCCCTGCACCTGGCGCTGCTGGCCTGCGGCATCGGCCCGGGCGACGAGGTCATCACCACCCCCTTCACCTTCATCGCCACCGCCGAGGCCATCGTCAACTGCGGGGCCAGGCCCGTCTTCGCGGACATCGACCCGGCCAGCTACGATATCGACCCGGCCCGCATAGCGGCGCGCATCACGCCGAAGACCAAGGCGGTCATCCCCGTGCACCTTTACGGACAGCCCGCCGACATGGACCCCATCCTCTCCGTGGCCAAGCGGCACCATCTCAAGGTGATCGAGGACTGCGCCCAGGCGCTGGGGGCGGAGTACAACGGAAAGAAGGTGGGCTCCATCGGCGATGCCGGCTGCCTCAGCTTCTTCCCGGCCAAGAACCTGGGCTGCTACGGCGACGGCGGCATGGTGGTCACCAGTGACCCCGGGCTCTCGGAGACGATCGAGATGCTCCGCAAGCACGGGGGCAAGATCGCCTACTATCACAGCCTGCCGGGCTTCAACAGCCGGCTCGATGCGCTGCAGGCGGCTATACTCAGCGTCAAGCTGAAGTACCTGGACAAGTGGAACGACATGCGCCGCCAGAACACGGCGCTCTACGACAGCCTGCTGGGGCAGGTGCCGGGCATCAAGACCACCGGCCTGCCGGCCGGCTCGACGTCCTCCTGCAACTACTACACCATCCGGCTGCTGGACCCGCGGATCAAGCGCGACGACCTCCGGAAGCACCTCGACGCCAGGGGCGTCCAGAACATGGTCTACTATCCCCTGTCGCTCCACCTCCAGGAGGTCTACAAGAGCCTGGGGTACAAGCCGGGGGACTTCCCCGAGAGCGAGAAGGCGCATGCTCAGGTCCTCTCGCTGCCGATGTACCCGGAGCTGGGCGAGGAACAGATCCGCGAGGTGGTGAAGGCCATCGAGACGTACGTCAAGGGGCTGGGCTGACCGGCCTCTGGCCGTCGAGGATCAGGCGAGGCCACAGCCCGCTGCATCTCCCTCTACGCTGCCTGCCGCATTCAGGCTGCGCCTGCGTTCAATGTTGAACGTCCGCCTCGCAGGCCCGCCTCGCAGGCCCTTTACTAGGTCCGCCGGGTTGACCTATAATCGGCGCGAGATCTGAGATGATCGGCAAAGTCAGGACCTTCATGGCCTACCGTGAGCTCCTCTGGGTGCTGACCCTGAGGGAGATCCAGATACGCTACACGCAGTCCATACTGGGCATCGCCTGGGCCATCCTCCAACCGGTGGCGATGATGCTGGCCTTCACCCTCGTCTTCTCTCTCCTGATAAAGATCGACACCAAACCCATCCCCTACCCTTTGTTCGCCTACAGCGGCCTCATATTCTGGACCTTCTTCTCCAACTCCCTCACCAGGGCCATACCCAGCCTGGAGGTGAACGCGCCCCTGATCAGGAAGATATACCTCCCCCGGGAGTTCTTTCCCATGTCCGCCGTCCTCGGCGCCTTCTTCGATTTCCTGATCAGCGCACTGGTCCTGGTGGGCCTGATGGTCTACTACCACAATTCCGTGCACCTCACGGCCAATGTCCTCTACGTAATCCCCATCCTCATGATCCAGATGATCTTCACCTTCGGACTGTGCTTCTTCACCTCGGCCTTCAACGTCTACTATCGCGACGTCAAACACGCCCTGCCCTTCCTGATACAGGTCTGGATGTACCTCTCCCCGGTCGCTTACTCCGCGGACCTGGTTCCACAGCGGTACCAGACCCTCTACTACCTCAACCCCATGGCAGGCATCATCGTCAACTTCCGCAGGGTAACCCTGGACGGCGTGGGGCCGGACCTGGGATACCTGGGCATCGCCGCCGGCGGGTCCATCCTACTCTTCCTCCTTGGCTACCTGTACTTCAAGAGGGTGGAGATGGAATTTGCGGAATCGTGGAAGCCGTTGAGAAAGTCAAAAACCAATGAGCATCATTGAGGTTCAACACGTCGACAAGCGGTACCGCAAGGGCGTCACGGGGTACCGCACGCTTCGCGAGGACCTCTACAGCCTTACCGGCCGGCTGGTCCATTTGAGGCGGCATCCGCGTGACTACGCAGACGGCCACCACGTCTGGGCCCTCAGGGATGTCAGTTTTGACGTGCAGCGAGGCGAGAGGGTAGGCGTCATAGGCCGCAACGGCTCCGGGAAGACAACCCTTCTCCGGCTCATGGCCGGCGTGACCCAACCCACCGAGGGCAGGATAACCGTCAGGGGCAGGATGGGAGTCCTGATCGAGATCACGGCCGGCTTCCACCCCGAGCTGACCGGCAGGGAGAACATCTACCTCAACGGCGCGATCATGGGCATGAGCCAGAAGGAGATCCGGCGCAAGTTCGATGAA
>CAYPDY010000101.1:0-9793 GCA_964409515.1 uncultured Dehalococcoidia bacterium
CTCTGCGCCATCTCGGTGCCACAGGTGCTGGACCCGGAGAAGATCACCGTCAGGGGCTACAGCGTGCAGCTCATCGGCCTGCTGGAGGCCGGGGAGCTGGACTACTCGTTCGAGTACGAGAGCGTGGCCCGGCAGCACGGCCTGGAGTTCGTGGAGCTGCCGCCGGAGATCGACCTCAGCTCCCGCGATTTCGCCGAACGGTACGGGCAGGTGGTGGTCAAGATGGATTTCCAGAGGTTCGCCACCATTGATCCGGAGTTCCGCGGGGAGCCGATCCAGTACGCCCTGACCATCCCCGGCAACGCGCCGCACGCGGACGGGGCCGTGCAGTTCGTGGAGTTCCTCCTGGGCTCTAGTGGGCAGACCGTCTTCGCCCAGTCGTATCAGCCGACTCTGCTGCCGCCGGAGGCCGACAATCCAGCTAGCATGCCCGCGAAGCTGCAGTCGCTCTGCGGTTAGCGGGAATGGGTTGCCGGCTGCATGGCGATTCGAAAGACGGGGAGGGAGAAGATGTCTATAGTGCGTTCCTGGACCAGTCAGCACAGCATGGCCGCGGTCTTCGCGGTCCTGGCCCTTCTCATGCTGGCCTTCATCCTCATCCCGGTCTTCAAGACTGTGTTCTCCTCGTCCCCGGGGACGCTGTGGGACACCCTGATTGATGAGCCGGTCTACTCCTCCATACTGCTGACCCTTGTGGTGGGGTTGCTGGCCACCCTGGTCGGCGCGGTGTTTGCCGTGCCCCTGGCCTACCTCCTGGCCCGGCGGCAGTTCCGCGGCAAGAGGGTCCTGGAGGCGCTGATAGACGTGCCCATCGTCATCCCTCATTCCGCCGCCGGCATCGCCCTCCTCTTCGTCTTCGGCCGGCAGTTCTTCCTGGGCCAGGTGTTCGGCCAGGTGGGCATCACCTTCCGGGACACGCTGGCGGGGGCGGTGGTGGCCGTGATGTTCGTCAGCGTGCCGTTCCTCATCGATTCCTCCAGGGACGCTTTCAAGGCGGTGGACGTCCGGCTGGAGAAGGCAGCGCGAACGCTGGGGGCCTCGCCGTGGCGGACGTTCTTCCGGGTCTCACTCCCACTGGCCTGGAGGGGCATCTTCTCCGGATCCGTGATGATGTGGGCCAGGGCCATGAGTGAGTTTGGCGCCGTGGCCATCCTGGCCTACTACGTGCCCTTCATCGGCGGGCGGCAGATGGTGGCCCCCGTGCTGGTCTACCAGCGGTTCAACGCCTACGGACTGGACTCCGCCGTCCCGGCCACGGCCCTGGTGATCGTCATCTTCCTTATCATTTTCGTGGCCCTGAGATACCTGGCCATGAGGGGCGAGAGACCATGAGAGGCGAGAGAGCGTGATCAAGGTCAGCCGCCTGACTGTCCGGCTGGGGGACTTCTCTATTCGTGACGTGAGCCTCGACGTCGACCCCGGGGAGTACTTCATCATCGTTGGCCCCACTGGTTCGGGAAAGACGATGCTGCTGGAGACCATCGCCGGGCTTCATCCGCCGGTGGAGGGCGAGATCTCCGTGGACGGCCGGGACATCACCCGTCTTCCGCCCGAGAAGAGGGGGCTGGGGGTGGTGTTTCAGGACCAGGTCCTTTTCCCCCATCTTTCGGTGCGGGAGAACGTGGCCTTCGGCTTGAAGTCGACGGGGCGCCGCGGACGCGACATCAGCCCCGCCGTCGAAGAGATGACCCGGCTGATGAACATCGATCACCTCCTGCCGAGGAAGCCGGCCGGCCTCAGCGGAGGGGAACGCCAGAGGGTGGCCCTGGCCCGGGCGCTGGTCACCCGGCCCCGGGTCCTGCTGCTGGACGAGCCGCTCAGCGCGCTCGATCCGGAGGCCAGGGAGAGAATGCAGCGGGAGCTGGCCCTGATTCACCGCCGGTTGAAGGTCACCACCATCCATGTCACGCACGATTTCGAGGAGGCCCTCTGCCTGGGCGACCGAGTGGCCGTTTTGAACCAGGGTCAGGTGGCCCAGGTGGGGACTCCCGACGACATCATGCGCCGCCCCAACTCGGAGTTCGTGGCCGGGTTCGCCCTCTCCCGTAACCTGTTCCGTGGGGAGGCGGTCGGGGACGGAGACAGCGCGGTAGTCGACATCGGTGGCTGGCGGATCAGGGCCGATACGGCCCTGAGGGGGGCGGTCCACGTTTCCATCCGCCCGGAGGACATCTTCGTGTCCAGGGAGCCGATGAGGTCGACGGCGGGCGAATCCTGCGGGGGGGTGATCACCGACGCCGTGGACAGGGGACCGGTGGTCCATGTTGGCGTCAACGTGCCACCTCAGCTCACCTGCCTGGTCAGCCGGCAGTCCTATGCGGAGCTGGGCCTGGCCAGGGGCGACGCCGTGTGGGTCACGGTCAAGACGTCAGCCGTGCACGTGTTCTAGTCCGTGGCTATCATGACGCTGGAGGCCTTGATCACGGCGTAGACCTCCGTGCCCTCTTTCAGCTTGAGCGTCTCGGCCGAGGCCTTGGTGATAATCGAGACCAGCTCCATCTTGCCCGGCAGTTCCACGATGATCTCGGCGTTGACCACGCCCGGCTTGACCGCCTTGACCTTGCCCTTGAGGACGTTGCGAGCACTGAGTTTCATGGCATACCTCCCGTGTCATCAGTGACTGGATCTCTACCTTCATGATACCACGATCGGCAAACCTCTCACGGCGATGGCTATCCCACCCGTTCCACCTTCAGCAGGTTGGTGGTGCCCGGGATGGCAATGGGAAGGCCGGCGGTGATCACCACCAGGTCACCATGGCGGGCGATGCCGGTCTCCTTGCACAGCCGGACGGCTTGCGCGAAGAGGTCCTGCACGTTGCCCGGATCGGACACCTCAAAGGGGTAGACGCCCCAGGAGAGAAGCAGCCGGAGCCTCTGCCTGGGGCTGGGAGTGGCCGCCAGGATGGGGATGCCGGGACGGTACCTGGATACTCGCCTGGCGGTGCTGCCGGACATGGTGAAGGCCACGATGGCCGCGGCCCCCAGCCGGCGGGCAGTGTGGCAGGCGGCGTAGCTGATGGCGTCTTCGGTCACCGGCTCCAGATCGGCGCCCTTGTCGGCCACTATCTTGTCGTAGGCCAGCGAGGCCTCTGTCTCCAGCGCCACCCGCGTCATGACCCGGACCGCTTCCACCGGGTACCGGCCTATGGCCGTCTCTCCGGAAAGCATGATGGCATCAGTGCCGTCGATGATGGAGTTGGCAATGTCGGTCACCTCGGCCCGGGTGGGGAGCGGCGAGTCTATCATGGATTCGAGCATCTGCGTGGCGGTGATCACGGGCTTGCCAGCGCGGTTGCACTTACGGATCATCTCCTTCTGCACCAGCGGCACCTTCTCCAGGGGGATCTCCACCCCCAGGTCGCCCCTGGCCACCATCAGGCCGTCGGCCGCGGCGATGATGCGGTCGATGTCCTGCCAGGCCTCCCACTTCTCTATTTTGGCGATCAGCGGTATGTCAGCGCCCCGCTCCTGCAGAAACGACTGCGCTGCCAGGATGTCGTTGACCGCCCTGACGAAGGAGAGGGCGATGAAATCCACCCCGTGTTCTATGCCGAAGAGCAGGTCCTCCCGGTCCGTATCCATCGGCGAGGGGACCCGCAGGTTGACTCCGGGTGCGTTGATGCCCTTCTCCGACTCCAGGACGCCGCCCACCACCACGCGGCAGGTCACGTCTGTGGCCGTCCTCCTGGTGACCTCCAGCTTGATGGCTCCATCGTTCAGGAAGATCACGTCCCCGGGGTTGACGCTGTTCGGCAGGCCGGGCAGGCTGACGCTCACGGCGTGTTCGTCCCCGTCGATGCTGCGGGTGGTGAGGACGAAGGGGCTTCCTTCCTTCAGTGACACCTCCCTGGACTTCAGCCGTCCGGTACGTATCTTCGGACCGGGGAGGTCCTGGATGATGGCCACCGGGATGTTGAGGGCGGCGGAGACCTCGCGGATGGTGCGGATGCGGTTGGCTTGCTCCTGGTGGGTGCCGTGAGAGAAATTGAGGCGGGCCAGGTTCATTCCGGCCCTTATCAGCTCTTCGATGGTGGAGGCTGACTCGGTGGCGGGCCCTATGGTGCAGATGATCTTCGTCCTGCGGGCGGTGTCTATCATTTGCCCCCATTATACAGCCAAAAACGCGGCGAGCCAGACCTCGCCTGGAGATGGCTGATTCACTCTGGCCTCAGATGCGCCGCAGGGGGCTGCACCGCACTGTGCGGGGCGCCGCGGGAAGCTCGGGTCCCGGGTCTGTCCCCGGGTTGAAGCAGGCTGGCTGGTGCAGGAGAATCTCGCTGGTGCGAAGGTGCAAGCGGTCAGTACTTGAGCTTCGCGGGGGCCAGCTACAAACCTGCCAATCGAGCAGAGGAGGGTCAACTGGCTCGGTCCCAGCCTGCCTGCCCGTCGATATTGTCCCGGGCCCTCTCGGGTCCGGACTAACCCTTTATAGAAGATACACCGCGCCGCGTCCCGTGGTATGTGACCCAGGTCTCTTTTCGGCCGACGGCCCGGCGCCGCCGGCCGATGGCACGGCCAGAAACAGAAAACCGGCACGGGCCATGGCCCGTGCCGGTGCTGGCAGCGCTTATGCTTGATGCCCTGCTAGAGCGACATCTCCTTCAGGTCGGGACTGATGATCAGTTTGGACTCGGTGACCGACTGGACGTCTTCCGCGGTCAGGCCCGGCGCCACCTCCTTGAGCAGGAGCCCCTTGTCGGTAACCTCCATGACGGCCAGGTCGGTAACTATCAGCTTGACCACGCCGACCGCCGTGACGGGATAGGTGCATTTCTTGACTACCTTGAAGTCACCCTTGGTGGTGACGTGCTCCATGGCGACGATGACCTTCTTGGCGCCGACCGCCAGGTCCATGGAGCCGCCGATGTTGCCGATGTGCTCCGGGAAGCCCCTCTCGGGGTTGTTCCAGCCGGCCAGGTCCCCCTTCTCGGAGACCTGCAGGGCCCCCAGAACGGCCACGTCCATCTTCCCGCCCCGGATCATGGCCAGCGACTCACAGTCGGAGAAGAAGCAGCAGCCGGGCAGCTCCTTGACCGGCTGGCAGCTGGCGTTGATGCAGTCCTGGTCGATCTCGTCCTCGGTGGCCAGCGGTCCGGTGTTGAGCATGCCGATCTCGGCCTGGAGGACGATGTCCCGGCCCTCGATCCAGTTGGACACCAGCGTCGGAATGCCTATGCCCAGATTGACATACTGGCCGTCCTGCAAGTCGTTGGCGACTCGAAGCGCTATCAGTTCCCGGGCAACCCCCTGGAATTTCCTGTTTGGTTTCGCTACCACTTATAGACCTCCAATTCCTTCACTCAGGCGCCTAGTCGATGCCCGGCCTGTAGGTTCGCCGCGGGACCTGCACCACCCTATTGACATAAACGCCGGGCAGGTGCACCTTGTCGGGGTCCAGCTCGCCCGGTTCCACTACCTTCTCCACCGAGGCGATGGTGATGGTGGCGGCCTTGCCCATCTCCGGGTTGTAGTTCTGGGCCGTCTTGCGGAAGGTGAGATTGCCCATCCGGTCTCCCCTCCAGGCGTAGACGAAGGCGTAGTCAGGCTTGAGGGCCAGCTCCAGGAGGTACGGGCGGCCGTTGAAGACCTTCTTCTCCTTGCCCCGCTCCACCACCGTGCCCACGCCCGTCGGGGTGTAGAAGCCGGCCAGGCCGGCTCCCGCCGCCCTCATCTTCTCGATGAAGGTGCCCATGGGGTAAACCTCAACCTCTATCTGCCCGGCCCGCACTGCCTTCTCGAACGGCGAGTTGGCTCCCTTGGAGGCCGATCGATAGAACGGATAGTTGCAGATGGCCTTCTTTACCTGTCCCTGTTCCACCAGCCTGGTCATGTCCTCGTTGCCCGGCCCCATCTGCTGGCAGATGATGGTCAGGTTCTTGGCTCCCTGCTTGGCCAGTGCCTGAATCAGCTGCACCGGCGTGCCCGCAGTAAAAAAGCCTCCGACTGCGATGGAGGCCCCGTCCGGTATGTCCTTGACGGCTTCATCTATGCTGGCAAAGACTTTGTCCATTCTGTCTCCCTACTCCGCCTTTCGTGTGTCTGTCTCAGTGAGGATGCCCCAGGCCGCTGGCAAGCTCGGCGGTGCGCTTTGATCCACGCTGATTTCAATGCAGCAGGTCCGGCTGGGATGACCCCCTGGCCAAATCAAAGAATAAGACAAGAGCGTTCCCTGTGTCAATTTTGGCTTGGTTGGCCCTGGGGGCGGTGACTACGTGCCTGTCCGCCAGAAATGAGCAAGGCCGGGGATATCCCCGGCCTTCCCGTGTCTCATATCCGGCTATTGGACCTTGACTTCGATCTTCTTCGGCTTGGCTTCCTCGGCCTTGGGCAGCTTGATCTCCAGGACCCCCTTGTCCAGGGTGGCTGAGATCTTGTCCGGCGCCACTCTGAAGGGCAGTTCCATCAGGCGGGAATACTTGCCGAAACGCCGCTCTCTGACGTACCAGGTCTTCCCGTCCTCGGACTTCTCCTCCTTCTTCTCGGCCTCGATCCTCAAGGTTCCTTCCTCCAGGGTGATGTGCAGATCGTCCTTGCCCACCCCGGGCAGGTCGCCCCTGATCACCAGCTCATCGTTCGTCTCGTGGACGTCCAGGTCCGTGCCCGGCCCGCCACCGACCATCGCCGGTTTCCAGGGAGCCCACATGTCCCCGAAGACCCTGTCGAACTCCTCCAGGATCGGATCTACTCTGACAATTGCCGTCATTCCTGAGCCTCCTTTCTCCAGTATTCGCTTTTCATGGCTCAGATTCTACGATCGGCTTTGGCCGGGAGTAAGCGACTTTTGTCACGGCCCGTCAGGCTTTGGCCGGATGAGCGCGACAGCCCTGTTCTACTTGTCGTGGTACACGGGGCGCCGCTTCTCGAAGAAGGCGGCTTTGGTGGCTTCCTGGGCATCCTCGGTGAAGCCGCACAGGACGTTGCCCCTTCCCTCCAGCTGGGTGGCGGCATCCAGGTTGGGCGCGTCGATGTTGGCATTGAGCAGCTCCTTGGTGAGCCTGAGGGCAAAGGGCGTGGCGTTGAGCATCTCCATGGCCATCTCTCCGGCAACCTGCTCCAGCTGGGCATCCGGGACCGTGCGGGAGACGTACCCGATGCGCTCCGCGGTGGCGGCATCAAGTACCCGTCCGGTGTAGAGGTACTCGGCGGCCCGGGACAGGCCGATCAGCCGGGGCAGGAAGTAGCTGGAGCCCAGGTCCCCGCCCGAGTAGCCGATCCGGATGTTGTTGGCGTTAAACCTGGCGGACTCCCCGGCGATGCGGATGTCGCAGGCCATGGTGAGGCTGAAGCCGCCGCCGGCCGCCGGGCCGCGAACGGCTGCTATGAGGGGCTGAGGCGCGCGGCGCATCTGGACGACGACGTCGGCGATGTTCCTCTGCAGCATGTGCCCGTTCGTCGCCAGGCCGGACGGCCCCTTGACCTCCTCCGAGCCCTTGCCCACCAGGCCGGTGAGGTCCTTGACATCGAAGCCGGCGCAGAACGCCCGGCCGGCGCCGGTGACGACGACCACCCGGGCCTCCGGATGCTCGTCGAGGGTGGTGAAGAAGTGGCGCAGCTCCTTGACCATCTCGATGGAGATGGCGTTCAGCCGGTCCGGCCGGTTGAGCCTGAGCCAGCCGACATTGTCTTGACAGGTGAAGTACAATGTTTTATAGTCCATTGAACGAAAAGTCCTCCTTCGATCAGGATGGGTCATGTTAACATCCACGTTCGGGGGAGGTCAATTTCGTTAGTCCGGGTCCCGCGCGGGGGGGAACGCGCGGCCTCCGGGGACAGGGTCACTGAGACGGCAGTCACTTGTTAGCTGGTGATTGCTCTCCCGCCCCAGCGGCGGGAACAGGACAGAGATTAGACTGGTCTGAAGACGCCGGCCAATATCCTGCGGACGTTGCCTTATGCGCGGGGGGAACGGGCAGAAGGCCACCGTCCTTGAGGATAGCCCGTCCAGGCAGGGAAGGGAAAAGATGCAGACATATTCTTGTCAGCACTGCGGGCTCAATTCCAAGACCACATTCGATCTGTTTCTTCATATCTTCACTCAGCACATGCACAAGGACATGGGACTGACGAGGAAAGAGGTGCGCCGGCTGCTGAGAGAAGCTCAACCCCTGGACATGTCCGGCTGGGTCGTCTGCAGGAACTAGCCAGGTATCATCAGCCATGTCCAGTGACAGCCATAACCCGGGTGATCTCGCCCAATTCAGGGACAAGGTGGAGAACCAGCCCGTCGCGGCCTTCATGGGAATGAAGCTCCTGGAGCTCTCCCCGGGCCAGGCCCGGGTCAGCATGAAGCTGCGGCCGGAGCATCTCAACTTCAACGGCTTCATCTTCGGCGGCATCATTGTGTCCATAGCCGATCAAGCCTTCGCCTGCGCCACGAACTCCCTGGGCCGTCCCTGCGTCGCCACTCAGTTCAACGTGCACTTCGTGGCGGCCGCCGCGCCGGGGGACGAGCTCATCGCCGAGGGCCGGGTGCTCCGCAAGGGCCGGCGGGTCGACATCTGCGAGATGACCGTGACCAACCAGGGCGGCAAGCTGATAGCCCGCGCCACCGGCACCGCTATTCCCATGACGTGAGGCTGACCGGGGCCCCGGTCAGGCCTTGTTCTTGATGAGCACTACCTCGGCGATCTTGGTCGCCGTGTTGTCGTCCATGCCGATGGTGTGCTGGAGCTCTTCGAGGAATTTCTTCTCGTTCTCTTCCACTACGCCGTCCGCGAGAACCAGGTCGACGGCCACGAAGAATGCGGCGGCCAGCTCTTCGGGGCTGAGGCTGACCTTCGCCGCCTGCAGCACCGGCCCGATCCCCCGCTTCTTGGCCAGTCCGGCCACCTTGTTCAGTACGTTGGACAGGTCCCTCAGGTCGGACTTGCGGAAAGCCTTCAGTGTCATCAGGTCAATGGCGATGCGCTGGACCTCTTCCGGGCTGACATCGCCGTCCGAGGCCACGGCGGCGACGGCCACCGCGCCGAAGGCTTCCTTCTTGTCCAGCTTGATGTCGCCGTCCTTGCCCAAAACCTTGTCGAACAAACCCATGTCTAAAGTCCCTCCTCCTTATTCCGGACCATGCCGTTGTTTGCCGTTTTGGCAGGCCAGTATTATACCGCAAGGCCGCCACTGGACAGGGGTGTGGTCCTTCGTGGAAACGGACCCCGCCCTTGATTGTGTGGATTATGTGATCCAGGTCATACCGCTCTGCGGCCAGGGCCATCATAATACCTCTTCGGGTGCAGTCAGTCGGGCGGTCTGCTTGACAGCGGGCGGGCTCGCGGGTAGAATGGTCATGGAGTTAAATAGTAATAGTACTTGTTATCAGATATCTGAAGCGATAGTATGAGGAAGTCCAGGCAGAGAGAGGCAATCATTCGGGTCCTGATGAGCACCACCTGTCATCCCACCGCGGAATGGGTGTACGAGGAAGTGAAGAAGGAGATTCCGAACGTGAGCCTGGGAACCGTGTACCGCAACCTGAGGGTGCTGAAGGAACGCGGCGAGATACTGGAGCTGGAGCAGACCGGCCATTACCGGAGGTTTGATGGCAACTCCGCAAATCACTATCACTTCCGGTGCGGTGAGTGCGGCCGGGTTTTCGACATAGACGAGCCGCTGGTTCAAGGGATCGAGGAGAGGGTAGAAAGGAAGACCGGCTTCCAGGTCTGGCACCATCGCCTGGAGTTCCGCGGACTGTGCCGTGATTGCCAGAAAGTAAGGAAAGGAGAATAGCTGAGGAGGCAAGAGTATGGACGCTGCGATCAAAGATCTCAAAAAGAATGTCGTTATCAAGGCCGTTAAGG
>CAYPDY010000102.1:0-9718 GCA_964409515.1 uncultured Dehalococcoidia bacterium
CCGATCTTGGCGTGGGTCTTGATCATCTCGTACTCGACATCGTTGAGCTTGCCGGGCTTGCTGAGGATCTCGGTGGGCACGGCGATCTTGCCGATGTCGTGCAGCAGGCCCGCGACGCGTATCCCCTCGATCTTGGTGGGCGGGATCTCCATCACCTTGGCTATGGCGCAGGCCAGATCGGTCACGCGCATCTGGTGGCCCGTAGTGTACGGGTCGCGGGTCTCGATGGTGGTGGTGATGGCCTCGATGGTGGACTCCATGGTTTTCTCCAGCCGCCTCAGGCTGCGCTGCAGCTCCTGCTCCACCTTCTTCCTCTCGGTGATGTCGCGATTGATGCCGCGGTATCCGGCCAGGCGCCCGCTGCTGTCCATGATAGGGACCGCGCTGCTCTCCAGCACCACGGCCCGTCCGTCCTTGTGGGTGGCCGTGTTTTCCAGCAGAGAGAAAGGCAGGTGGTCGGCGGCGAAGCGCCGCATGATCTTGGACACCCGGCGTCCCTCCCTCTGGTGCATGAACTCAAACGGGGTGTGCCCCAGGAGCTCCTGCGGTTCGTGGCCCAGGATGTCCCGCACCTTGGGGCTGACGTAGGTGTAGCGGTTGCTGATGTCCACCTCCCAGACCCAGTCGCTGGAGGTCTCCACCAGGCTGCGGAAGCGCTCCTCGCTGCGGCGGAGCGAGTCATCCGCCTTCTTGCGCTCGCTGATGTCCCTGAGTACCCCGAGCATGGCCATGGGCTTGCCGTCAGACCCGCGGATGTAGCTGAAGTTGGCGGCCGTCCAGATGGTGGAGCCATCGGAGCGGAGAAACTCCAGGTCCAGGGGAGGGGTGTCCCACGGGGTACCCGGATGCGCGGACTCCCTGGACAGGGCCTTGGAGAAGGCCTTCAGGGCCACCCTGGCCGACTCGGGAGTCAGCATGGACTCCAGCGAGCCGCCCATGAACTGGTCGCTGGTGTGGCCCAGCATGCGCTGGGCGGAAGGGCTGATGTAGGTGGGCTTCAGGTTCATGTCGGTGACCCAGATGACGTCCGACACGTTCTCGGCCAGCAGCCGGTAGCGCTCCTCGCTCTCCCTCACCGCCTGCTCCGCCTTGACACGCTCGGTGATATCGCGGAAGTTGGCCACGATGCCGTTGATCTTGGGGTCGTGAAACATGTTGCGCACCATGACTTCCAGGGTGTGCCAGGTCCCGTCCTCGTGCATGTACCGGACCTTCAGGTCCTCCAGGGTCTGGCCGGGGTGCTGCAGCACCTCTTCCAGGAGGGGCGCCATTCGGGCCAGGTCATCCGGGTGCAGCCTCCACTCAGTCAGGTCGCGCTCCTTCCAGTCGTCGGAATGGTACCCGGTGGCGCGCGCGATGGAAGGGCTGTAGTACTGTATCCTGGCATTGGCGCCGATGATGATGATGGCATCGCTGGCCTTCTCGATGAGCGCCCGGAACCGCTCTTCGCTGTCCCTCAAGGCCTGTTCCGCCTTCACGCGCTCGCTGACGTCGCTGAACATGCTGAGCGTGGCCGGCTTGTCCTCCCAGCTCAGGCGCACCGAGTTGACCTGCAGCCATTTGGTCTCGTCCCGCCGGTCTATGATGCGGAACTGGTAGTTGTTGGGTGCGGGGAGGCCCGCCAGGCGGTTCATGTAGTTCAGCGCCACCATGTCCCGCTCTTCGGGGTGGATGAGGTCCACCAGAGAGATCCGGTAGAGCTCTTCTTCGGTGCAGCCGGTGAGCTCCAGGAGCCTTCGGTTGAAGAACTTGGTGGCGCCATCCTGGATCACGGCGATGGCCTCCGCCGCGTTCTCGATCAGCAGGCGGTTCTTCTCCTCCGACTCGCGCAGCTTGGCCTCCGCCTCCCTCATGGCGGTGACATCTATCATGGAAACGAGGATGGCCGGCCGGCCGTGGTAGTCGAACGACGCGGCCGTGGCGGTGAGCCAGACGACCCGTCCATCCCGGGTGCCGGACCTTATGGTGGTGACGTCGCGTTTCCCGGGGTCGACAAAGGCCGCGGCCATCTGCTCCGCCACCCAGTCGCGGTCCTCCGGCAGGATGTACTCCATCGGGGTGATGCCGATGGCTTCCTCCGCCGATTCGAGACCGAAGATCCTGGCTACGGCGCTATTGGCCAGCACTACCTTCCCGCTCTCCGCGTCGATGACCTCCGTCCCCAGCAGAGTGGCTTCAAAGAGGCGCTTGTAGTTGGTCTCACTGGCCAGAAGCGCCTCCTGGGACCTCACACGGTCGGTGACGTCCCGGTAGTTGATGACCAGGCCGTTCACCTTCGGGTCGTGAAGGAGGTTCCGCACCGTGGCTTCCAGGGTGTGCCAGGTGCCGTCGCCGTGCTTGAAGCGGGCGGTCAGGCCCGACAGAGTGGCGTTGGGCTCTCTCAGCACGCGCTCGTAGGCGGCCGCTACCGCGGGGATGTCGTCCGGGTGCAGGAACCAGTCTTCGACGGGACTGCCGCTCCAGTCCTCCGGCCGGTGGCCGCTCACCTGGCCCATGGAGGGGCTCTGATACAGGACCTTGCCGGAGACATCCAGTATGGCGATAGCGTCGGTTGATTCCTCGATGAGGGTGCGGAAGCGTTCCTCGCTGGCCTTGAGGGCTGCCTCCGCCTCCTTCCTCCGGCTGATGTCGCGGCACGCTCCCTGGAACCCGGCCACGCGGCCCTCCATGTCACGGACGACCTTGATGCCGGTCTCCAGCCAGACTATCGAGCCATCCTGGCGGACCACCCGGACCTCGGCGGTCTGCTCCCTCAGGCTCCCCGGCTTCTGGTCCTCGTCGACCATGCCGTTCATGTAGAGGTCGGCCATGGCGGTCAGGGAGTCGGATGACAGCAGCTTGTCCAGGGGGTGCGCCGTGATCTCTTCCACGGTATATCCCAGCAGATTGACCGCCGAGGGGCTGACGTAGGTGATCCGGAGGCTGGTGTCGACCACCCAGATGACATCGGAGGCGTTCTCCGCCAGCAGGCGGTAGCGCGCCTCGCTCTCCCGCAGCGCCTGTTCCGCCTTGCGGCGGTCGCTGACGTCGCGTGACACGCCGTGAAAGGCCACCAGCCTCCCGGTGGCATCGCGCATGCCGCCGATCTGGTTCTCCACCCAGACGGTGGAGCCGTCTCTGCGGTAGTACTCCATCTCTACCGTGAGGGAGCGGCGCGGGTCAGCCTGGGGGTCCTGTTCGGCTGCCATGTAGTCCGCCAGCGCCTTCCTGATGCGGGAGAGCGAGTCAGGCGTCGTCTGCCGGGCCGGGGTCTGGTCCAGGCGCTCTTCCGGCGTGAATCCCAGGATCCTTTCCACGGACGGGCTGGCATAGGTGGTGCGGAGGTCGAGGTCCATGGTCCAGATGAAGTCATTGGTGTTGTCCACGATGAAGCGGTATTTCTCTTCCGATGCCAGCAGGGTCTCCTCCGCCTCTTTCCTCCAGGTTATGTCCAGGAAGGAGAAGAGCAGGGCCGGCTGTCCCTCGTAGTCCGTCCCGGCCGCCACGCCGCTGATCCAGATCCGGCGTCCGTCGTTGGTGAGGACCTGCAGCTCCAAGGCCTCCCGGCGTCTGCTGTCCATGGCCTGCGAGGCGGTCCTTTCCGCCAGTCGTGACCTGTCTTCCGGGGTAAGGAACCGCATGGGGTTGACGCCGACGAGATCGTCGGGAGCAGCGAAGCCGAACATCCTGGCGGCAGCCGTGTTGGCCAGGACCACCAGCCCGGTCTCCACGCTGACCACCTCTATGGCGGTCTGCGTCCCTTCGAACAGGCCCCGGTACCTGGCCTCGCGGTCCTTCAGGGCCTCCTCGATCAGCTTGCGCTCGGTAATGATATTCATCAGGAGCAGGGTAGCCAGCCTGCCGTCCCAGATGAGCAGGGTTACGTTCGCCTCCGCCCAGCCCGTGTTGCCGGACTTGTCCACGAACCGGAACTGGTAGGTGCTGGGCGCTTCCCTGCCCTTCTGCTTCAGGACATAGTAGTCCGCCACCATCTGCCGGTCGTCAGGGTGGACCAGCTCCAGGAAAGGCTTGAGGGCCAGCTCGGCGATAGAATACCCCGAGACAGCGGCCGTCTTCGGGTTGGCGAACTTGATCACGCCGTCCTGGAGCACCGCGATGGCCTCGCTGGCCGTCTCCACCACCTTGCGGTACCTCTCTTCGGAGGCCAGCAGCTTCTCCTCCGCCGACTTCCGTTCGGTGATATCCGCGATGTTGCCCACCACCCGGACGGTCTTGTCTCCTTCGCGGATGGCCTTGGCGGTGTTGCGAACCCAGCGGCGGTTGCCCTTGAAGGTGGTGAAAGGTACTACCAGGTCGTAGGGGATGCCCTCCTCAACGCATCTCTGGAAGGCCTCCTTCACCACCTGCCGGTCCATGGGCGGGTAGCACTTGAGGCTCTCGGCTATGTGATCGATGTCGGGGAGGTGCGGGATCTCGTGAATGCGGTAGGTTTCATCCGTCCAGCGGGCCTGCTTTTGCCCAACGTCGTACTCCCACCCGCCCACCATGGCCAGTTCCTGGGTGCTCCGGAGCAGGGCCTCGCTCTGGCGGAGCGACTCCTCTGCTTCCTTGCGCTCGGTCATGTCCCGGAAGTTGCACACGATCCCCCTCAACCTGGGGTCGTGCAGCAGGTTCCGGCCGCTGGCCTCCATCCAGCGCCAGGAGCCGTTCTTGCAGTGGATGCGGATCCTGATGTCACTGACGGTAGCCCCCGGCTCCTTCTTGAGGGCATCAAGGGCGCGGGTGACCAGCGGGAAGTCCTCCGGATGGATGGGCCAGTGGGCCGGGCTGGCTCCCTTCCACTCCGCCGGCGTGTAGCCCGTGATCCTCGAGAGCGTGGGGCTCTCGAACACGACGCGGATGTCCTCGTCGAAGATGGCCACGCCGTCCCAGGCGTTCTCCACCACGGCGCCCAGGAGCGCTTCCCTCTCCTTCAGGGCTTCTTCCGCCCGGACCTTGTCCGTGGTGTCATGCACCATACCCACTGATCTGACCACCTGGCCCGACTCATCGCGGATATGCTCGCACCTCTCGTGAACAAAGCGGACGGCGCCGTCCGACCTCCTCACGATGCGGTGTTCGATCTCGAAGGCGCCGCTTCCGCCGCGCAGGGAGCCCTTGTAGGCCCCATCAACCGCGGCCTGGTCATCGGGGTGCACCGCGTCCAGGTAGCCCTCGTAGGTGGGGGTGAACTCCTGCGGCTGCAGGCCAAAGATGCGGAAGGTCTCGTCCGACCAGAGGAGCCGGTTGTTGACGGTATCCATCTCCCAGCTGCCGAGGTGGGCTATTTCCTGCGCCTTGTTCAGGCGCTTCTCGCTGTCGCGCAGGGCCTCTTCCGCCTGCTGCCGCTCGGTGATGTCGCGGAAGTTGATGATCATCCCCCTGACCTTGGGGTCATCGAGGAGGTTGCGGCCGGTGGCCTCCATGGTTCGCCAGGAGCCGTCCCTGTGCCGGTACCGGATGACCACATCCCGGATGACGGAGCCGGGGTGGGTCCGCAGCATCTCCAGTTGATTGAGCATGGGATGCAGGTCGTCGGGGTGGACCTTGAACCGTCCGGGCGTGACCCCCGTCCACTCCTCCGGGGAGTATCCGGTCATCCTGGCCAGCGATGGGCTCTCGAAGATGACCCTGTAGTCTTCGTCGAAGATGGCCACACCGTCCCACGCGTTCTCCATGATGGCGCGCAGGCGCTCTCCCTCCTGCTTCAGCGACTGTTCCGCCAGCACCCTGTCGGTGACGTCGGAGATCAGGGACATGACGGCCGGCCTTCCCCGCCACGCGTAGGGGATCTCCTGGATGTTGGACCACCTGGTCTGTCCCCGCGCGTCGATGCCCTTTACCGTGGTGAGGCCGGGGAAGAACTGCCCGGCGGCGAGCTTCTCGTAGCGCTCGATGACGGCCTGCCTGCTGTCCGGGTGGACCAGGTCCAGGAACGATATCCCCACCAGCTCGTCCTGGGAGAGGCCGGCCCCCGTGGAGCCGGCGGGGTTGACATAGACGATCTTCCCATCCTGAACGATGAAGATGGCTTCGCTGGCGGCGTCGATCAGCTGCATCTTGCTCTCTTCGGCTATCCTGAGCGCGGCGTCCTTGGCCTTCTCCGCGGTGACGTCCCTCATGGTGGTGATGACCGCCGCTTTGCCTTCGTGGTAGACCTCGGTGGCGGTGGCGGAAACCCAGATGAGTCTCTTGTCCCTGGTCATCACCCTGACCTCGGCGGGATCCTTGTGCCTGCCCTCGATGTTCGTGGCGATCATCTGGACGATGTAGGTCCGGTCTTCCTCCGGGATGTAGTCCAGAGGGTTCTGTCCGACCATCTCCTCGGGCGAGGCGAAGCCGAACATGGCGGCGGCGGCCCGGCTGGCCAGGGTTACCCGGAACGTGGCGATGTCGAGCACCAGGGCCCCGTCAAGCATGCCGTCGAACAGGCGCTGATAGCGGTGCTCGGCTTCCTTGAGGGCGGCCTCCCTGGCTTTCTCCGCGGTGATGTCCCTCATGGTGGACACCACTGCCTGGCGGCCTTCGTATTCGATTCCGGAGGCGGAGGCGGAAATCCAGATCTGCTTCTTGTCCCTGGTGACCACCCTGAGCTCGGTGGGGCTCTTGTTGGTGCCCTCGAGGTTCGCGGCGATGAGCTGAGCGACCCGGTCCCGGTCATCCTCCGGGATGTAGTCCAGGGGGTTCTCGCCCACTGCCTCCTGGGGCGAGGCGAAGCCGAACATGGCGGCGGCGACCCGGCTGGCCCAGACTATCTTGAAGGTGGAGACGTCGAGCACCACGGCGCCGTCGAGCATCCCGTCGAAGAGACGCTCATACCGCCCCCCGGCCTGGCTGAGGGCGGCCTCCCTGCTCTTCTCCTCGGTGATGTCCCTGAACGTAGCCAGGACGGCTTTCCGGCCCTGGTGTTCGATGGTGGTGGTGCGGGCGGAGATCCATGCCTCTCTCCTGTCCGCGGTGACGATCCTGATCTCGGCGGCCTGGTCCAGGTTCCGCTCAAGGCTCTCGGCCAGCATCTGGGCGGCGCGCTTCCGGTCTTCGCCGGGGACGTAGTCCAGGGGGTCCAGTCCCACCAGCGCGTCCGGCGAGGCAAATCCAAGGACGCGGGCCGCGCCCTTGTTGGCCAACACCACCCGGCCGGTCGCGGCGTCGAGCACAACCGCGCCGTCGAGCATCGTCTCGAACAGACGCCTATATGGATCCGAGTCTGCCCCGCGACCCATGTCCCCCCTACCGCATCAATGGCCCTTTGTTGGCAACCGGCCGTCCGTGCGAGGGACCCCGGTCGATACCGCTAACTCATGGACCCACACCCATATCCCACCGTGGGTGCCGCCCGCCGGCGAGACTCCTGACCCGAGACATGAAAATGTCATCTCGTTAGCAGGTTCATTATACGGCTCGTGTCAAATTGCACAGTGTCGTCCGGGCCGCTCCCGGCGGGCCTGACGGGGGGCACTGTACTGCCGTGCTAGACTTTACGGGCCCCGTGAAAAACTTTACGGGCCCCGTAATGAACTTTACGGGCATGGTATAGTATGTTCAAAGGCGGGAGATCGATATGGACTGTCCGGTCTGCAAGGGTATCGTGGCGGTGGTGGAGTACGAGCGGATTGAGCTCGACTACTGCACCAACTGCTCCGGCGTCTGGTTTGACGCCGGGGAGCTGGAGCTCCTGGCGGAACGTCTTTCCCTGGAGGGGGATGCCGTCTCCCTGCCTGATATCATGGACCTGCCTGAGGCGAAGGTGACGGAAAAGGCCAGGCGGTGCCCCATTTGCCGCCAGAAAATGAAGAAGGTCCGGGCCGGCGGCGACCCCGCGGTGCTGCTCGATGTGTGTCCCCGGCAGGACGGGATCTGGTTCGACAGCGGGGAGGTCGGGCAGCTGCTGGGCCAGCTCAAGGGCAAGGGGGCCGTGGCGGGCAAGCCCGGCCGGGTGATCACCTTCCTGGGCGAGGTCTTCCAGGCCAGGTAGCGGGTACACAATCGATTAGGAGGTGTCTATGGTGGGTCTGATCATAGGTCTGGTGGTACTGGCTGTCGTGGTGATTTTGGTAGCCTGGTTGTTCATGACCTACAACGGCCTGGTGAGGCTGCGCAACCAGACCAAGAATGCCTGGGCGCAGATAGACGTCCAGCTGAAGAGAAGGCATGACCTGATCCCCAACCTGGTGGAAACGGTCAAGGGCTACGCCGCGCACGAGCGGGAGACGCTGGAGGCGGTTACGCAGGCCCGCAACATCGCCGTGGGCGCCGTGGGCAAGGGCGTTGGCGAGCAGGCCAAGGCCGAGGGTGCGCTGGGAGGCGCCCTGGCCCGGCTGCTGGCTGTGGTGGAGAAATACCCCGACCTCAAGGCCAATCAGAACTTCCTGGCCCTGCAGGAAGAGCTTACCTCGACGGAGAACAAGATCAGCTTCTCCCGGCAGTACTACAACGACTCCGTTCTCAACTACAACAACAAGATCCAGATGGTCCCCTCCAATATCGTAGCCGGCATGTTCGGCTTCAAGACGGGGGAGTTCTTCGAGGTGAAGGCGGAAGAAGAGAGAGAGGTTCCTAAGGTCAGCTTCAAGTAGGCCAGAACAGCCCGGGTATGTGGGAACAGATAAGGTCCAATCAAATCAAGTCCATGCTGCTGGTGGCGGCGCTGGCACTGGTGCTGCTGGCGCTGGGCTACATGCTGGGGTATGCGTTCGCGGACAACGGCATCGCCGGCCTGGTCGTGGCGCTGGTCATCTGGTTCTTCATGAACCTGTTCGCCTATTTCCAGGGCGGCAACATGGTCCTGGCCATCTCCGGGGCCAGGAAGATAGGCCCGGATGACCACCCGCGCCTCTGGAACGTGGTGGAGGAGATGAAGATCGCCTCCGGCCTGGAGAAGATGCCGGACGTGTACATCATCGACGACCCGGCGCTGAACGCCTTCGCTACCGGCAGAGACCCGCGGCACGCGGCGGTGACGGTCACCTCCGGGCTGCTGCAGAAGATGAACCGGGACGAGCTGCAGGGCGTGGTGGCCCACGAGATGTCCCACATCAAGAACCGCGATGTGCTGCTCATGACGATGTGCAGTGTGACCCTGGGGACCATCGTCATCCTGGCCTGGTACGGCACCCGGATCATGATCTTCGGCGGCGGCGGCCGCAGGCGGGACGGCGGCGGCGCCGCGGCCATCATCATGCTGGTGGCCATCGTTCTGGCGATACTGGCGCCCATTCTGGCGCAGCTGATCTACTTCGCCGTCTCTCGAAAGAGGGAATACCTGGCGGATGCCTCGGGGGCGCTCTACACCAGGTACCCGGAGGGGCTGGCCTCGGCGCTGGAGAAGATCGGCGGGTCGACCATTCAGCTGAAGTCGGCCAACTCGGCTTTCGCGCCGATGTACACCGCCAATCCGTTCCGGAAGAAAGGCCGGGCGGCCGAGGACCTCACCAGCACCCATCCGCCCATCAGCGAGAGGGTCAGGATCCTGCGCACCATGGCCGGCGGCGCTTCGCTGGCGGCCTACAATATGGCCTACGGCCAGGTGACCAGGAGCGGCAGGGGCGTCGTGCCTCGCTCGGCGCTGGCAGGAGAGACGGAGGTTGCCGCGCGGCCGGCGTCGGCGGTGGAGGCGGAGCCGGAGAAGGTCGAGCGGGTCAGGGAGACCTCCGACCTGATGTGGAAGATGAGCCGCTACGGCCTGGTGAACTGCCAGTGCGGCACGAAGATCAGGGTGCCGCCCAACTACCGGGCCGAC
>CAYPDY010000103.1:0-9681 GCA_964409515.1 uncultured Dehalococcoidia bacterium
GACTTCAACGGAATGGACGCCTCCCGTGGCCAGCCTGATCTTCTCGGGGGCATCAATGGCTACTATCCTGCCCTGGTTGATAATGGCCACCCTGTGACACAATTGATTTGCTTCGTCCATATCGTGAGTGGTGAGGAATATGGTTCTGCCGCGGGCGTTGAGTTCCTGGAGCAGGCCCTTTATGAGACGTGCGCTCTGCACATCCAGACCGGAGGTTGGCTCATCAAGAAACAGTATCTGGGGATCACTGACGAGGGCCATGCACAGGATCAAGCGCTGCTTCATTCCCTTGGAATATCCCTTGACCAGGTCGTCCTTTCGAGGCTGAAGTCCCAGCTTCTGCAGCAAGCCTTCGCCCCTTTCAAGGGCCTCCTTGGCAGGAACGCCGTACAGCCGTGAAACCAGCATCAGGTTGGCCCAACCTGACAGGTCGGTGTAGGCATTGGCCATTTCGGGGAGCACTCCTGACACCTGCTTCGCCGCCAAGCTCCCGGCCTTGTGACCGAGAATTGAGGCATCCCCAGAATCAGCCCGTATGATGCCAGTCAGCATCCTGACGGTGGTGGTCTTGCCCGCCCCGTTGGGTCCCAGGAAGCCGAAGAACTCGCCCCGCTCCACTCTGAAACTGATGCGGTCTACGGCCAGCAGCTTTCCGTAGCGCTTCGTCAGGTTCTCAACTTGGGTACAAACCGTCTTGTCGATAGTCCCACCTCCTTCGTCCCTTACGGCTCATCGCGTATCATTGCCAGATTAGGGCGGTACTTCATGTCTCTATCGGATTGCCACGCTTGGCCAACCGTGATCGCCGAACCCTCCGGGTTCAATGTCATGCCCTCGATGGCGACAGCCGCGCCTCGCCCAGAGTCGCGCGCAGACCCTCGGAGCCAACGGGTGGCGTTGACAACCATGGAACCAGCGCGACGCGTTCGCAGTGCTTCTCGACCACCTCTTCGATGTAGACCCGCTCGTTCAGCTGGCGACTGCTCAGCACCGGATCGGTCGTCTCCACGGCAGTCAGCGCCTGGTTGATTACCCAGGCGAACGGATGGATCTCAGCGCGGGCCAGGTCGCTCTGCAGCCGCGCTGC
The DNA here is from genome assembly GCA_964409515.1 of uncultured Dehalococcoidia bacterium. Taxonomy (GTDB): domain Bacteria; phylum Chloroflexota; class Dehalococcoidia; order UBA2247; family RBG-13-53-26; genus JAFGCL01. Next base: position 1,088 of record CAYPDY010000103.1, read on the forward strand.
CTCGTGGACCGGGGTAGCCTCAGGCAGCGTGACCAGCAGGATGCGCGTGAAGCCGGGGTCGCGCAGGCGGGGCAGGAGCTCACGGACTGTCTCCGGCATGTTGCTCGACTGCCGCAACACCTCCCGATGGTAGGCCTCGGCTGCATCAAGCAAGAGAATGGTATGGCCCGTCGGCGCGGTATCGAGGACCACGAACCCGTCCTGGCCCTCGGCGACCGTCCGCGCGAAGGTGCGGAAGACGGCGACCTCCTCCGTGCAGGGCGAGCGCAGGTCCTCAGCCAGGAGCGCCCGGCCCTGCTCGTCGAGCTTGTCGCCGACGGCGCCCATGACCTCCTCACGGTAAGCACGTGTCTCGCCCTCGGCGTCGATGCGGCCCAGCTTCAATCCGGCTGGGGGCTTGTCGATGAGCCAGGATACGTGCGCGGCCGGATCGGTGGTGCTGAGATGCACCGTATGTCCACGCCGCGAGAGCTCCAGGGCGATGGCGGCCGCTACCGTAGTCTTGCCCACGCCCCCCTTGCCCATAGTCATGATGACGCCCTTGCCAGCCCGCTCCAATTCGTCAACAAGGCTGACAAGTGGTGGCAGATCTCGGTGCGCCGTTGTTCTGGCGCTGGCCTCTTCAGGTTGTGATGCCCCGCCGAACATCGTCCGTAAGGCATCCGCGCCCAGCAGGTCACGCGGGCTGAGGGGGATCTCCTGGCGGGGCAACACCCCGATTCCAGGAGGCATCGCAGCCAGTGCTTCCCGGCCTCGCTGCTCGAACGCGATGGCCACGGGATCGTCCTGGCTGGTGGCACGGAAGACTCCGTTCACGACCAGGCACTGGTTGGAGACGCCAAGCTCGCGGAGTTCTGCACTGGAGCGCTCTGCCTCGCGCAGCGCTGACACCTCGGGGCGGCTCACCAGCACCAGGGTGGTGCGCTCCGGATCGGCGAGAGTCCGAACCGATGCCTCGTACAAGCCTTGCTGTTCCTTAAGGCCCGACAAGGGCCCCAGGCAGGAGGTGCCGGTGCTGTTCGTCTCCAGGAACGAAGACCATGCATGCGGGAGCGAAAGCAGCCGCAGCGTGTGGCCCGTGGGCGCCGTGTCGAAGATGACGTGGTCGTAGGCGGCGGTCCGGGCGGGATCGCCGAGCAGGCGGGAGAACTCGTCGAAGGCGGCGATCTCCATCGTGCACGATCCCGAGAGCTGTTCCTCCATGCTGCGCACGGTGGCGTCCGGAAGGACTCCGCGGTAAGGGCCGACCGTGCGGTCGCGATACTCCTGCGCTGCTACCTCTGGATCGAGGTTCATCGCCTCCAAACCGGCGACACCCGGGACATCCGTCGGCAGCGAGCCGAGGCGCACACCGAGTACCTCGTCCAGATTGGATGCCGGGTCGGTGCTGACCAGCAGGACGCGATGTCCCTTGTCGGCCAGCGCAATAGCCGAGGCGCACGATATAGACGTCTTTCCGACGCCCCCCTTGCCCGTGAAGAAGAGATACCTGGTAGTCCTATCTGTAATGTTCATTGTTGCTGACTCACACCTTTCTGCCTGCTTGCATTCAACCGGGGCCTGCGGGCCTCAGCAGCAGCCGCACCCGCCCTCCCCGTGAGTCGCCGGATCCCCCAAGTACTGTTGCGCCAGCTCCCAGATTGACAGGGCAGCTCTATCCTTGACCGACTGTGCCATCTCCACCGCCAGACGCACGTCATCCTGGGACACCCCCAGTTTCCGCGCCTCGCTGTAGTGGTGCTCGAAGGCGACCTCGCAACTGGCGCCGATGGCAGCCCCGATGGCCACGAGCTCTCTCACCGCGTCACTGAACACACTCGGGCCGATCGTGATCCCGGCGTAGCCCGCCAGCATTTCGCGGGTCGGATAGCGGCCCTTCGAGACTGCAGCGCCGTCAACTATGGTCAGCGGCAGGCAATCGTTTCCCTCCTTGGCCAGCGCCTCTTTGACCAGCGGATTGCCGGCAAACGCCGCCGGCTGCTGGGAGAGGTTATACCTCTGAACCTCGACACCCTGGCGGTGCAGCCAGTCGACGTCAGCGGCGAAGCGGACCAAGGTGGGGTCAACGGAGGGCCCGCAGACCCCTGTCGAACAACACATGGGCGGATCGTAGATTTCAATCTTCATCAACAGTCTCCTTCCAAATCCTCATGGCCTGAGTCTGTATTCAAGCCAGATTTGCTCTCCTATATGCGCATACACGCATTTAGATGGCAAAAACAGAGAGCTACGTCGCTGTCAACTCCCGCATCCCGCCAAGGCCGACGCGCCGCGCCTCTTTGAGCCGCTCCCGATCGCGGGCTGCGCACTGCTTCTTGTCCAGCGTTTCTTGAATTGCCTCCAGCAAGCCGGGGAAGGCCTCCGCCAATCCCATCCGGTCTATCGAATAGAATGACCAGAGGCCATCCTTCCTCATCTTGAGGAAACCGGCATCATGAAGTATCGTGAGATTGCGGGACGCCCTGGTCTGGGAGATGTCCAGCGTCTGTATCACCTCGCAGACGCAGCACTCTCTGTCCAGCAGAACGTTGAGCATCCTCAAGCGGGTTTCGTCTGAGAGCGCCTTCATGGCCTTCGTCAGTTCACGCATTGCCCTGCCACCGTATATGCGCACCTACGCATATATGTTAGCACCCTCTGCCCACCAGTGTCAAACGTGTCAGCCACATTCGATAGCCTTCCTTCCCGCCCGGTAGTGACCTGTCCGGGTGCACCATGTGTTTGACAGCGCCATGGAGTCAGTGTAGTCTGATTATTCAGCAGTATCCTGTATGCTGAACAGTATGTGCGGACGAGAGGTGTGAACATGGTGAAGGATGCCAGGAAGGTGGAGCGCGAGTCCCCGTCGGGCGAGTTGGCCTGCTGCTGCAGCGTGGAGGCGGTGGTGAGCGTGGACGAGAGGGGGCAGATGGTCCTGCCCAAGGACATCAGGGAGAAGGCTGGCATCAGGGCCGGCGACAAGCTGGCCATTGTAACCATGAGGCAAGGCGGAGAGGTCTGCTGCCTCTCCATGATTAAGGTGGAAGCTCTCGGCGAAATGGTGAAGGGTGTGCTGGGGCCGGTAATGAAGGAGATATTCTAGAATGGAGCGAGGTGCGAACATGAAGGACCAGGAGATCAAGAAGGCGGTCAGGGAGGGCTATGCCAGGATTGCCACCCAGGGCGGCTCCTGCTGTGGCCCGGCGAGCCCGTGCTGCGGCAGCAGCTGCTCCCCCCAGAGCATGAGCCAGGCGGTAGGCTACAGCGAAGATGACATGGAGGCTGTTCCGGAGGGCGCGAACCTGGGCCTCGGCTGCGGCAATCCGGTGGCCCTGGCTTCCCTCAAGCAGGGTGAGGTGGTCCTGGACCTCGGGGCGGGCGGCGGGTTTGACTGCTTTCTGGCGGCGAAGAGGGTGGGCCAGAAGGGAAAGGTCATCGGGGTAGACATGACCCCGGAGATGGTCCACAAGGCCAGGGAGAATGCCAGCCGCGGCGGCTATGCCAACGTCGAGTTTCGATTGGGGGAGATCGAACACCTGCCTGTTGCCGACAACTCGGTCGATGCCGTCATATCCAACTGCGTCATAAACCTGGCACCGGACAAGGGGAAGGTGTTCAGTGAGGCATTCCGGGTCCTGAAACCCGGCGGCCGGATGATGATCTCGGATCTGGTTCTGCTCAAAGAGCTGCCTGAGTCGGTCAGGTCCTCAGTGGAGGCGTACGTCGGCTGTATCTCGGGAGCCATGCTGCGGGATGACTACCTGGAGGCGATCAGGAAGGCAGGGCTCAGGGGCGTCGAAGTGGTGGAGCAGACGTCGTTTCCCGTTGACCTGCTGGTCAACGATGAGACGGCCAAGGCCCTGATGAAGGACGCGCATTTGACCCCGAAAAGACTGCTGGAACTGGCCGGTACGGTGGTGAGCCTGAAGGTGCAGGCCAACAAGCCCAAGAGGCGCATCGTCTCGGCTAGGAAGAAGCGTTGACTCTGTCCACAACACGGCGGACATCGGGAAGGCATCACCTCTTCTCCGGGTGTTTGTCGTCGCACTGGCAGGTCAGGGTTCTTCTGGCTTCGGCAACTCTCTCGAGGATCGATGAATGCCCCTTGTTCTTTAGCACGTCCTCAATGATGTCCGCCTCGGTGTAGCCGAAGCAGTAGCAGATCATCTTCATGATTCTCCTTTTGCCTGGGCCATATACTGCGACGAGACCAGAAGATCGCCCTGCATGTCAGATCCCCAGCTTCTTTCGCTTGGCCTCGATGTGCGCCAGCATGCCGTCCACGGCCTTGACGTGGTCCGTCTCCACGTTGAGCAGCCCTCCCGTGACCTGGGCGCAGTCCTGGGTGAGCAGCCTGACCAGGTTGGGGGCTCCGGTGACCGTGGGCACCGGGTTGACATAGGTGTACAGGCCGAACGCCAGGGCAAACACGGCGTCGATGGTGGCCTTCTGCTCCATGTACTCCGGCGCCGCTGCCACCACCGGCAGGTCGGCGACCGGCACTCCGCCGAGCGCGCCCGAGATGGCGGCCAGCAGGTCGGCTATCCGCCCCGTGTCGGTGCAGGTGCCGTAGCTCAAGACCGGCGGCACCCCCAGCTTCTCGCAGATGGCCGCCAGTCCCGGACCGGCGGACTCCTTTGCTTCCGGGGAGCAGAGTCCGGCCACCTGCAGGGCGCCGTTGCCGCAGCCCATGGCCAGGACCAGGACGTCTCGCTTGATCAGCTCTCGGGCCACACGCACCGTGTGAACGTCCTGGCCGTGGTCCCGCAGCGTGGTGCATGAAACCAGCCCGGCGACACCCCGCAGGGTGCCGGCCTTGATGGCCGCCAGCAGGGGATCGAGGCTGCCGCCTAGTGCGGCCAGGATGCTTTCGGTGGAGAAGCCGACCACGGCTTCCCTCATGGGCAGCCCGCTCACCGGCTCGACGGACGCCCGGCGCTCCTTGAAGTTGTCGATGCCCATCTGCAGCAGCTGGGCAGCCTGCTCCGCGGCCTGGGCCGGCCTGTAATCGATCCGGTCCGTGATCCCCTCGAAGGACACCAGGTCGCTCACCGGAATCAGTTTGAACTTGTACTTCGCGGCGTACAGCGGGTCGACGGGCATGGAGCAGTTCATGTCGCAGGCAAACAGGTCCACGCAGCCGCTGGCCAGCACCGCCTCCTGCATGATCCAGTTCCCGGTGAAGCCGTAGAAGGTGTCATCCATCGGCCAGCGCTGGATCATCTCCTGCCCGGTCTCGATGTTGGCGATGATGCGCACGCCCCTGGCGCCCACTGCCCTGGCCTTCTGCTGCCACTGGGGCTGGCGGGCCAGCTGCACCATGGCGAACCCCAGGAACGGCTCGTGCCCGTTGGGCAGGATATTGACATAATCAGGGTCGAGCACCCCCAGGTCCACGCGCATCGGGTGCGGCCGCGGTATGCCGAAGAGGACATCCTGGCAGTACTCGTTGATGATCTGGCTCTGATAGGCCATGGCCACCCCCAGCCGCATGGCCTTGAGGGCCAGGCTGACGTAGTAGCCATCGACGTTGGTCAGGCAGGAGCTGGTGCAGCGCATGATCTCTCCGTGAAAGCCCCCGGGGAAGATGTCCAGCTTCCGCCATGTTTCCTGGCGCTCCCCGGGCGCCAGCGCCCCCACAATGAGGCTGGGCTCGTCCGCCTTGCGGGCGAAGTCCGCTTCCGCGAAGTCACAGAGCCGCAGGGCGACGTCCCTGTCCGGTCCGGAGGTGTCCAGCCCCAGTCTCCGGGCGAACGTCTGGAGCTTCTCCGGCTCGGCGATGCGGAAGGGAGTCTGGCCTTTGGCGGTGGCCCGCAGCGTCTTGATGGTCTGCTCCGTGTGGTAGTGGTAGGTGGAGGCCCCCATGACGTTGCGCAGCAGCATCATGCGCATGGCCATGCCGTCGGCGGTTATGCCGCACACTCCTCTCTTGTCCTTGGCAGCGTCGGAGCGGCAGGGGCCGTTGGAGCACAGGTCGCACCGCACCCCTCCCTGGCAGAAGGGGCAGCGCTTGTCGGGATCGCCCAGCCCCTGGGCTGCATAGCGGTCCCAGATGGTGTTCATGTTGTCTTTCTTGAGTCTCTCGTACATGCGGATGACTGATTCATGCTGCGATATTCGGTCTGGCATTCAGCACCTCTCATTCTTGATGTCGGCGTCTTGCGTCGAATAGTACGCTCATCTGGAGCCCGGCGTATCGGCAAAGGCACGTAGACTGGCATTGGGAGTCATACGTAGTACGTATGCCGCGGGCGTTTCCGCCTGCGGCGGGTCATGTCCTGAGATTGCGGCGATGCCGTCGCTACCTGTGGCGGCACACGTAGATGTCGGCCTCCCAGATCTTGTCGGCGGAGTCATCATAGTAGTGGTGCACGAAATAGAGGTTCCCGTCCCTGTCCAGCGTGGGCTCGCCAGCCAGGGACGACACCACCAGCTCGGGGGCCTGCCACTGGCCGTTGACCTTCACTGACCGGTAGATGGTGGGCGTGGGGCCCCGGGTGAACCACAGCTCGCTGCCGTCCTCGCTGATGTACGGGTAGCCGTCGTTGTGCTCGGTGTTGACCGCTGCCACGTTCTGCGGCGCCTGCCACTGGCCGTTGACCTTGCTGGTGACCCAGATGTCCGTTCCGCCGTGCCCCCCGGCTCTCTCCGAGTGGTAGTAGATCTGGTTGCCGTCTGCCGTCACGTGCAGCTCGCCGACATCATAGGTCACGTTCAGCAGGTCGCCGAGGTTGGACCAGTTGCTCCACCTGCTATTGGTCAGCTCCGCCGTGTACATGTCGATATTGCGGCTGTTCCCGGCCCGCGCTGAGCAGAACCACATCGTGTTGCCGAGTATCGTTTCGGCCCCGTCGAGCGCCGGCTGGTCGTAGTAGTTGAGCCACACCCTCTCGGGCTCGGTCCAGGCGCCGCCGACCTTCCGGCACCAGTATATGCCGGTGACGCGGTCATACAGCTGCTCGTTGGCCGGGACACTCATGTCCGCCGAGAAGAAGAAGTAAAAGTCGTTCCCGTCGGGGGTGATGAAAGGCGAGTCCTCGGCGCCCGCCGTGGTGAAAGGGGCCTCCATGGGGACCGGGTCGTAGAACAGGCTGGAGAAGGCCGGGCTCAGGACCGGGTCATGAGCGTCCATCTCGGCGGTCCACTTGCTCCAGGTGACATCCTCGGCTATGGCCTCCGACCGGGTGCGGTTGGACACAGTCACGGTCCTTGATACCCGGACGGACTCGGTCTCTGTGTCCCGGGCCTCGGCATAGAGCGTGTGATCTCCATTGGCCACATTGCCTGTGTACCACGCCTGGGTGCATACCGGACCGGCTGGGTTGACGACGGTACCGATGAGGTGGGCATCGTCAACAGAGTCCCAGTAGAAACCGACTTCGGAGATGCCCTCGTCGGAGCTGGCCTTCACCTTGAGACGTGCTATCCCGAAGACCTCGTCTCCCTGCCCCGGGCTGCTCCACGAAATCTCCAGGGTGCCGTCTGCCTCGCCGTCTCCGTCTCCGCACCCGGCTGCCGTCATCAGCAGCAGGACCAGCAGGAACAGGCACGATGCCACGCGGGGGATGCGTCTTCGAACGGTCATGCTATCCCTCCTTCCCAGTGAGTGCGTCAGACCGTGGCCGGCCTATCTGGTCCACACCGCGAACTCGTCCCAGGCTGGCGAGTCAGTGAGCTGCCGCAGGTTGCCGCCCTCGCCGTTCATGGTGAAGATGTGCAGGGATACTCCGGCCGGGTCCTCCGGGCCGTACCTGATGGTGAGGACCACGGATCCGCCGTCTGGAGAGTAGGAAGGCAGGTACTCTGCCCCGTCCGCGTGTCCCCCGGCCTGGCTCAAGTCCGCCATCCCGCTGCCATCGGCCCGGACCCTGATGGTGTGCCACACGCCGGCGGTGCCGTTCTCTCCGTCTCCCGTGAAGCGGACCGGCTGGTCCACCAGCAAGGTGGCGCCGTCGGGCGACCATGAGGGGTCGTAGACGCCGGCGGGGAAGCGCTCGGTGGTGATGGCGTCCACCGGGTCGTACACGGTCCTCAAGTCTCCCCCTTCGGCGCTCATGGTCTTCAGCACGAAACGGTTGGGCGAGCCGGTGTTGGTTATGAAGGCGATCCGGGCGCCGTCCCGGGACCACGCCGGGTCGAAATCGATGGCCGCCGGTGAGCTGGTGAGGTTCGTCAGGCCTGATCCGTCCCGCCTGATCTTGTAGATGTCGGCCTGGCTCTCGCCCGAGAGGATCATCCAGAAGACGATCCACTCCCCGTCCAATGAGAAGGAGCGTCCCTCGGCGTGGTTTGCGGCATCGGTGAGGGGCGTCTCTTCGCCGTCTTCTGCCTCTTGGCCGCAGGCGCCGACCAGGCAGGATGCCAGGGCCAGCAGCAGTACCGCCAGCATCAGCCACCGCCTCAAGGCCATGCTCGCCTTGGTCAGACTGCTGGTATCTGCTTTCACCCGACTCCCGTTTCCGACGACTGTATCGGCTGGCTCATGAGTCACCTTCGGTTCGTCTGGGTCGCGATGGCCGGATCAGATGCCACATACTAGAGTCTGCCAGTGTGCCCGTCAAGCCCCGCTCTGCCGGCCCCGCTCTGCCGGCACAAAGCGCGCAGCTGTTGAAACC
>CAYPDY010000104.1:0-9462 GCA_964409515.1 uncultured Dehalococcoidia bacterium
GCCACGGACTGCGGCTGCTCGCCCGCGGCGAAAGGCGAGCCGGCGACGGCCGTCTCGCTGATCCTGGCCACCTTCGGGGACATGCTCAAGGTCCCCGGCAGCCGGTCCAGCCTGCAGGAGGCGAGGGCGGAGGGCGCCGACGTGCGCATCGTCTACTCTACCCTCGATGCCCTGGGGATCGCCCGGGGGAACCCGGACCGAAGGGTGGTCTTCCTGGGCGTGGGCTTCGAGACCACGGCGCCCACGGTGGCGGCCTCGGTCCTGCAGGCCGGGACAGAGGGCATCGGCAACTACTTCATCCTCTCCATGCACAAGCTCTGCCCGCCGGCGATCAGGGCCATCCTCGACTCGGGTGAGGTGATGGTGAGCGGGCTCATCTGCCCGGGGCACGTGAGCGCCGTGGCCGGCTCCAGGTCCTGGGATTTCGTGGCTCACGACTACGGTATCCCCTGCGTGGTGTCCGGGTTCGAGCCGCTGGACATCCTGCAGACCGTTCGCATGCTGGTGGACCAGCTGGAGCGGGGCGAGTCCCGCGTCGAGATCGCCTATCGGCGGGGGGTGACCGTTGAGGGCAACCGGCGGGCGCTGGAGATCATGTACCAGGTGTTCGAGCCCTGCCCCGCGCGGTGGCGGGGGATGGGGACCGTACCCGGCAGCGGCCTGGGCCTGAAGGACGCCTTCCGCCGCTTCGATGCGGAGGCCGCCTTCCGGTTCGACCCCGGCCCCACGGTGGAGCCGAGGGGCTGCATCTGCGGCGAGGTGCTGAGGGCGGTCAGGACGCCCCGCGAGTGCGGGCTGTTCGGCACGGCCTGCACCCCGGCCAATCCCGTGGGCCCGTGCATGGTGTCCTCCGAGGGCACCTGCGCCGCCCACTACCGCTACGGAGCGGCGAATGACTGAGAGGATCCTCCTGGCCCACGGCAGCGGCGGCCGCCTGGCCCACGACTTGATCGAGAAAGTGCTGGTGAGGTCCCTTTCCAACCCGCTGCTGGACCGGCTGGACGACGCCGCGGTCTTCGCCTGCGACGGCCGTCTGGCCTTCACCACGGACAGCTACGTGGTGAATCCCATCTTCTTCCCCGGCGGCGACATCGGCCGGCTGGCTGTGTGCGGCACGGTGAACGACCTGTCCATGGTGGGGGCAACGCCGCTCTACCTGAGCCTGGCCCTCATCATCGAAGAGGGACTGCTGCTGGACGACCTGGAGAGGGTGCTGGTCTCGATCAGGGAGGCCGCCAGCGAGGCCGGGGTCCGCATCGTCACCGGGGACACCAAGGTGGTGAACAGGGGCAGCGCCGACAGGCTCTTCGTAAACACGGCGGGCGTAGGGGCGCTGCCGAAAGAGACCGGGATATCCGGCTCGAACGCCCGGCCGGGGGACGAGATCATTCTCAGCGGGACGGTCGGCGACCACGGCATCGCCGTGCTCAGCCAGCGGGAGGGCATCGGCTTCTCCACGCAACTCCTGAGCGACTGCGCCCCTCTGAACGGCCTGGTAATGGAGATGCTGAAGGCCAGTTCCCGGATCCACGCCATGCGCGATCCCACCCGGGGCGGCCTGGCCACCACGCTGAACGAGATCGCGGCCCAGTCGAAGGTTGGCATCAGGATCGAGGAAGGGAAGGTCCCGGTGCGGCCGGAGGTGCGCGGGGCCTGCGACATGCTGGGCATCGACCCGCTCTACGTGGCCAACGAGGGCAAGCTGGTGGCCCTGGTGCACCCCGAGGACGCCGGGCGCGTCCTGGAGACGATGCGGCAGCGCCGCTACGGCGGGGACGCGGCCATTATCGGCGAGGTGCGGCCGGACCACCCGGGACGGGTGGTCATGAAGACGGCGCTGGGTGCTTCACGCATCGTGGATATGCTGGTGGGGGACCCTCTGCCGCGGATCTGCTGATCCGGGCGGAGGTGACAGCGCTACGCTAGCCTGCTGAACTCCTCGACAGTCAGCCTGGCCTGCTTCAGAATGTGAGAGAGTGTGGTCCTCTTGATCGGGCGATGGGCGGGAACGGTCAGCTTGAGGGTTTCTGTGGCGGTGTGCCACGATCCACCCGTCTCGCTGGAGCGCTCTGACGACCTGATCGTACGGCAGACTGGGGACTACGGTCATACGGCCAGTTCAACGACTTCAGAATTCGCGGAGAGGACCTGATCGTCTTCGATGGGCTCCAGGTAGAGCTCAACAGCTTCCTTGATGTTCTTCAGGGCTTCATCCTTGCTGTCTCCTTCGCTTATGCACCCCGGCAAGGAAGGGACTATGGCTGTATAACCGCCTTCTTCGCTCGGCTCGAGTATCACCTTGATCTTCATTGGACCACCTCTAGGGGAGAGTATACCACCTTTGCCGGAGAGTGCTCCCTGCCCCGGATCTGCTGATGACGGCTGCCGGCACGGCGCTTAGTAATACTGGGTGAGCCAGTCGTGCAGGGTAGCCGCTTCGGGGGCGGTGTTCTGCCTGGACCAATCGCCGCACTGGCGGAGCAGGACGGATGTGTAGGTACCGGTTTCGGCATCGAACAGAAAGGCCGTGAACCCCTCTCCTCCAAAGTCACAGCCGGTATGCACCGGCTCCGTGAGCTGCCCCTGGCTGGCGGGGCCGACGAGCGCTGACATCGCAGCCAGGGTCTCCAGGTCCACGGTCCCGATCAGGACACAGTGGCCCGAGTACTTGTCGTCCAGCATGGCCCGGGTGTACACGCGGTCCTCCGGGTACTGGAACCTCGGCTTCCGGTCGCTCAGATCGTAGCTGCAGACCCGGCCGTCGCGGTCGATGTAGATGCCCCTGTCCTGGTAGCCCCAGGCCCAGTTGATGTAGGAGACCTCGAAAAGGTACTTCTGGGTGAGGTTATCGGTATCGGTAGTACTGCTGCCGTTGTCGCTGCTGCTGTCGATGCTCCCGTTGTCAGTTGTGCCGTTCTCGGTCGTGTTGTCGGTGGTGTTCTCACTGCCGCCGTTATCGCCCGCGCTGCTGCCGCATGAGCCCGCCAGCAAGGCGCAGAACAGGAGCAGGACCAGGATACAGGTTGCGGCCCAGCGATGCTTCATGAAAGCCCCCTTTCGTGCTGGCCGGATCGGGACCGGCCCGATATACATATAAGACGGTCCACCGATGGGAAAGGTTCCCCCGGGCCGTCAGCCGCGGTCCCGGCGCAGCATCTCCCCCGGGAACGGCGGCCCGTGCCCGGGGTACACCATGCAGGCCAGCAGGCCGCCCAGCCTATCGAAGCTGGCCAGCGCCGCTGCCCGGTCGTCGATCAGGCGGTTCAGCACCGGCCTGCCCCGGTACTCCAGGAGGTCGCCGCAGAAGAGGGCCCCATCGGCGGTGAGGACTCCTATTGACCCCCGGGAGTGCCCCGGTATGTGGAGCACCGTGGCGGCGAAGCCGTGTTTGGAGAGATCGTCCCCCTCATCGATGAAGAGGTCCGGGGCGCACCTTTGGGCCTGGCTGAAGCGGAAGAGGAAGGCGGCCGCGGCCCTGATCAGGTGGTGCCGGCTCTTCCTGTTCCAGAAGATGTCGCCGCGCTCGATCATGCCCGCGTCGTCCCGGTGCATGGCTATCGGGGCGCCGAGCTTCCGGCGCAGGCTGGCGGCGTTCCCGGCGTGGTCGAAATCTCCGTGGGTAAGGATGATGAGCTTCAGGTCTCCGGGCCGGCAGCCCGCGGCCTCCAGCGCCCTCTCTATCGCCCGCCGCTGGTTGGAGGCCCCGGTGTCGATGAGCACGAACCCGCTGCCGGTCTGCAGTATGTAGCAGTTCACCCTGCCCAGCCTGAAGGGCAGGACCAGGCTCACGGGCCGCAGTCTCTGGTTCACGTCTTTGCCACTTTTCGGGGCTGATCCGCAATGCTCGCGCGGGATGGTACTGCCTCGCGCGGTGCCGCAGCGCTGGCGACGATCGTACCGCGTACGCCGGCGGGGCGTCAATGCCGGGCCGGATGGTGTGGTGGCCGGCGCTCCCCCTGGATGCTCTTGACATATGCTGTTATCATTTTGCTATCAATATGCTGAGATTGTTCTTGAGACGGGCCTAGATTGCCAGCTTGCAGGGTTCTCTGGTCTGGACTAGCAAGGTGCGTAACGCACCTGGAAGCGATACCATGCTATGAAGGTCAGAGGGGGAGGAATGGCTAAGGGAACGGCATCGGCGCAGGTCCGCGGCCTGATGGATATCCGTCAGGGCACACACCTCTGTCAGTTCTACAAGAACAGGAAGGAGCTTCTGGACGTCCTCGTGCCCTTCTTCAAAGAGGGCATAGAGAGCCAGGAGTTCTGCCTGTGGATCACCTCCGACCCCCTCGGCAGGATCGCAGCGCGGCGGGCCATGAAGGACGCCGTGCCCGACTTCGATTCCCTGATGGCCAGGGGCCAGGTGAAGCTGCTGGAACACGGTGACTGGTACAGCCAGAACGGCACCTTCGATGCGAAGAAATCGGCCGGGGCTTTCATCACTGAGATCAACCGGGCGATGGACAGCGGCTATCTGGGTGTGAGGCTGGCCACCAACCTCAGCTGGCTGGAGAAGAAGGACTGGGGCCGGTTCGCGGATTTCGAGGACGGCGCCGACGGGTTCGTGAGCGGACGCCCCATGCGCGTCATCTGCAGCTACCCGCTGGAGAAGTGCGGGGCCGTGGAAGTCCTCGACATCGTCCGCAGTCACCACTCGGTGATTGTGAGAGAGGCCGGCGAGTGGCGGCTGGTGAAGACCTCCGGACAGCAGACCATCCGGAGGCTGCTGAAGGACACCGAGCGGGAGTACGAGCACCTGTTCGCCAACGTCCTGGACGGTCTGCTGGTCTTCGATGTGGAGACGATGAAGGTGGTGCTGGCCAACCAGGCGGCGGCCGCCATCTCCGGCTTCGGCTCCCCCGAAGAGCTGGAGATGGTCGACGTAACCAGGCACGTCAGCGATGGCGACAGAACCCGCCTGCTGTCCCTGCTGGCCTTTGCCCGGCGCGAAGAGCAGAGCCCGGTGGTTGAGGACGCCCGGATTGTGACCAGGGACGGCCGGGAGGTCTGGGTGGATGTGGTCTGCAAGAAGATCGACTACCAGGGGAGGCCGGCGGCGCTGATTGCCCTGCGGGAGGTGACGGACCGCAAGCGGGCGGAAGAGGAGCTGCTGGCGTCCCAGGAGAAGAACCGCGTCCTGATCGAGAACGCCAACGAAGCCATTGTGGTGATCCAGGACCAGCTTCTGAAGTTCGCCAACCCCAGGACCGAGGAGCTGTTCTGCTGCGCGGCCGAGGATCTGGTGTCGAGGCCGGTGACGGAGGTGATTCACCCCGATGACCGCCACACGGTGATGGAGCAGCATTTCCGGAGGCTCAGGGGCGATGGGGTGCCCAATGTCCATGAGTTCAGAATCGTGGACAAGACCGGCCGGACCAAGTGGGTCGAGCTGAATGGGGTCATGCTGGCCTGGGAAGACAGGCCGGCGGACCTCTGCTTTCTGAGGGACATCACTCAGCGCAAGCTCGCGGACGAGAGGCTCCAGGAGAGCTACCAGAAGCTGCAGGACACCCTGGATGGTGTGATCCAGGCCATGGCCCTGACCGTCGAGACCAGAGACCGTCATACCGCCGGCCACCAGCGCCGGGTCACCGAGCTGGCCTATGCCATAGCCACCGAGATCGGCCTTTCGAAGGAGCGCAGCCGGGCGGTGAGCATCGCCGGCATGCTTCATGATCTGGGCAAGATAACCATCCCCACGGAGATACTGAGCAAGCCCGGACGGCTGACGGAGATGGAGTTTGCCATAGTGAAGACCCACCCGAAGGCCGGCTACGACATTCTGAAGAACATCGAGTTCCCGTGGCCGGTGGCGGAGATCGTGGTGCAGCACCACGAGAGGCTGGACGGATCCGGCTATCCCTCCGGTCTCAAGGGCGATCAGAGCGCCCTGGAGGCCCGTATCCTGGCGGTGGCCGACGTCGTCGAGGCCATGGCGTCCCATCGGCCATACCGGCCGGCCCTTGGCGTCGACCGCGCCCTCAACGAAATCAGCGGCAACAAGGGCCGCCTGTACGACTCCGACGTCGTGGAGGCCTGTCTGACCGTGTTCAACAGCAGGGCTTTCCGGTTCGCTGACCAGGGCGTCTAGGCCACGCGGGCCGGCACTGCCAGGTTGCTCCCTGTCCTCCCCGGCGGGAGCGGCGCACGTATCACCGGCGGTGTGCTGCCTCGCCCCGAAAAGGATATAATCACTTCTGATAACGCACCGGCCACAGTTTTCGAGAAGGAGGCATGATGCTGATTGCGGCAATGATCTTGGGGCTCATCGGTGGGATTACTTACTTTGTGGGAGGCTGTGCCGGAGTCATCGGCTGGGAAGATGGTACCGCGCCCTGGTGGATGATCATGCTGGTGGTGATTGGCCCGGTTGGAGCCATGGGGGCTGCAATGGCGCGCACCAAGCCCCAGCTGGCCGGAATGATCATGCTGCTGGCCGCCGCCGCTGCCCTGGGAGTGGGATTGGCCTCCTATGCCGACTTTCTGGACCGTCTGGGCGACCCTGCGCTCCCTGTCCACCCTTTCATGGGTTCGCTGTTCAGCCTCCCCGTCCCTCTGCTGACGCTGGTGGTCGG
Source organism: uncultured Dehalococcoidia bacterium (assembly GCA_964409515.1). Taxonomy (GTDB): domain Bacteria; phylum Chloroflexota; class Dehalococcoidia; order UBA2247; family RBG-13-53-26; genus JAFGCL01. The sequence goes on from CAYPDY010000104.1 coordinate 6,579, forward strand.
CGGTATGCTGGCGCTGTCCTCGGGTAAGGCGACCGCCGCGGAGGACTAGGAAGGTCCGGCAGGCATAGCATGGATGCGTCCCGTAAGCTTCAGATTGTGGCCGCCGCTGCCAGGTTCGACATCTGCGGCTACGATGCGGCCAGGAGCGTGCGGGCGGCTCCCCCGGACCCGCACCGCTTCATCTACCGGGCCGCGCTGCCGGGAGGCGGATGCATCAGCCTGTTCAAGGTGCTGCTGACCAACGCGTGCATCAACGACTGCGCCTACTGCGTCAATCAGGTTGGCCGGGACCGGCCCCGGGCCGGCTTCCAGCCCCACGAGATGGCCAGCCTTTTCATGGAGCTCCAGCGCAAGAGGCTGGTGCGCGGCCTCTTCCTGAGCTCAGGGATTGCCGGCAGCCCTTCGCGGACGATGCAGGAGATGGTGGACACGGTGGACATACTGCGCCAGCGCCACGAGTTCAAAGGTTACGTTCATCTCAAGATTATGCCGGGGGCCAGCCAGGATTGCGTGGAGGCGGCCTGCAGGGTGGCCAACAGGGTCTCCATCAACATGGAGGCGCCCACGGCGCACCACCTGGCCAGGCTGAGCTCCAGGAAGAATCTCTACGATGGGATCGTGGAACGCATGCGCTGGGCGAAACAGGTGATGTCCGCCAACGAGGGTCTGGTCCTGTCCGGGCAGACCACCCAGTTCGTGGTCGGCGCCGCGGGTGAGACGGACCAGGACATACTCCGCACCACGGGCGCTTTGTACCGCGAGATAGGCCTGAGGCGGGTCTACTTCAGCGCCTTCCATCCGGTGGCGGACTCGCCCCTCGAGGGGCTCAGCGCCACCCCGCCGATGCGGGAGCATCGTCTCTATCAGGCGGACTGGCTTCTCCGGGTGTACGGCTTCTCATCACAAGAGCTGGACCTGGCCCTGGGCGACAAGGGCCAGCTCTCCCTGGTGAAGGACCCCAAGCTGTTGATAGCCAGGAGGCAGCCGTGGCTCTTCCCCGTCGACATCAACCGGGCTGGATACGAGGAGCTTCTGCGGGTGCCCGGCATCGGCCCGGTGTCGGCCGGCAGGATAGTGGAGGCCCGGCGTGACCACAGCATCTTCTCCCTGCCGCAGCTCGGGAAGATGGGAGTGGTGACGAAGCGGGCGGGCGCATTCATCTGGTTTAAGGGCGCTTCGGCCCACGAGAGGCAGTTGTGCTTCCTGCCGGAGCTTGAAGATGAGCCCGAAGAAGTGCCCTCGCTGGCTGCGGCCTTGCGGTAGGCACGAGGATTGAGGAGGTCTGTCGATGTATCAGAAAATGCTTCTTCCGCTGGACGGCTCTGAGCTGGCTGAGGAGTCGCTGTCGTATGCGAAGGGAATCGCCGCGCGGCTCGGCCTGGAGGTGATCCTGCTTCACGTGGCGGGGAAAGGCCAGGCGGACTCCCCCATGCATCGGGCCTACCTGGATCAGGTGGCCGAGAGGCTCAGGCGGGGATTGGCCGACCTGCCGGCGGCCGCCGGCGGCCGCCGGGCCACGGTGAAGGGGGAGGTGGTGGCCGGGTACGCGTCCGATGAGATCCTGCGCTGCGCCGGAGACATGGAGGTCGACCTGATACTGATGGCCACTCATGGACGGTCAGGGGTCAGGCGGTGGGTGATGGGGAGCGTGGCTGACAAGGTCCTGCGATCGGCCGCCCAGCCGGTGCTGCTCATCCGGGCAGGGATGCCCAGGGACGCTGCCTATGACACCTGGTCCGCTCCGAAGATCCTGGTGCCCCTGGACGGGTCGGAGCTGGCCGAGATGGTGCTGCCTCACGTCGGATTCCTGGCTGCCCGGGAGCACGGCGTGGCAGCGGAGATCGTCCTCATCGGGATATGTGAACCCCTGGTCCTGCCCCCGGTAACGACACCGGAGACCACCGTCAACTGGGGGGCCGTTGCCGAGGAATACCTGGCGAAATGCCGGAAGTCGACGGAGAGGTACCTCGGCGGCGTGCAGAAGGGACTGGCAGATGCCGGCCTGAAGGCCAGCGTGGAGATCCTGGAGGATGACCCCTCCACCGCCATTATCGACTATGCCGCCAGGCGGCAGGTCAACCTGATCTTCATGGCCACTCATGGGCGGTCGGGGATCGGCAGATGGGCCTACGGCAGCGTGGCCCAGAAGGTGCTGCACGGGGCTTCCAGCCCCATCCTGCTGGTGAGGCCGCCGTCGTCGCCGAGCATTGCCCCGAGCATTGTCGCCTCGCTGAGGAACCTGCCGCCCAGATAGGCGCCGGCCGGGCGCTGAGTGTGCCCCCTCTACCTGGGTTTGATCAGGAGGATGGGCAGGCCGGATTTGCGGACCACGTAGTCGGCGACACTGCCGAAGACCATCCTCTTCAGGCCGCTGCGCCCGTGGGTGGCCAGGGCCACCAGGTCGAACCTGTTCTCCTCAGCGTACGTGACTATGGTTTCGGCCGGATGCCCGATCATGGTGACGCACTGGGCCTTCAATCCTCTTTCCCGAAGAGGTGTGGCCAGGCCGCTGAGGTAGTCCATGGCGGCCACCTCCGCATCCCTCAGCATGGTGTCGGGCACCGCCATCGGCACGGACTCTATGCCCGTGGGGGCGGGGATGGCGGACAGGCTCACCACCTGGAAGAGAACCAGGCTGCTGCCGAACCGTGCCGCCTGCTCGGTGACATATGGCACTATCTGCTCGGCCAGCTTTGACCCATCCAGGCAGACCAGGATCTTCTCGAACATCGCCACCTCCTTGACGAATTATATCACACGGGATACCATGACCCCGCGCACCGTGTCCGTGCCAAATGAGGTTGACCGCGCGCTTGCCGGAAGACTATCATGAAGCTGAATACCTGCTTTCGGACGGAAGATGGCTGCGAAGAAGGATTACTAC
>CAYPDY010000105.1:0-9400 GCA_964409515.1 uncultured Dehalococcoidia bacterium
CATTTGACCCGCCCTCCGTCCTTGTGCTACAAATTGTATTTCACGCGAGTAGAGTTGAATGAGGAGGAGTGATGGCCAAGATCTATCGCGACAAAGATGCCAAACTGGAACTGCTGAAAGGCAAGACCATCGGCATCATCGGCTACGGCAGCCAGGGCAATGCCCACGCCAATAACCTGAAGGACAGCGGCTGCAAGGTGCTGGTGGCGGAAGCGCCGAACAGCCCGGCCTGGAAGGCGGCGGTGAAGGCCGGCTTCGAAGTGGCCGCGGCGGACAAGGTGTCCAAGGCCGCCGACATCCTGGTCATGCTGGTGCCGGACAACCTCCAGGCGAAGGTCTACCGGGAGTCCATCGAGAAGAACCTGACCAAGGGCAAGATGCTGATGTTCGCCCATGGCTTCAACATACACTTCAGCCAGATCGTGCCTCCGGCGGACGTCGATGTGACCATGATCGCGCCCAAGAGCCCCGGGCCGATGCTGCGCCGGCTTTACACCGAGGGGAAGGGCCCTCCGGCGCTCGTCGCCGTGGAGCAGGACGCCACGGGCAAGGCCAAGGCCATCGCCCTGGCATACGCCAAGGGCATCGGCGTGTCGCGGGCCGGCGTCATCGAGACCACCTTTGCGGAGGAGACCGAGACCGACCTCTTCGGCGAGCAGGTGATCCTCTGCGGCGGAGTCTCGTCCCTGATCAAGACCGCCTTCGAAACCCTGGTCGATGCCGGCTACCAGCCGGAGATCGCCTACTTCGAGGTCTGCCATGAGCTGAAGCTGATCACGGACCTGATCTACCAGGGCGGCCTGACCCACATGCGGAGGTCCGTCAGCGACACCGCCGAGTACGGGGACTACTCCCGCGGTCCCCGGGTGATCAACGAGGATACCCGGGACGAGATGGAGTGCATTCTGGAGGAGATCCAGGACGGCAGCTTTGCGCGCGAGTGGATCCTGGAGAACCAGGCCGGGCGCCCCACCTTCAACGCCATGAAGAAGCGGGACGAGAACCACCTCATCGAGCAGGTGGGCAAGGAACTGCGGGCCATGATGCCCTGGCTGAAAGGCTAGGGAGAGCGGACGACGGTTCGGGACGGCCAGCCCAGACTCGTCCGGGCTGGCCGTTCCTTTTCTCGAAGTTGCGGACCGGGAGGCGGCGATTACGCCTGCCCCCGCCGGCCCGGCGTCTGATGCGGGAATGACAGGGCCGGCGGCTCTTGATGTAAAATTGATGAGTCGACCCGCCGGCGCGATCGGAATCGAGCGAGGAGAAGAAGATGGACAAGGTGATTGTTTTCGACACCACTCTCCGTGACGGGGAACAGGCCGCCGGGGCCATGTTGAATATGCAGGAGAAGCTCGAGATCGCCAAACAGCTGGAGAAGCTGGGCGTCGATGTCATCGAGGCGGGCTTCCCGGCCAGCTCCCCGGGCGATTTCGAGGCGGTGAAGCTGCTGGCCCAGGAGGTGCGCGGGTCCTCGATCTGCGCCTTGACCCACGCCAATGCCAAGGCCATCGACTCGGCCTGGGATGCGGTGAGAGGGGCCAAGCGGCCGCGCATCCATGTGTTTCTGTCGACCTCCGATATCCACCTGGCCCACCAGCTGAAGAAGAACCGCGACGAAGTCCTGGCGCTGGCCGTGGCCATGGTGAAGCGGGCCAAGTCGTACACGCAGGACATCGAGTTCTCGCCCATGGATGCCAGCCGCACCGATCCGGAGTTCCTGCGGACCATCGTCCAGGCGACGATTGCGGCTGGAGCGACGACGGTGAACATCCCGGACACGGTGGGCTACGCCATTCCGGAGGAGTTCGGGAAGCTCATCCGCAGCCTCTTCAAGAAGGTGCCCAATATCGACCAGGCGGTGATCAGCGTCCACTGCCACAACGACCTGGGGCTGGCCGTGGCCAACAGCCTGGAGGCGGTGCGCCAGGGGGCGAGGCAGGTGGAGTGCACGGTCAACGGCATCGGAGAGCGGGCGGGCAACGCCTCCCTGGAAGAGATCGTTATGGCCATCAGGACCCGCAGCGACCTCTTTGGACTGACGACGGGCATCGACACTACGCAGATCTACCGGGCCAGCCGCCTGGTCAGCGAGCACACCGGCTTCATGGTCCAGCCGAACAAGGCTATCGTGGGTCATAACGCCTTCCGGCACCAGTCGGGCATTCACCAGGACGGAGTCATCAAGCGGGCGCTCACCTACGAGATCATGGACCCGAAGGACGTGGGCATCCCGGCCAGCAGCCTGGTGCTGGGCAAGCTGAGCGGGCGCCATGCCTTCCGGGAGAGGCTGGCGGAGCTGGGGTATGTGCTGACCGAGGAGGACCTGAACCGGGCCTTCCTGGCCTTCAAAGAGGTGGCGGACAAGAAGAAGGAGGTCACCGACCGGGACATCGAGAGCCTGGTGGCGCAGGAGATGCGCACGGTCTCCGAGACCTACCACCTGGACCACATCCAGGTGTCCTGCGGGGACCACAGCGTGCCGACGGCCACGGTGCGCCTGGTCGGCCCGCGCGGCGAGACCTTTGCCGACGCTGCCCTGGGCACCGGGCCGGTCGATGCCGTGTACAAGGCCATCAACCGCATCATCGGCGTGCAAAACCGGCTGACCGAGTTCAGCGTCAACTCGGTCACGGCGGGCATTGACGCCATGGGCGAGGTGCTGATCCGGATCGAGAGCGACGGAGTCACCTATACCGGGCGCGGCTCGGCCACCGACATAATCGTGGCCAGCGCCCGGGCCTACATGAACGCTCTCAACAGGCTGCTGGCGGCCAAGAAGAGGAGCACAACATGACACTGGCGGAGAAGATACTGGCGGCCCACTGCGGCCGGAGGAAGGTGGTGCCCGGCGAGCTGGTCAACGTCAAGGTGGACCTGGTGCTCGCCAACGACATCACGGCGCCCATCGCCATCAAGGAGTTCCGGCGCATCGGCGTGAAGAAGGTCTTCGACCGGAAGAAGATCGTGATGGTGCCGGACCACTTCGTGCCCAACAAGGACATCCTGTCGGCGGAGCAGGCCAAGCTGATGCGGGATTTCGCCCGGGAGCAGGGTCTGATCCACTTCGAGGTAGGCCAGATGGGCATCGAGCACGTGATCCTGCCGGAGAAGGGCCTGGTGCTGCCGGGCGACGTGGTCATCGGGGCAGACTCACACACCTGCACCTACGGGGCGCTGGGGGCCTTCTCCACGGGGATGGGCTCCACCGACATCGCGGCGGCCATGGCCACCGGTGATATCTGGATGAAGGTGCCGCCGACCATCAAGTTCGTCTATCGCGGCCAGCTGAACAGATGGGTCACGGGCAAGGACCTCATTCTGCACACCATCGGCGACATCGGCGTGGACGGCGCCCTTTACGCGGCCATGGAGTTCACCGGCGAGGCCATCGCCGCGCTCCCCATGGACAGCCGCTTCACCATGGCCAACATGGCCATCGAGGCCGGAGGCAAGGCCGGCATCTTCCACGTTGACCGCAAGACGTTGGCCTACGTCAAGCCGCGGGCCATGCGCTCCTATGTGATCTATAAGTCAGACCCGGATGCCGAGTACGAGAGGGTCATCGAGTACGACGTGTCTCGGCTCGAGCCGCAGGTGGCCTTCCCGCACCTGCCCTCGAACGCGAAGCCCATCAGCAAGGTGGGGAAGATCAAGATCGACCAGGTGGTGATCGGCAGCTGCACCAACGGGCGGCTGGATGACATAAAGACGGCGGCCAGAGTACTGAAGGGGAGGCAGGTCCATCCCCACGTGCGCTGCATCATCATCCCCGGGTCGCAGCAGGTGTACCTGGAGGCCCTGCGCCTGGGCCTGGTGGAGGCCTTCATCGAGGCCGGGGCGGTGGTCAGCACGCCGACCTGCGGGCCGTGCCTGGGCGGATACATGGGGATCCTGGCGGCGGGCGAGCGCTGCGTGTCCACCACCAACCGCAACTTCGTGGGCCGCATGGGCAGCACCAAGTCGGAGATCTACCTGGCCAACCCGGCGGTGGCCGCAGCCAGCGCCATCGCGGGCCGGATCGCCGGGCCGGAAGAGGTGATGAAATGAAACTCAAAGGCAAAGTACACAGATACGGCGCCAACGTGGATACCGACGCCATCGTCCCGGCGCGCCACCTGAATCTGTCCGAGCCGGCCGATCTGGCGCAGCACTGCATGGAGGACATCGACGCCGACTTTGTGGGCCGGGTGCGGCCGGGCGACATCATCGTGGCGGAGACGAACTTCGGCTCCGGTTCCTCGCGGGAGCATGCGCCCCTGGCCATCAAAGCGTCGGGTATCTCGGCCGTGGTGGCCAAGAGCTTCGCCCGCATCTTCTACCGCAACGCCATGAACATCGGGCTTCCTATCGTGGAGTGCCCCGAGGCGGTGGACGGCACCCGTGCCGGCGACATCATGGAGATCGATCTCGATGCCGGCGAGATCACCAATGTGACCCGGAAGCAGACCTGCAAGGCCAAGCCCTTCCCTCCGTTCATGCTGGAGCTGGTCGCGGCCGGAGGGCTGATCGACCATACGAAGAAGAGACTGGCCAAAACCAGAAGGAGAGCCGCGCGATGAAGTTCGACATAGCCGTATTGCCGGGTGACGGGGTAGGCCCCGAGGTGGTGGCGGAGGCGCTCAAGGTACTGAAGGTGGTGGGACAGCGGTTTGGACACGAGTTCCGCCTCCGCGAGGGGCTGATCGGCGGGATCTCCATCGACGCCTCGGGCGAGGCCCTGACCGCGGCCACTCTGCGGATGTGCCGGCAGTGTCACGCGGTGCTGCTGGGGGCGGTCGGAGGACCCAAGTGGGACGACCCCCTGAACAAGGTGCGCCCGGAGGACGGCCTTCTCGACCTGCGCAAGAAGCTGGCCCTCTTCGCCAACCTGCGGCCGGTGAAGGTCCTGCCCATGCTGGTCGATTCCACGACGCTCAAGCCGGAGGTCATCGAAGGGGTGGACATGGTGGTGGTGCGGGAGCTCACCGGCGGACTCTACTTCGGCAAGCCCAAGAAGCGGTGGACCACGGCCAAGGGTCGAAAGGCGGTGGACAGCATGCTCTACTCCGAGCAGGAGATCGAGCGCATCGTCCGGGTGGGCTTCGAGCTGGCCCGGCAGCGGCGGAAGAAGCTGGTGTCGGTGGACAAGGCCAACGTGCTGGAATCGTCGCGGCTGTGGCGCACCGTGGCCAACGAGGTGGCGGCCGGCTACCCGGACGTGGAGCTGGAGCACATGCTGGTCGATTCCTGCTCCATGAGGCTGATCCAGAAGCCCACCTACTTCGACGTCATCGTCACCGAGAACACCTTTGGCGATATCCTGACGGACGAAGCCTCGATGCTGGCCGGTTCCATGGGCATGCTGCCTTCGGCCAGCCTGGCCGGGGTGCCCAGGGTCGGCGCGATGTCCTACGGTATGTACGAGCCTATCCACGGCAGCGCGCCCAAGAGGGCGGGGCAGAACCTGGCCAACCCCATCGCCACTATCCTGACCGCGGCCATGATGCTGCGCTACTCCATGGCCCTGGAGGAGGAAGCCCGGGCGATAGAGAAAGCCGTGCTGGACTCGCTGGTGGCCGGCTGCCGCACCTACGACATCATGGAGGAGGGCAAGACCCGGCTGGGGACGCGGGAGATGGGCGACGCCATTGCGAAGGCAATTGGCGCGTGATAGCGTGGTATCCTTAAGCCATGTCCACTGGTTCGGCTTCCAGGACCGGCGTAGCCAACCTTCCTCTCCACTACGGCAGGGCGCCGTCGTGGCTCTTCCAGCGCATGTCCCGGCTGGCTCGCGAGATCACGATCATTATCGTGAGCGACTTCGGGACGGACGAGATGCTGCGGAAGATGTCCGATCCCTACTGGTTCCAGGCCCTGGGGTGCGTCCTGGGCTACGACTGGCACAGCAGCGGGGTGACGACCACCGTCTGCGGCGCCCTCAAGGACGGCCTGAAGGGGCTGGAGAAGGACCTCGGGCTGTTCATCGCCGGCGGCAAGGGCCGCACGTCCCGCAAGACGCCGTCCGAGATCGAGGGCTTCGGCCCGCAGATATCGGTTGATCCCGCCGGGCTGGTGTACGCCAGCCGCATGTCGGCCAAGGTGGACAGCGCGGCCCTCCAGGACGGCTACCAGATCTACCATCACTGCTTCTTCTTCACCCGCCGGGGATCCTGGGCGGTGGTCCAGCAGGGCATGAACGAGGCCAGCCGCTACGCCCGGCGGTACCATTGGCTGGGCGAGGGGGTGGGGGACTTCGTCTGCGAGCCCCACGCGGCCATCTGCTCGGAGGGCAGAGGTCAGGCGCTCAACCTGGTCGCCAGGGAGAGCACGCCGGCGCGGACCACGATCACGGCGGTGAGCACCCGGCAGCCCCTCGAGAGCACCGTGGCCGACATCAACAGGCTGAAAACGCTGGACCTGCCGGCGCGGCACCAGATACTGGCGGGGGACATCCGGCCCGACCGGCTGGGCAAGGGGCTGACCGTCATCTACGACCGGCAGCCGCAGGGGTTCGAGGAGCTGCTGGGCCTGGAGCACGTCGGCCCGGCGACCATTCGGGCGCTCAGCCTGATATCGGAGCTGATCTACGGCGTGGCATCCAGCCACCGCGATCCGGCCCGCTTCAGCTTTGCCCACGGCGGCAAGGACGGTATCCCATTTCCCGTCGACCGCAAGACCTACGACGAGAGCATCGATCTCCTGGCCAGGGCCATCGGGCGGTCGAAGATCGACCTGAGCGAGAAGAGGGAGGCATTCCGGCGCCTGGACGGGAGCTTCCGGCGGCCGGCGTGACGCGGCGCCCGGGCGGAGCTCAGAGCCTGGCGTTCAGCGACCGGAGCGTTTCCTCCGCATCGGCCACGATGCGGTCTATCAGTTCCTGAACGGATGGAATGTCATCGATCCGGCCGCAGACCTGGCCCCCGGGCATGACCCCCATGTCGGCGTCGCCGTCAATCATGGCCTTCTTGATGCGCACGCCCCCCGCCGCCAGGTGCCCCAGCTGGGCGACGGATGCCTGGTACTGCTTCCGCATGCTCCAGCCGCCCTTCAGGAACCGCCACCAGGAGACCCCCAGCATCCTCCGGGTCTCCATGGCTGCGGAGAGCTTCTCCCTCCCGGACAGCTTCCGGTCTTCCTGATCGAGCATCCGGGTGAAGGCGTTATCGAGCATCCGGGTGAAGGCGTTGTCGATCACGCGCAGCCTCGTCCCCGTGATGCTCGGCGTGACCACGGTGTCGTTCTCGGTGGCCTCCAGGTAACGCCGCTTGATGCTGTCCGGCAGCGGGCTCTCCCTGGTTACGGCGAACCGGGTCCCCATGGCAATGCCCTCCGCCCCCAGGGCCAGCGCGGCCGCCAGTCCCCGGCCGTCGCAGAGGCCGCCCGCGGCAACCACCGGGATCCTGACCTTGCCGGCCACCAGCGGCAGGAGGACCATGGTGGACACCTGGCCGACGTGGCCGCCGGCCTCGGACCCCTGGACCATCACCGCATGCGCCCCGTCCGCTTCGGCCCGCTGTGCATGCTTCACGGAGCCGATCATGGCCATGATCTTGATGTCCCGGCCCCTGGCCGCGTCGATGATCCATCTGGGGTTGCCCCGGGAGTGGCAGATCAGGGGGACCCTGAGTCCGACCAGGACCTCGGCCTGCTTCTCGAACCCCGGGCTGCCGAAGATGAGGTTGGCGCCGAAGGGCCTGTCAGTCAGCCTCCGGACCGCCTCGATGTCCGTCCGCAGGTCGTCGGGCGACAGGCGTCCGGAAGCCAGGATGCCGAAGCCGCCGGCGCTGGAGACGGCGGCCACCATCTCCGGCGTGCCCACGTAGTTGGCCGGTGCCAGGATGATGGGATGCCGGACGCCCAGGAGGTTGGTGATTCTGGTGTTCATGCAGGTCAAGGCAATACTACATCATGGGACCCGCGGGCTCAAGCGACGCGAATGAACTTGCTTGACGGAGGACCGTATAGGTCTATAATTTATGCTTGGGGACATGAGGATCATAGCAGGGGAGGGGAAGGGGAGGCGGCTGAGGTCGGCCAAAACTTCGGTAAGGCCAACGACCGCGCTGGTCAGGGGAGCGATATTCTCCATCCTCTATCCCATGCTGGATCAGGAGTGGCAGGCACTCGACCTGTATGCGGGCACCGGCGCCCTGGGCATTGAAGCGCTCAGCCGCGGTGCCATATGGGCAGACTTCGTGGAACAGAATCGCAAGTGCTGCGATGCCATCAGGCAGAACCTGGAGGGTGCCGGGTTCACCACACGGTCCAGGGTATACTGCCTGAATGTGGACAGGGCGTTGACCATGCTTGACCGTGTCTATGATGTGGTGCTCCTGGACCCTCCCTATGATGATCCGTGCCTGCCGGCCACGCTCGATTCGTTGTTCGGCTCGCAGCTTGTCGGTCCGAAGTCAACTGTTGTCGTCCAGTGCTCAACGCGCCAACGGCTTCCTGCGGACTTCCACAAGTTTCATTTGACCAAGAACAGACACTACGGTGATACCAGCGTCTCATTTTATCGACAGGAGGCCCGCAGTTGAGGATAGCGCTTTATCCAGGCAGCTTTGATCCTGTGACCAAAGGACACGTGGACGTGGCCACCAGGGCGGCAGCCCTTTTTGACCAGCTGATCATCGGCGTCTTCGACGCTCCCCCGAAGCACCTGCTCTTCAATACCGATGAGAGGGTGGATCTGATGAAGGAAGCACTGGTGGGGGTGTCCAACGTGATCGTGAGGTCCTACAACTGCCTGACGATCGAGTTCGCCAAGCAGATAAACGCGAGCTCGATCGTGAGAGGGCTGCGGATGGGTTCAGACTTCGAGCGCGAGTTCGACATGGCGCTGATGAACCGAAAGCTGGCTCCGGATATAGATACCATCTGCCTGATGTCCAGCGCTGAGTTCCAGTTCATCAGCTCCAGCCTGCTGAAGGAAGCGGCGCAGGGCGGAGGCGACATCAGGGTCTTCGTGCCCGAGAGCTCCGCGGTGGCCCTGATGAAGAAGCTCTATACTCCGTCGGACAAGCCGGCGAAGGTTTCATCCAAGCGCAAGAGAAGATAAAAGGAGGGTTGCTGATGGCGTTCAAAATCACCGAGGAATGTATTAGCTGCGGCGCATGCGAGGTCGACTGCAAGAACGGCGCGATCAAGGCGGGGGACACGATTTACGAGATAGATCCCGTCAAGTGCACTGAGTGTGTCGGCTGGTACGCCAATCAGAAGTGCGTGGAGCAGTGCCCGGTCGACTGCTGTGTGCCCGATCCGGCGCACAAAGAGACCAAAGAACAGCTCCTGGAGAAGTGGAAGAAGCAGAACCCGGGCAAGGATCCGGTGGCCACCTAGGGACCTGGCCTCTGTCCCGGCCGCCAAGGCGCTCAAAAACTCGAAATCCCCCTGATCAGGGGGATTTCTCTTTCGCCGG
>CAYPDY010000106.1:0-6720 GCA_964409515.1 uncultured Dehalococcoidia bacterium
ACGGCGTTCTGGGCAGAAACCGGGCCGCGAAGAAGCCCGGCCGCCAGGGGCAACACTACCGCCAGCAGGAGGACGGCCAGGACAGAGAATACTCCCGCTCTCTTCAAGCCGGAACAGCCGCTCATGGCACGCCTATGTTACGCCATTTGCCGGGGGCAGACAAGATATGAGACCAGCGTCGTGCCCTGCAGTGGGCGCCCTCCCGCGCGCCGGGATGCCGCGTCGAGCGCGTGGCTGCTACCCGTTGCTGATGTGGAAGGTAATGGTGCCCGAGTAGACCCCGTCCACAAATGGCGTGCCGATCTTGATGTAGAGGGTGTTGGCGCTGTTGCTTTCCCCCGACTCCGTGGTCAACCCGCCGCTGCTGTCGATGACACAGTCGCCACCCACCGTGGTCACCAGGTCCGCCGCCGTCAGGTTGTCAGACGACCACGCCTTCATGGAGAACTCGTTGGCCCCCGGGGTCCCGGCCGTGTTCAGGGTGGCGGTGTTGCCGCTTCCCGTCCAGTTGCCGGTTGAGACCGCGGTATCGTAGTCGCCATTCGAGATGCAGTTGGCAGTGACGCTCTCCTTGGCGCTGGCGTGGTCGAAATCCATCCCGGGCATGATGGTGCCCCAGTTGGGGGCGGTCCCGGACACGTCGATCTCGCCATACCACAGCATGTCATAGTCTCCGCCATCATAGTAGGCGTCGGTCAGGTCGTCCTCGTCGGTGGCCACAATATAGACATCCCAGTCCGAGGCCTCCGTGGCCACCTTGCCGGGCTTGAAATGGAACCAGAAGGTGCCGCTGCCGGCGGTGACAGCGGGCTGCGTGCAGCTGGTCTCCACGATATCCCAGGTGGTGGCGGAACTCGGATTCTGACTCCAGGCAGGGGTGCTGCCTACGGTGCAGGTGAGAACACAGGACATCTGAGTATCTGCTGCCGGGATGTCGGCCGCGCTGTCGTCTCCGTCGGAGTCGTAGAAGACGGTGACCGCGACCGTGGCCAGGTTGTCAATGGTGTTGGCCTCCGTCACCGTCACCTTGAGCGCGTACTCCTGCTGTGGCGACATCTGGGTCACGGTGGCCTCATGGTCGGAGTCGTAGAGAGTGGCGGCCTCCGTGATGACCGGGGCGGTGGGCACCGTGTAGGTCACGGTGATGTTCATGTAGTCGACCTCGGCCATGGGCGCCGTGGCAGCGAAGTTCTTCGCCGCCAGGGCCACACCGAAGTTGCTGGCGTTGATGTCGGAGTAGGCCCAGGTGGTGCCCCACAGGTCGGAGGACCCGCCGTAGGCGGCTTCCTCCACACCCCCGGTGGGCCACGTGGTTCCGGTGGCCGCCTTGTTGTCGCCGGCAACGCTGCCGCCCTTGATCAGCCTGACTTCGTAGTCCCTGATGTCGTTTCCGGAGGCAAAGCGCCCCACCTTCACCTCGATCCCGCTGACCGTGGCGTCGGTAGGGAGGGCGAAGTCGTAGTCGGTCCCCCTTATGTAGTAGCTGATTACGTTTTGCCCCAGGGTAGCGGTAGCATAGCTGCTATCGTCAGCGGTGATGTACCCGGGGAAGGCCCATATGATGGTCCCCGGACCGGTGTCGTAGTCGCCGGTGTCGGGGAAGTTGGGACCGGAGCTATCGGCCTGCGCCGGCGCCGGCCTGGCGGCCTCGGCCAGCATTACCAGGGCCGCGAGCAGGCCCAGGACCAGCCCGAGCGCGGCGATCGCCCTCAGTGTGCACAGACTTGTGCCGGCATGTGACCTTCCCACTCCGTCTCCCCTGCTCTGTCCGGCCGATCGGCCGGCATACCCGGGTCTCGCGCCGCCGGGGACTCTCTGGCCAGAGCAGACGCCCATGGCAGGTACATGTTACGGCATTTGCATTATGTATACAAGCTGGAAGGGGAGCCCTTTTGAGGCTCCCCTTCCCGGAATCCGAACTCTGAGAATGACCCTTGACTACGATCCGTTGGCGATGGTGAAGGTGATGGTCCCCGAGTAGATCGAATCCACAAACGGCGTGCCAAGGTCAAGGTAGACGGTGTTGGCGGCGTTGGTGCTGCCCGACTCGCCGGTCTGGGTGCCGGTGTCGTCGATGGTGCAGGCACTAGCCGTGGTGGTGACGAACTGGGCCGATCCCAGGACGTCCGCCTTCCAGGCCTTCAGGGAGAAGGCGTTGCCGTCCGGTGTCCCGCCGGCATCCAGGGTCGCCGCGTTCCACGTGGCCTCAGTGGAGACCTGGGCGTCCCACGCGCCGTTGGCTATGTAGGTGACCGACACGGTCTCCTTCGCCAAAGCGTCGTCGAAGTTCATGCCGGCCGCGACGCTTTCCCAGTTCACGCTGGCGGTGTTCACGTCTATCGAGCCATACCACTGCATGTCATAGTCGCCGGCATCATACCAGTCGTCGGTAGCGGAGCTGTCGTCTGTTACCACCACGTAGACGTCCCAGTCCAGAGCCTCGGTGGCCACCATGCCGGGGGTGAAGCGGAAGTAGAAGTCACCGCTGCCGTCTCCCAGGGTGGGCTGGTCGCAGTTGGCTTCCACTATGTCCCAGGTGGTGTCAGAGGCTGGGTTGTGGGTCCAAGTGCCGTTGACGCCGCCGACCGCGCAGGTCATCACGAAGCATGTCTGTGTGTGGGCCGTGGGCGTGTTGGTCGCCCAGGTGTCGTCCGCATCGGAGTCGTAGAACACATAGACCACCACCGTGTTCAGGTCGTCGATGGTGCCCGCATCCGCCACGCTCACTTTTATCTCGTACTCGGTCTGCGGGGTCATGGAACTCACCGTCTGGGTGTGCCCTGAGTCGTACAGGGTGGCCTGCTCGGTCAGGATCGGGTTTGCGTTCCCCACCGTGAAGCTGCCGGTGATGCCATCGGTTGGCGCCGCCGTCGCCACCCTGGGCATGATCATGGCCATGACAGTGGCCGCGACCATGGCTGCGGCTACCACGAGGCTCAGGACTCTGCGTCTGTTTATCGCTGCTGTCTTAGTCATTCTTCGCCACTCCTTTCTTCGCTAGTACTTGTTGTCTTGCCTGCTCTGGGTTTGGGCTTTTCTGTTTCTCTTCTCTCCAGCCCGTGTCGGGCGTTGGCATCTCTCATACTCTCTCCCTAGGCCGTCCCCCTTTCCCGCTGATAGCACGGGACCACAAGGGACGCGCCTGCGCCCAAAGCACCCATGCCCACCCCACGGGGTGGTGGTCTTCCTACTCTGTCTTCAGTTAGCATCGCCAGGCGACGAGTCAATGGCGGTCAACCTCTCCATATTTGGTCATCGGGCCGCCGGACGATTGTGTGTCCCTCACTACCTCGGGGCCGTTATCCCCAAGATCGCCCAGCATGCCTCTGTCTGACGGCCCGTATGACATTTCCATAACATTAACTTCGCATGCCCCGACCCTTGTGGGGTCTGGGGCACGGGAAACGGCCTTCTAGAAGACCTGGGTATAGCGCCGTCTGGTGTCGGCCGGATTCTGCAGCGGAGCCTTCTCCGTGAAGTCCTGGAACGCAGCGGCAGCCGGGACCGGGGCCTTAACCTCGGGCGCCGGGGGAGGGCTGACGGGCTGCGGGAAGGATGCCTCCGCCGGCTTCGGAGCGGGGCTCATCGGCGACCCCCTCAGAATCTCCTCGGCCTTTGACTCAGCCATGGAAATCAGCCCCCGGAGTTCCTTTATCTCTTGCTCCAGGGCCGAGGCCCGCGCAAAAGCCTCATTTCTCTCGTGCTCGACCACGCGAAGATGGTTCAGAGCCGCATCGAGTTTGCCTATGAGTGACCCTTCTGCCATGTCTCTCCTTTCGTACGTCCCCCCATCTACCCGGAGGTGTTACAGTAGGAGTCTAAGGCCCCGGGGTCACCGCCGCGTCTCAAAGACCGCTGCCGGGATTCACCGCAGTCTCTCACCCCCACACCGGAACGTAACAAAAAAATCACGGGGAATCCCCGCCCGTGACCGGGCCCGGCCGATGTTTCTTGCCGCCTCTCATGGCGGTGCCGCCGGTTCTGCCGCCGGCGCCGCCGGCCAGCCCGGCGCGAACCTATGCCAAAAGGCAGATTACAGGGAATAGCCTGGGAGGGCGGGGGCACCCCCATCACCCGGGATGAGTCTGGCCCGGCTGGACAGACTGCTATTCGGAAGGCGAAATGTTTGACTTTCGGAATGTTAGGTTGCTAGACTAGCGCTGAGACCGATATCCAGAGCGGTCCGTTGTAGTTCTTGGGGGGGGTGCCGCCACGCGCATCGTCCCGAAAGGGGGGCAACTTGCACACGAAGGCTAAGTCCAAGCTGAAGACCACGGCGTTGGAGCAGTTCCAGGAGGCCACCAGGACCCTGGTCAACCCGTCACTGAAGCAGTGGAAGGACGGCGGGGGCAGAGTCATCGGCTGCTACTGTTCGTACATACCGGAGGAGATGGTCACGGCCGCGGGCTTCGTGCCGTTCCGGATGCGCGGCACAGGCAGCACCGGCACGGACCTGGCGGACACTTGCGTCAGCAGCATCAACTGCAGCTTCTCCCGGCACTCCCTGGACCTGGGATTGAGGGGCGAGTACAGCTTCCTGGACGGCGTCGTCTGGGTCAACAGCTGCGACCATGTCCGCCGCATCTACGACCACTGGAAGCGGAAGGTCGACACCCCGTTCCTGCGCCTCATCAGCCTCCCCAAGAAGGTAGAGGGGCCGCAGGTGGAGTGGTTTCGCCAGGAAGTGTCCCTCTTCAGGGATGCCATAAAGGACCATTTCGGCGTCTTCATCTCCGATCAGCGGCTGTGGGATGCCATCAAGGTGCACAACGAGACGCGCCGGCTGCAGAGGCAGCTCTACGAGCTCCGGAAGAAGAAGGCCCCGCCCATCACGGGAGCGGAGGCGCTGGCAGTGATGGTGGCCAGCACCGCCATGCCCCGGCAGGAGTACAACAAGCTGCTCGCGGAGCTGGTGGATGAGCTGAGCCACCTGCCCGAAGGCCATTCCGATTACCGCGCCCGGCTGATGCTCATCGGCGGCATCCTGGACGATCCGGCCTACGTCGAGGTCATCGAAGGCCAGGGCGGGCTGGTGGTCACTGACTCGCTGTGCTTTGGCACCCGGATCATGTGGAAGGAGATCGACGAGAAAGCCGCCGATCCGATTTCGGCCCTCGCCCAGTACTACATCGCCGACCGGCCGTCCTGCGCCAGGATGTTCGGAGATCAGCCCAGGAGGTCCGCCTTCATCCAGGACATGATCAGGGAGTTCAAGGTCGACGGGGTGGTGGCCGAGCGGCTGGTGATGTGCGACAACTGGACCGGCGAGCAGTTCATGATCGGCGAAGACCTGAAGGAGGCCGGCGTTCCCTACATCCGTTTGGACAAGGACTACATCAACATCGGTGCCGGCCAGCTGAGGACGCGAATTCAGGCGTTCCTGGAAATGATGGGGAGGTAGACTCATGGTTTACAAGTACAAGTGCGAGCCGGAGACCTTCAAGCGGTACAAGGAGGAACGCGACTACTTCAATTTCCTCTCTGGCATACTGGCCACCATGCCCGACTCGATGAGCCAGCTGAGCAAGGAGATAACGGACATCACGGTGGAGCGCTACGACACCATCATGAGGTATGCCGAGGAGGGAAAGCCCTTCGTGGCCGGCTACTTCTGCGCCGCTCCGGAGATCTACGAGGCGATGGGGATGCCGTGGTACATGATCATGCAGACCCCATTCCTGGCCGCCTCGGCGCCCTACCTGACCGGGGACATCGACTCCGCCGAGGCCATGGGGCTGGGGACCGACTGGTGCACGGCCTGCCGGCTGGCCCTGTACTACGTCGAGGCTGGCCTGACCCCGAAGCCCTGGGCGCTTGTCGGGCTGATACATCCCTGCGATGCCGGGAACCTGCTCCACCAGGCCGTGAAGCGGAACCAGAAGTGGCGCGACGTCCCCATATTCGCCAGCGACCCGCCGTATTTCGAGGACCTTCGCGGGATCGACTACTATGCCAGCGAGCTGCGCCGGATGGTGGCCTTCCTGGAAGAGAACACCGGCCTGAAACTGGACCTGGACCGGCTGAGAGAGGTCTGCAAGGAGACCAACAAGCAGTACGAGATCCTGTCGGAGTACACGCAACTGCGGAGGGCGAAGCCCTGCCCCCACGGGTGGGGCATCGGCGGCCCGCAGGCCTTCGCCGCCACCCAGGTCTTCCAGACGGGCAGGCCGAGGGGAACCCGGTGGCTCGAGAGACTCTACAAGGACGCCGAGGAGCGCGTCAAGGCCGGGACCGGCCCGGTGGAGAAGGAGAAGATCCGGTACTTCTGGTTCGACCTGCTGCCCTTTGGCTGGGTCTTCGAGCTCATGCCCTGGCTGGAAAGCGAGTGGGGCGCGGTCATGGTGCAGGACATGTTCGGCCTGCAGCCGTATACTCCCATCGACCTCAGAAACGAGGAGACCATCTTCCGGGGCCTGGCGAAGAGGAACCTGTACGACTCACCCATGATCCGGCAGGCGCGCGGGCCCGCCGACTACTTCGCCAACGACATCGCGCGGGTAGTCAAGGACT
This sequence comes from uncultured Dehalococcoidia bacterium, assembly GCA_964409515.1. GTDB lineage: Bacteria > Chloroflexota > Dehalococcoidia > UBA2247 > RBG-13-53-26 > JAFGCL01. The sequence continues at coordinate 6,511 of CAYPDY010000106.1, forward strand.
ACAGCATCGACCTCGTCGTCTGGCCGGGCCACATGGGCCACAAGGACGGATCCGCCAGCACCGGCATCATGAAGGAGATCTGCAACGATCTCAAGGTCCCGTACATCCACATTGGACTGGACCTCTTTGACAGCAGGTACACCACGCCCGACGAGTGCAAGGACAAGCTCAGCAAGTTCTTCACCGCCATGGGGCTGGGATAGGAAGGAC
>CAYPDY010000106.1:6820-9358 GCA_964409515.1 uncultured Dehalococcoidia bacterium
GATGATTCGATTCCGCGGGGAGACAAGGAGACAAGATGATTGTTGGAGGCTGTGATATCGGTTCCGCCACCGGCAAGTCGGTGATCTTCAAGGACGGGGAGATCGTGGCCTATGCCATTACCCCATCCACCATCAAGCCCGAGCAGACGGCGCGCCAGTCCATGGAGGAAGCGCTGGAGAAGGCGGGCCTGGCTTCGATCGATGACCTGGAATACCTGGTCGGCACGGGCTATGGGCGACTGAAGGTAGGGTTTGCCCGGGAGAACGTCTCTGAGATCACCTGCCACGCCCGCGGGGCCCAGTGGCTTTGCCCCTCGACCAGGACCGTGGTGGATATCGGCGGGCAGGACTCCAAGGTCATATCTGTGAGCGACAAGGGCAAGGTGGTCGAGTTCGCCATGAACGACAAGTGCGCCGCCGGGACCGGACGGTTCTTCGAGGCCATGGCCCGGACCCTCCACATCACCCTTCAGGAGCTGTCCACGATCGGCCTCGAATCGGTCAAGCCGGTGAGCCTGGCCAGCCAGTGCAGCGTGTTCGCCGAGTCCGAGGTGATCACCATGATCAACGAAGGCGCCGAGCTGCCCGACATCGTGGCCGGCATCAACAACGCCGTGGCCGGCAGGCTGGCGGCCATGGTCGGAAGGGTGGGCCTGGTCCAGGACGTGGTGCTCACGGGCGGCTGTGCCAAGAACGACGGCCTGGCCAGAGCGCTCGAGCAACGCTTGAAAGTCAAGGTCAAGAAGCTGCCCATGGATCCGCAGATTGCCGGGGCCATAGGGGCGGCGATCATCGCCAGCGAGAAGGTGGCGCAGCAGGCGCAGGCCAGCTCCGTCTCCAAGTGAGCCCGCAGGGCAGGCCTGTCTTCGGTTGCTCCCTCCCCGGTGCGGGAGTGGTAGGATGGGGGTGGCGTGTCCGTCTACGATGCCTATCTGCCCAAGATCAGCGAATACATAGCCGACCTGAGGGCCGGGGGCCGGCAGGTCAGGGAATACCGCTGCCCGTCTGACCCGGCGCGGATGCTGGATGGACTGCCCATCCGCGTGGGTCCCGGGGCCAGCCAGGGCATCATCCTGCGCAGCGACACCTTCCTTGAGATCGGCAACCCGGAGGCCGGTTCCGCCGCCTTCCTGCTGTGGACGGACAAGCCGTCGCTGGTGAACGACGGACGGATCACCCTGATCGGACCGGACATCCCGGAGTCTCCCGGCGCCAGCCTCCCCTTCGGCCAGGTGCTGATCGTGGGCGGGTCGGGGCTGACCGAGAGGGACCACCAGTCGCTGGAGCACACCCAGTTCGTCGCCGACCGGATTGAGGGATACATGATCCGGAGCGTGGCCCAGGTGATCTGGTCCCGCGTCAGGAGGGAAACCGCGGCCAGGGGGTTCAACTTCGAGACTCTGGGAAGGGCCCTGATGTCCATCTTCAAGACGGACGTGCCCAGGGTCGAAACGATGGAGGTCCTCTTCGTCACATCGAGCCGGGACGACCTGGAGCCCCTCTCCACCATCGGCGCCCAGGTGAACAAGATCTTCAAGAGCATGCTCCGGGAGGACTGGAAGTCCAGGGGCTACGACGTCTACGAATGCGCCTCCGGCTACGACTGCAAGTCCTGCCCCGACCAGCCGGTATGTGACGACATCAGGGAAGTCATCAAGGTCCGCAAGGTCAAAGGCGATGGATCAGGGCCCGGCCAGGACTCCTAGACCGTCCGCCAGGATGCTGGTGGCCGTGTGCGGGAAAGGCGGCACCGGCAAGACGGCGTTCACCGCCATGATGGCCAGGGCCCTCATGGAAAGCGGACGAACGGGCAGACTGCTCCTCATCGATGCCGACCCGGCCCAGGGCCTGACCAACGCCGTCGGCATCAGGGTCAAGCGGACCATGGGGCAGATCCGCGAGGACATCATCAAGACCGCCAGGGGCGGTGACCAGAGCGAGAAGACCCAGATTGCCGACAGGCTGGACTACATGATCCTGGAGGCCCTGGTCGAGGCGGACGGCTACGCGCTGCTGGCCATGGGGAGGACGGAAACCCTGGGATGCTTCTGTCCCGTCAACGACCTCCTGCGCGGCGCCATAGAGGCCCTGTCGACGAGCTTCGACACCATCGTCATCGACGGCGAAGCCGGTGTCGAGCAGATCAACCGCCAGGTGGTGCGCCGGGTCGACGCGCTCATCATCGTCAGCGACGCCACCGCCAGGGGCCTGCAGACCGCGGCCCTGGTCCACAAGATGGTCACGGTCGACAGGGTGATCGATTGCGGCCGGCTGGGCATCGTCTTTAACCGCGTGACAGGCAACCGGCCGCTGCTCGCGCAGTCCGCCCGCGACATCGGCCTCGACGTCCTCGGCTTCGTGCCGCAGGATGACAATATCGCCCGCCACGACCTGGTCGGCCAGCCGATCCTGGAGCTCCCGGCCGGCTCGCCGGGGCTGGTTTCGGTCCGTGAGATCGTGGCCAGGCATATCCTGGCATGAATCAGCCGCATCAGCCGGCTGCGCGAAACGGGCGCGGTGGGGTGAAGGCAGAAGCGA
>CAYPDY010000107.1:0-6370 GCA_964409515.1 uncultured Dehalococcoidia bacterium
ACATACGGATACGCCGGCAAGATACTGCGGGCCGACCTGTCGGCACGCCGGGCATCGGCCGTCTCCACCCTGGAATATGCAGACAGGTTCCTGGGCGGCAGAGGGATAGCCGCCAGGATCTACTGGGATGAGGTGCCGCCCGAGGCCGGGCCCTTCGACCCGGAGAACCGGCTGATCTTCATCACCGGGCCGCTTTGCGGGGTACCGGCCATCAGCGGATCGCGCTGGGAGGTGTGCGGGAAAGGTCCTCACTCTCCGGCGCGTTTCTCCTACGGGAACCTGGGCGGCCGCTGGGGCGCCGCGCTGAAGTTCGCCGGCTACGACGGCGTCATCGTCCAGGGCATATCCGAGAAGCCGGTCTACCTCTTCATCCACGACGACACGGTCGAGTTCAGGGACGCGTCCGGCCTGTGGGGCCTGGGCGCCATCGAGGCCAGGGAGGCCCTGAAGAGCGAGCTGGGGAGCTCGGCCAGAGTGGTGGCCATCGGCCTGGCGGCCGAGAACATGGCGGCCATGGCTACCCTGCTGGCGGACAACAACGCCAGCGGTTCGGGCGGCCTCGGGGCGGTCATGGGCTCCAAGAAGCTGAAAGCCATCGTGGTCAAGGAGGGCCGGGACGGAGTGCGGATTGCCCGGCCGGACGATCTGCGTGAACTGACGGCGCACTTCCGCGGCCTGAAGCGGAGCTTCCCCAGCGATGGCTGGGAGTACCTCAGCCGCTGGTCCCGGGACCCGACACTGGAGCCGAGGCTGATGCCGGGGCCGGAAATGAAGAAGGAGCCGTGCTACGGGTGCCTTGGCCGTTGCGCCAGGAAGGTCTATGTCTCGAGTGACGGGAAGAAGGGCAAATTCATATGACACTCCGCCTTCTTCTATCAACCGTGGGTTGATAAGTACTACGGCGAATGGAATGACGTGGCGTTCGAGGCCACCTGGCTCTGCGACAACTACGGCCTGGATGCGGTGGCCATCGACCTTATGATCAGCTGGCTCCATCTGTGTCACCAGGCCGGCATCCTGACCGATGAGGGCACCGGCATCCCGATATCGAAGCTGGGCAGCGCGGAGTTCATCCGGACGCTGGTGAAGAAGATCGCCTTTCGCCAGGGCTTCGGCGAGCTTCTGGCCCGGGGCGTACACAAAGCCGCGGAGGCGATAGGTCCGGCGGCCAGGGAGCAGGTGGGCCTGGCCGGGCATCTGGCCGAGCCCGGGTATCACCCCTACGGGCCGAGGCTCTACAACACCAACGCCCTGCTCTACGCCATGGAACCCAGGATGCCGATACAGCAGCTCCACGAGATCGGCCTGGTCATGGCCAAGTGGTCGGCCGGCACCAGGGGGCTGACCCTGATCAACTCGGACGTGATCCGGACCGTGGCCAGGAAGTTCTGGGGCGGGGAGATAGCCGGCGATTTCACCACCTGGGAGGGGAAGGCGCTGGCCACCAGGAAGATCCAGGACCGGGAGTCCGTCGAGGCCAGCCTGATCCTGTGCAACTTCCTGTGGCCCATCACGGACTGCGACGCCTCCCCTGACAAGGTGGGCGACCCGGCCCTGGAGAGCCGGATACTGGCTGCCGTTCTGGGAAACGGCACCGGCGAGGAAGCCCTCTACCGGACCGGCGAGAGGATCTTCAACCTGCAGAGAGCCATCCTGGTCAGGGAGGGACACCGCGGACGGGAGTCCGACTCCCTGCCCGGCCACTTCTTCGACCTGCCGGTGCAGTACGACCAGGCCAACGCCGATTGCGTGGTGCCCGGCAAGGACGGGGAGATCGTCTCGCGCAAGGGCGCGGTCGTCGACCGGAGCGAGTTCGAGAAGATGAAGGACGAGTACTACGCGCTGCGGGGATGGGATGCCGCCACCGGAATGCAGACCAGGGAATCGCTGGAGGAGGCCGGTCTCCCGGACGTGGCGCTAGACCTCGGGCGCCGGGGGTTGTTAAGCTAGCGGGCGCCGCCGAAGCCGAAAGACGCCCGCCGGGGGGTCTCTGATCGGAGGGGTGAACGATGATAACCAGGTATGACGAGATGTTCTGCCACCAGGTGGTGTCCACCTTCGACCAGCCCGGCACCAGTGCGCGGGAGTGGACGGAGCGGGCCTGGATGCAGGTCCACGATATCGCCGGCACGGCCCACCTGGCCACCAGCTTCGGCTACTACCCCAACCGCAACGTCATGGATGCCTTCGTGGCCTTCGCTATCCAGGGCCAGACCGAGCACGTGGTCAGGGCTTCCCGCGAGCTGCGACCGGAGATAGACGTCTTCAGGGTGGGCCCCTTCTCCTACGACGTCGTGGAACCGCTGCGGGCTATCCGGTACAGGCTGGATGACAACCAGTACGGCTTGAGCTATGACATAACGGTCGAAGGATACAGCCCGCCGGTGGAAGAAGACCCGGCGCAGCTCCAGGTCAGCCGGGGCCGGGTGAAGGAGCACATCAAGCGCATGGTGCAGTCGATACGGCCCACCGGTTGGATCAAGGCGGAGGGCCGGACGTTCCGGCTGGACAGGGACGGCTGGGTGGGTGAGAGGGACCGCTCGTGGGGCGTCAGGCTGGCCGGGGCAGACTTCATCGAGACCGGCGTTCAGGCCCCGGAGCTCCCTGCGGGGATGCTGTTCAACTTCGCCCTGATGCAGTTCGAGAAGTGGGGCGCCACCTACCATATGCGGGAGATCTGGGATGACCAGGGAGGGTTCGTCAACCGGTGGCACTTCGGGGGCGGCCTCTTCTATCCCCTGGGGACGAACAAGGAGCCGCTGAAGATCGTCAGCCTGGACCACAACTACCGGTTCCGGGATGACCTTCCCGAGCAGCCGCGGCGCTTCGCCGGCGGAGGCGTCAGCTTCACCGCTATCGACGGCACACGTAAGGAGGTCTCGATCCGCCCGGTCACTATCTGCTACCAGGCGCCCGTCGGCTACGGCGGCTTCTACAAGGATTTCATCCATGGAAAGTGGATGGGCGAGAAGTGGATGGACGGTCACCGGCTGGATCTGAACGACCCGCAGGTCATGCGGGAGATATGGGGCTACTGCGACTACGGGTCGGAGTTCACCTGCGGGAGCGATGTCGGCCACGGGACGGTGGAGCTGATGGTGGTGGGCAAGTACCCCAGGTATGGTTACCAGAGCTACTAGGCAGGAGGTGCAACATGCTCTCGCGTCAGGTTGAGCTTGCCGAGCTGCAGCCGAAGCTTCTGGATTGGATCCGGGGCAAGATGCCAAAGGCCAGGGACCTGGCCATCTCCAGCCTGGAGAGATCGGGGGCCGGCATCTCCAACGAGACCTTCCTCTTCAACCTCAGCTGGCAGGAGAAGGGGAAGCCGGAATCGGAGGCGATGGTGCTGCGCTGCGCCCCGCGGTCCTCGCCGGTCTACCCTGACTACGATCTCAGCCTCCAGTTCCGGGTCATGAAGGCGCTGCATGCCGCGAAGCTCCCCGTGGCCAGGGTCCACTGGCTGGAGCAGGACGAGAAGGTCCTGGGCACAGGCTTCTACGTTATGGGCCGGATCGAGGGCGTGGTACCGCCGGAGTTCCCGCCGTATCACTCCTTCGGCGTCTTCTTCGATGCCGCACCGCATAAGCGGGCCCGGATGTGGTGGTCGGCCATCGAGGCCATGAGCCGCGTGCACCAGGCGGACTGGCAGAAGCTGGGGCTGTCCTTCCTGGGCGTGCCCGGCGGCGGCACCGGTCCGCTGGACAGGCAGCTGGACTACTTCGAGCGGTACCTGGGCTGGGCCAAGGACTCGCCCGACGAGAGGCAGCCGGTCCTGGAGGCCGCCCTGAAGTGGCTCCGGGAGAACCGTTACCGGCCGGCGCGGGTGACCCTGTGCTGGGGGGATGCCCGCATGCCCAACACCATGTTCAGCCCGGATGGCGACGTGGCGGCGCTCTTCGACTGGGAGATGGCCTTCCTGGGCGATCCCCAGGCCGACCTGGCCTTCTTCCTGCTGCTCGACTGGGTGGACAGCGAAGGCTACGGCATTCCCCGGCTGGAGGGGGCCCCGGGCAGGGAAGAGACGGTGCGGCGCTACGAGGAGCTGACGGGCTGGAAGGTGGACCAGCTGCACTACAACGAGGTCTTCGCCGTCTTCCGCGCCGGCATTATCATGATGAAGGTGCTGAAGAACTTCAAGAAGATGGGCGTGGCCATGGACCAGGCGGACGCCGAGTCGAACAACCCCTGCACCCAGCGTCTGGCCAGCCTCCTCGGCTTGCCGGCGCCGGGCGCGCCAGCACGGCAGACCGTCAGGGTAGAGGAAGTCACCGTCACGGTGCAGTTCCACCTCACCGGCGAAGGCGGGGGCGACTGGTATGCCGTCTGCGAGAAGGGCGCCGCTGTCCGCCACGAGGGCGTCGCGCCCAACCCCAGCTGCACGCTCACGGTATCGGCGGCGGACTGGGCGGCCATACAGCGGGGCGAGCTGGACCGGTTCAACGCCTGGACCGGCGGCAAGCTCAAGATCGACGGCGACATGACCCTGATGCTCCAGCTGGAAGAGGCCATCTCCAAACTGGGCAAGCAGTAAGCGCCTCTGTCCGCGGCTTGAAGCGGCCGGGCATTGACATCGATCCGTTCAAGGGTGATATTATCCCAGGACCGAATCGATGAGACTGAAGGTGCTGTGCGTGGTTCTCGGCCTGGCGGTGTGCCTGGCTATGTCCGGGGCGCTGGTTCCGGAGGGCCCCGCCGCCGCGGCTACCCCCATCTACGTCAACGCGCTCACGGGGAATGATGCCTACGATGGCACCTCGGAGAACTGGACGGGGGGCACGGTCGGCCCCAATGCGACGATACAGGCTGGCATCAACGTGGTGGACAACGGCGGCACGGTCTACGTGGCTGCGGGCACGTACGCCGGCGCCATCCTGGCGAAGGACGTGAACCTGGTCGGAGAGGCTGGCGGCGGCTCGGTTATCGCCACCGGCGTGCCGTATGCTGTTGGCGCGTCCCTCACCACGGCCTTCAGGCTCGACAACACCGCGGACGGGTCCCAGGTACGCAACTTCACGGTGAACTGCATCCCCGCAGGGGTCTTCTACTTTGGTGTCTTTGCCCGGGGAGTGGACAATGGGGTGGTCGACAGAGTGACCATCAACGATGCGGTGCAGGGGATCACCAACCGGGGCGGCAGCGGTTGGGAGATCACCAACAACGTGTTGAACGGCATCAATGTGACGTCCGCGGGCGGAGGGATCGGCATAAGCCTCAGCGTGTTCAACATAGGCGGGACCCTCCCCTACTACTACGCCTGCTCCAACAACTACGTCTACAACAACACCATAAGCTCGGTGGCGGCTGAGGCGAGCTTCACCTGCCCCGGCATCCTGCTGGCGCTCGACCTGCGGTATACGGGAACACCAGGGGACTATGGGGTTCCGATGGGCCCCGAAGATGTCAGCGGGAACCGGATCATCGGCAACAGCATTACTGGCACGGGTGCCACGAACCAGGTGGGGATGGAGATCGGCGTTGGCGGCCTCGATGGCGATCCGGCCAAGATCGCCGCCACGCTCGGCATGATCCATGACAACACGGTCAGCGGCAACACGGTGGTCGGCGCGGACTACTGCGGGATGTGGATCTACACCGTCTCTGACCTGGACGTCTTAGACAACGAGGTGAGCGGCTGCACCGGTCCGGCAATCAACGTGTCAGACGGGTGGAGCGGCGGCCGGTTCTCCTGCAACCGGATCTCGGGCAATGGCAGCGGGCTCCTTAACGACACGGGTGTTGCCGTGGACGCCGAGAGCAACTGGTGGGGGTGTGCCGCCGGCCCGGGGGAGGGAGGCTGCGACAGCGTCGGCAGCAATGTGGACTACACCCCCTGGCTTCAGGCCATCCCGGGGGGTGGGGCCTCCGTCAGCACGTTCACCGGGACGGGGACGGCGGTGCTGTCCACCGGCGCCGGCGGGATGGAAAGCCTGGCGGCGGTGGGCTTGCCGGCAGGAGGACCCGATCTCGTCTTCGGCCACGGGCTCTTCTCTTTCACCAACTGCTGCCTGGCCGCCGGCTCGTCAGCCACCATCACCATCAGCCTGCCGTCGGCCGTTCCGGTGGGCACGCAGTACTGGAAGTACGGCCCGACCCCGTCCGACCCGTTCGACCACTGGTACCAGATGCCGATGGGGTCCGACGACGGGGACAATGTCATCACCATCACGCTCACGGACGGGGGCCCGGGTGATGACGACCTGGCCGCGAATGGGGAGATCGTCGACCAGGGCGGGCCCGGGTGGCCGGGTCCCACGTCCGGCGCCGGGGGGGAATCCGTGGCGGCCCTGCCCGGGTTCTGGACAGGGGTGGGGGCGGCGGTGGTGCTGGGGGCAGCGGGCTACCTGGTCCGCAGGCGGATGGCGGCCGGCAC
>CAYPDY010000107.1:6470-9298 GCA_964409515.1 uncultured Dehalococcoidia bacterium
CGGTGGTGCTGGGGGCAGCGGGCTACCTGGTCCGCAGGCGGATGGCGGCCGGCACCTAGCCCGGACGTGCTATAATGGCCGCCACCTATGGATCCGTCGGTCAGGTCTCTGAGAACGGTGCTGCTGGTCCTCTGTGCCGCCCTGGTTCTGGCCGCGGGCTGCCAGGCCAAGAGCGATGACTCGACCGATGATACGCCCCCGCTCGAGCAGAAGGTCCCCCACGAGGGTGCCTGGGGTATCTATGCCCTGGACCTGTCGACCCGGGATGTGGAGCTGATATGGAGCGGCAACGACACCATCACCTGCCGCTGCCTGAATCATGCCGGAGACAGGCTGGCCTTCTCCCGCAATGCCAGCGGGACTCCGGCCACTGACGAGGAAATCTTCGTCATCGGCGTCGACGGGACCGGGCTGCGCCAATTGACCGACAACAGCTACCCGAACCTCTTCCCCAGCTACTCCCCGGATGATACCCGAATCGCCTACCTGTCGATGCGCAGCACCATGGACATATACGTGATGGATGGCGCTGGCGGCGACCAGAGGCTGCTCTATGACTCGGGCTTTCAGGATTCGGACATCAACTGGGGAGGCGGCGGCCGCATCGCCTTCACCCGCAACAGCCAGATATGGACCATGAAAGACGACGGGAGCGATGCCCGGCAGGTCACCAGCCCTCCCAGGGCCGGGCAGTGGGGAAACGCCAACCTGCCCTTCGGGGACTACGATCCGAACTTCAGTCCCGATGGCAGCCGGATTGCCTTCGAGAGGCTGGAGGACGACACCATCTCTCACGGCAACTACAACCTCTTCGTCATCGATGCCACCGGAACAGGAGAGACGCGGCTGACGAATACCGGCTACTCGCAGGGCCTGCCGACCTGGTCTCATGCCGGCGACAGGCTGGTCTACGTGGTGGCGGCTGAGGGCGACCGGGGCGCATATGACATCCACATGATCGATGCCAGCGGCGCCAACGACCAGAACATCACGCCGGACTACTTCCCCTCGAGCTTCCTCTGCCACTCCGCCTTGTTCTCCCGGGACGACTCGCAGGTCTACTTCACCGGCCAGTGGTACAGCTGATCCGCGGTTCTTCATTCGGCATGCTGGCCAGGCCGATGGTAGAATAGGCGGGAGTGCCGCGCTGGCCCAACAACGACGGTCAGACAGATGGAGAGAAGACAGATGATAAGCGAGCCCTACAAGATCAAGGAAGTCAAGAAGATGACGGCGCTGCGCGCTTACGAGCGCTGGAACATCCTGAAGCAGGCCCATTTCAACACCTTCCACGTCTGCTCGGACCATGTGGCCTTCGACATGGTGGCGCGGGGGATGTCGGCGTGGTCTCACTTCCAGAAGGCCGGGCTCATGATCGGCGACGAGGCCTACGCCGGCGCGCGGAGCTTCCTGCGGCTGGAGAGCGCCGTGGCGGACGTTCTGGGCATTGAGCACCTGGTGCCCACGCACAACGGGATCGGTTCGGAGAAGCTGCTGGTGGCCACCATGCTCCAACCGGGCCAGACTGTCCTGCACAACCGCGGCCGGTGTGAGGGACTGGTTCCCGCCAACCAGGGCAAGAGCGTGGATGTCAGCACGAAGGGGGCGGCCAGGTATGGAGAGCCGGAGAGGTTCGGCGGGAACGTCGACGTCGCGAAGCTGGGGCGGCTGCTGAAGAAGCTGGGGAAGGAGAAGGTGGCCTACATCCAGGTGGACACCTGCCCCGATGCCTGGAACGGGCAGCCGGTTTCGATGGCCAACCTGGAGGCGGTGAGGGAACTGGCGAGCGCGTGCTCCGTGCCGCTGGTGATCGATATCTCCGACGTCCTGGAGGACGCCTGCTGGATCAGGAAGGTGGAATCCCCCAGCCAGAGCATAATGGACATAGCCCGGCGGATCATCGGCATGGCCGATATCGTCCTGATGGACGCCAGCCAGGACCCCCGGTCCGACGTCGGCGGCTTCATCGCCAGCCCCCATGAGGAATTCTTCGCCAGGCTCCGGAACGAAGTGACGGTGTTCGAGGGCCTGCACACGTACGGCGGCATGTCGGGCCGGGCCATGGAGGTCTTCGCCATCGGCGTCGAAGAAATGGCGAACACGGAGTATACCGAATGGTACCAGGGGCAGGTCGAGGCCCTCTACAACATGATGAAGGCCGAAGACGTGCCGGTGTTCAGGGGCACCCGGGGCATCGCGCTGGATGTGCCGCGGTTCCTGCCTCACATCCCTGCCGGGGAATCCCCCAAGTTCGTGCTGGCGGCCTCCCTGTACATCCAGGGCGGCATGCGGGGCAAGATAGAAGGCTCGTGGGACTATCACGCCAGGGGCGAAGGGGCACGGACGCTGATGTTCGAGCTGCCCCGCTGCGCGTACACCGCCAATCACCTGAGAGAGATTGCGGACGTGGTGGCGGCGGTGCACCAGAACCGGGACGACCTGACCGGCCTCTCCCTTAAGAACGATCCCGAGTTCGTGGACGAGGCCCAGTTCGAGCCGCTGAAGCAGCGCCTGTTCGTGTCGTTCCCGCGCGTCGAGCGCTCCGAGAAGCGGATGTATGAGCCGTACAAGATCGCCATCTTCGAGCCCCTGCGGGTGGTGGACAAGAGATACCGCCGCAAGGCCATCGCCGAGGCGGGGTACAACACCTTCCTGCTCAGCTCCGAGGATGTCTACCTGGATTTCCTGACCGACAGCGGGACGTCGGCCATGAGCTGCTATCAGTGGGAGGGGATGACCAACACCGGCGACACTCCTTACAGCAGCCGCCACTACCTGAAGATGGTGGAGGAGTTCCGGGAGATATTGGGATACAACTACATCATCCC
>CAYPDY010000108.1:0-9287 GCA_964409515.1 uncultured Dehalococcoidia bacterium
GCTCGTTCCAGACGATGACCATGGCGATGCAGCGGGCCAGGCCGATCATGATCAGTCCCACCATGTAGTGGGGGTAGTCCCAGATCACGCCCAGGAACAGGATGGCCAGGAAGAACATGAGGACCGGCCCAATGAGCCAGTTCTGCACCAGCGAAAGCCCCAGGATGCGCCAGTCACGGAACACGCGGCCCATCTCCTCGTACCGCACCTTGGCCAGGGGCGGGTACATCATCAGGATGAGGCCGACGGCGATGGGTATCGATGTGGTGCCCACCGAAAGCCTGTCCGTGAAATCGGCCACGGAGGGTATGAAACGCCCGAGCAGTACGCCGATAGCCATGGCCAGGAATATCCACAGGGTCAGGAACCGGTCAAGAAAAGAAAGCCTGCTAGTCACGTCTCTTGTCCTCCAGCATCCAGCAATGTATCCAGGCCATCCCGTACCGCGGCCAGATTGAAAGTCCCGACTGACAGGTTGCCGACGAACCGGGCTTGTTCGCTGTAGTCTTCGGTCTCCGGCTGCCACGTTAGGAGCAGCACCGTGAAGTCATCCTCGGTGACACCGTATCTGCCGAGGCTGGAGGGGTCCACCACGTAGTCAACGGCCACGAAATCGACCCTTTCCCCGTACTCCGGCATGAGCGATTTCACCTGGTTAACCTCTTCTCCGTAGCAGTCGGGGCAGCCGTTCCAGAAGTACATCAGCCGCGGTTCCTCCGTCAGAGGTACGTCTGCCGGCCCTTCGTTGGCGGCTGTGATGGCCAGGCCGAGGGCGGCAGTCAGGACGACTACTATGGCCAGCTTGAGAGCCGTGAGAAGCCACGCCGGCCGGCCGCGGACAATCCCTTTCACGAGTGACATCACCCCCATCTCGTCGGCCCTGCGCCAGCTCACTACGATCACCACTGCTGCCAGCAGCATGGCCACGTCCAGGGTCAGCGACTGGGTGTGCGAGAGGTCCACCAGTTCCCCGAAGCATCCGCAGAGGCTCGGGACCTCTTCGGGCCGGAGCAGGCTGTATATGCCGGCAATGGCGAAGCTCACGGTCATGGCCGCGCTGACGATGGCGCCGACGGCCGAGAGGAGGCCCAGAATCAGGGAGAAGCCGACGGCGACCTCAGCCCAGGGAAGCACCGTCGCATACAATCGGCTCAGGCCCTCCGGCAGCAGGCCGTAGTCCACCACCTGGTCCACAAAGAGTGCCGAATGCTGCAGCTTGCCGATCGCGGACACCAGGAAGATCCCTCCCAGCATCAGCCGGGCGGCCAGCACCAGCCATTTGTTGGACACGATCCGTCGGATACTATCCATCCAATGTCTCCTCTGCTTCCTTCACCCGTTGTCCGAGAGCAGCTTCAGTAGAGCCTGGCGGTCAGCAAGATGCTCCGGTTCACTCAAGGGCGGACAGCCGTCAACCGTTACCCTCTTCTTGGCGAGGTCGAAGGCGAACGCCAGACACGTGGGTCTGCCGCACTGCTTGCAGTTGGTCCCGGGCAGCAGTCGATTGAGAACGAACCCCATGTTGAAAGCTGTCTTGCCCGGCTCCATCGCTGGTGGCGGCTGGGTCAACTTCGACGCGATCTGGTGGAATATGGGCGGTTCAGGATAGGCCCCTATGTCATGCAGGGTGTAGTCCATGAAGGCCACAGGTTCCTCCTGGATGCAGCTCCAAACGGCCTTCTCTATCATCCGGTGGTTCAGCCCCGGCTGCTTCGTGTCCCTTTCTCCCGGATCGCACAGCAGGTTGACGATCGTCACGACCTGGGACCGGAACCTCTCTATGACCTCGACCGGCACGTTGTGCAGGTACGGTGTTGGGGCATCGGAGCCTATGATGACCTTCTTGTCGTCTACCCCGTTCTTCTTCAGGGCCAGCAACGACCCACCCGGGAGGTGCCCGGGGGACTCTCTGCCGCAAAGCACAATATACCGTATATTCGGGTTGGCCGCCACGTTGCAGACAATCTTCTCCAGACCGACGTTCTCGGTTTGCAGCATGCCCGAAATGGCAGCGCCGGCATCGACCCCGGCCACTACCATCTCATTGAGCTCCCGGGGGATATCCGAGTCGAAGGCGGCCAGGATGGCGCACACCGCCACCGGGGAGAAGTCGTTGCCCCGCAAGTACCGCCCCTCTTCCGGGGGATAGCCATCGGCTGGTTTTACTTTCAACATCTTCTTCTCCCGTCGACTTCAACGGGACTCATGGCCGCTATCACGAGCGGCTCACATTCAAGACCCTCAGCCGCAGGCGCAATCGCCTCCAGCGGCTGCCTGGGACTCGCCGCCTCCGGCTGGTGCTTTCTTCGTGCCCGACTGGGCCTTCCTTGCCGGGGGAGCGGGCTTTGCCTGGTAGTCCCGGATTCTCTGTGTGATCTCGTCGGTCTTGGGCAGGCGGCCGCCCTCCCTCCGGTTGGAGTAGATGACGGACTCGTCGACATAGATGTCGAACATCCCGATGGGCCCCTTCCTGACCCTTGCCTCGATGCCGAACTCCTTCTTGATCGCGGCCGCCAGACCGGTGGCCGTCCGCAGGAAGCCTCACTCGTCGCAGTAGACAACCTCGACCTTCTTGATTTCGCGCACCTTGCCTGACTTGCTCATGGTGCCTCCTTTCATCACTCCTTCATTCTCAGACTGGACACTGTGTCCCGGCGGGCACGTTACTTCCTTGACATGCCGGTTGGTGATCTCACGGGCCAGGGCCCATTCTTCGGCGCTCAGCCGGCCTTCCATGAAGCTGGCTCCCATGACCTGGGCCATTCCGTGCCGGATGGCTGCGGCCATTTCGTCTGGTCCAGGGACTCGACCCAGTATCCCGCTGACTGATGTCATTCTCTGCTCCAGCGCGTTCTCACCAGCTGCTGGGATCGAGTGCCCGCTCCGCTGGAGCGTGGACAGTGTCCGGGTGTGGGGTTCCAGGACAATGGAGCCGTGCTGGAGCATGGAGGAGCCCTGGCAGGTCTGCGCGCTCCCGACGAACTTTCTCCCCTTGTGAAGCAGGTCTCCTGCCGTGCTGGTGAGAAAACATACGTCTGACCGTGGTGCCACGGCATCCCGGCGACCGGGTTGAGCCTCAAATCCGAGAACACGGAACGCTGCCAACAGGCCTTCACAGATCAAACGGTAGGCGGCCGTCACCGAGGCAGGCATGCCATCGCCTGTGCCGGCAACAATGGCGTAGGTGACGTCATTCAGGTGCAGCACTGCCCTGCCGCCTGTAGGCCGCCTGACCACATCAATGCCAAGACGCCGGCATGCTTCGAGATCGATCCCGTGACGCCGCTGGAAATAGCCCAATGAGACGGCCGGCGGATTCCACCGATAGAGACGCAGTGTCGGGGGTGACTCACCTCTGGCATGCATGGCCAGTATGGCCTGATCGATGGCCATGTTCAGCGGGCCCGGCGAGGCCCCGGTATCCAGAACCCTCCACGTCTTCATGCCATGTCCTCGAGCAGCTGAGGCGCGTGATAGGAACTCCGCACCAGGGGCGCAGCCGCCACGCCTCTGAAGCTCATCTCCAGAGCCTTCCGACGCCAGCCGGCAAACTCCTCCGGCGCTGCGTACCTCACCACTGGCGCATGGGCCAGGGATGGGGCCAGGTACTGGCCCAGCGTGAGCAGGTCGCAGCCAGCCTGCCGCAAGTCCCGGAGCACATCCTCGACCTCCCGGTCGTCTTCACCCAGGCCGAGCATCAACCCTGACTTGGTGATGACTTCGGGAGAAATCCCCTTCACCCTCTTGAGCATGGCGCATGACCGATGGTAGTCGGCGCCCTGACGAACCTGCGGGTAGAGCCTGGGGACGGTTTCCAGGTTGTGGGCCAGGATGTCCGGCCGGGCCTCCAGCACCGCGCTCAAGGCCTCTTCAGAACCGCGGAAATCGGGTACCAGGAGCTCCACCTTCACCCCGGAGCAGCGGTCTCTCAGAGACCGGACTACCCGGGCAAAGTGGCCCGCGCCGCCGTCGGGCAGGTCATCCCGGGTCACGGATGTTATCACCACATGGCGCAGCCCCATTCTGGTCACCGCCTCAGCCAGGCGTTGCGGCTCGTCTTCTTCCGGCGGCTTCAGGGGTTGGCCTCGCTCTACAGCACAGAAAGTGCAGCGCCTGGTGCAGACATCACCCAGGATGAGGAAAGTGGCCGTGCAGTGAGAGAAACACTCGCTGCGGTTGGGACAACGGGCACTCTCACAGACGGTCGACAGGTCAAGGGCGGACAGCAGATGCTCGGTGCCGGTCACGCTGTCTGCGCTGTGCCCCTTCCTTGCCCGGCGCACTTCTGACATCAGCCACTGCGGTGCCGATATGGTCATGACGTGGTCTCTCCCGGGAGCACGTGGATGGCATGGCCATGGAGCGCGTGGGCCACCTCCTGCACTGCCTCTGACAGAGAAGGATGAGAGTGTATGGTCTGTGCGACCACCAGGCTGGGCACCTCCGCCTTCATGGCCAGGGCAATCTCACATATCAGGTCGCCCGCGTGCGGACCGATGATGTGGGCCCCCAGGATCTGGTCAGTGTTGCCATGTGAAATGATCTTGACCAATCCCTCAGGCTCTCCCATGGCTTGCCCCATCCCCAGTGACTTGAAGGGGAAACGAGCGACCTTGATGGGAGAGCTGACCTGCGCTTCCTCTTCAGATAGGCCCACCGCCGAGTATTCGGGCAGGCTGGCCACCACCCGGGGAACGACCCGGTAGTCCACCCTGCTTTCCAGGCCGAACGCGGTCTCTGCGGCACAGATCCCCTCGGCAAAGGCCACGTGTGCCAGAAGCCAGCCTCCGACCACATCACCGGCGGCATGGATTCCGGGGACATTTGTCCGCATGCGCTCGTCGGCTTTGATATGACCATCCTCCAGGACCACTCCCGCCTTCTCCAGGCCGATCCCTTCGATGTTGAGGTGTCGCCCCACCGCCAGAAGGATGGCATCCGGCGACAGATCGGCACCGTTGGTGAGCTGAACGCTGTACTTGTCGCCTGCCCGGCTGGCAGACTTGATCTCGACCCCCAGGATGGTCTTCACCTTCCGCCTCTGAAAGACGCCCCGCAGATAGTCGCTCATCTCGGCGTCCTCGGCCGGCAAGAGCTGGCTCCGGGCCTCAACCAGCGTCACCTGGGAACCAAGCTCCCGGAAGATGGCGGCCATCTCCACGCCTATGACCCCTCCGCCTACCACCAGAAGATGAGACGGCACGTGGGCCGCGTCGAGAATGCCGTCAGCCAGGAAGAGCCCCGGCCCCTGAGGCAGGGATGGCAGGGTTGCCGGACGGGAGCCGGTGGCGACAACCAGTCTTTCCATCTCGATCAGCCGTGTCTGTCCGTCTTTCTCCACCTCCATCTTGTTGGGGGCGACCAGTCTCCCTCTCCCCTCAACCAGATCAATGCGGTGCGCCTGGAAGAGCCGCTCTATGCTCCGCCGCAGACCGGCCACCACCCTCTCTTTGCGGGCCATGATGGCCGCCATGTCAGGCACTACTTCCACCGGCCGGAAGCCGTACTCCGCGGCCCGGCGCATGGATCGGGCCATCTCAGCGGACGCCCGCACCGTCTTGCTGGGTATGCAGCCCTGATTGAGGCAGACACCGCCCACGAATCTCTCTTCCACTACCGCCGCATGGGCGCCAAGCTGCGCTGCCCGTATCGCCCCCTGATAGCCCGCCGGGCCGCCCCCCAGAAATGCTATGTCGTACGTTTGCTGCATCAGGTTCTCACCCTACTCGATCACGATAGTGGGCTTGATATCCACCTCGGATTTCAGCGACTGACAGATCGTGGAATACTTGAGGGCCATCTCAAGGGCGCGCTGCACCACTCCTTGTGTCTTGCCCCGGACCACCACCTTGGGGTACAGAGTCACCCTCCTGAACCACGATGTCCGGTCGATGAATTCTTCCACCTCACCCTCGGCCTCGCATTCAAAGGAGACGAGTTCAATCTTGAACCGCTCCATGGCCCAGATGACCATCATGTGGTAGCAGGTATTGGCCGCCGCCACAAAGGCATCTTCGGGGGTAAGCACATTCGGCCTGCCGAACAGGTCAGGCGGAGCTGAGAACTCCATCCCGACGCCGTTCTGGCACCAGGTGTAGCCCAGGTGTTCACCGCGCCATTCCACCTTGTTCTTGTACAGAGCCATCTTGCCTTCCTTAGGTCTCCTCGAGCACTTCGTCCACGGCCCTGGCGATCTCCTCGGCCACCGCCTCCGCGGCAGCCTGGTCCTCTTTCCCCAGGTGTCGCACCCTGGCAGGACGAGGGAGGCCCCTTCTCTTCAGGATCTCAGGAACAACCAGGGCCTTGGCCGGCTTTGCCGAGAACTTCTCCGTAGCTCTGGCAGCGCACCTCTTCTCGCAGCCGTCAACGGTAATGGTCGGGAACCGGGCCGCGAACTTCCGTTCCTCCTCCCCTCCGGCGATGAAGAGGGGCAGGCATATGGTGACGCTCTTGCCCGCCCGGAGATCCTCAAGTACTCGCCGGCAGGCAACCCGGGAGGTTGTTCCTTCCGGGATCTCCTCCCCGCTGCAGGAAATGATGCCCACTCTCTGGGCCCCGGCAGTCATCGTCCATCCTCCCCGGCTGTCAGTTCATCGACTACCTCTCCCAGTTCATCAGCCGACAAAGAGGCGAGCTTCTGTCCGGCCTCGTTCAACTCAGTAACGCCCTCTGGCTTCAATCCCTTGTGCTTCTTGAAGAACTCCATAGTCTGGTAGGCACGGGCAACCTTCACGCCCTGGGACTCTATGCTCTTCCTGGCACATTCCTTCGCACAGCCATCGATGGCAATTACGGGGTTCTCGGTTATGAACCTCTTCGCCTCAGGGTCGCCGACTACCAGCAGAGGCAGGCAAGTCGTGGCCGCAGTGCCCGGCCTGACCCGCTCCACCAGTTCATAGACTGTCTCCCGGGCCAGCGCCCCCAGGGGTTTGCCAATCCCGCTGCATGCCAGCACCGCAACCTTCCTGGGCTTCTTACCCATACAGCTTCTTCGCCTCCCTTTCGATCTTCTGCTTCATGAGCTCCATGTAGCCCTCGGCCTGAAGCAGGGCCGCCTTGCCGCCGTTATGAGCGGACAGTTCGATCCTGCATATCCAGCCTGCTCCGTACGGGTCGCTGTTAATCAAATGGGGGCTGCCCTCGAGTTCGGGGTTGACCTCGACCACTTCGCCTTCCACCGGTGACGCTATCACCAGGGTGGCTTTGATCGTCTCAATCTTGCCCAACTCCTGTCCTCGCCTCACCATGGTCCCCGGCTCCACCGTCTCCAGGAAGGCGACATCCCCTTTCGACTTCTGCAGGAAATCGGTCAACCCCACCGTGGCAACAGGACCTCGCACATCAACCCAGAAGTCCTCGTTGCTGTAGAGGTACCCCACCTTCACCCGGAAGATGAACTTCTCAAAGGTAGTCTCCAGAAAGTCAGCCACTTTGACCCCCCTTGCCTATATGCGCATTCCCGCAAAGAGTTGACGAAAAAAGGGGCGCCCTATCGGGCGCAGGCCTTGACGCACCCTGGCCCGACCCGCTCGGCGGTCTTGAGTCGTTTCCGGTCCAGGGCCGCCATTCTGTCCCCTTCCAGGGATTTCCGCACTGCATCGATGAGGGACAGGTATCTCTCTCCAGCACCATGATCTATGGAGTAGAGCGCCCACAGGCCGTCCTTCCGCATCTTGAGGAATCCGGCGTCGTGCAGGATGCCCAGGTTGCGGGAAGCCCTGGTCTGGGAGATGTCCAGAGCCTGCATCACCTCGCAGACGCAGCACTCCCTCTCCAGCAGGACATTGAGTATCCGGAGGCGCGTCTCGTCCGAGAGGGCCTTCAGGGCCTTGACGGTGTCTCTCATCTTGTTCTCTATTCTATATGCGGATAGCCGCGTGTAGTCTACGGCTTGGCTGGAACCAAGTCAAGTCAATCCCGTGACCGCCGTGACGGGATTCGGCCTCAGGCCAGAATGCTCAGTTGCACTCATCAGACCTTCGGCACCTGTATGCCCAACATCTTGACGCCGGCCGCCGTTTTCATGGATATGGTGGCCGGTTCGCTGACAAGGCACTGCCCTTCCTCGATACGGGCAGTCTGCCGATTGACCTGCACCTCGGCCTCTCCTCGTACGACGTAGAAGAGGAGGTGAGAGGCCATTTCGCAGGCCGGCATGGCACCCCCGGCCGGGAGTTCAATGATTCTGAGCTTGAACTGCGGAGCCTGATAGAAGACGTTCTTCTCCCTCTCGCTGTAGGGATGTGCCACCATCGCGCTGAGATCAAATACCTGCATTAGTTCACCTCATATCCTCTTCGGCATGGTCTTCTGGTGCAGCGTCACCGCAACCGTCAGGAACAGCACCGTGAAGGCCAGCAGCGCCAGCAGATCAACGTAAACCGGGAGATGCCCTTCGCCCTGGATGGAGTGGCGGGCGATGTCGGTGAAGTAGGTCAAAGGCGAGATGTAGGCAATAGCCTGCGCCCAGGTGGGTAGCTCGTTCAGAGAGATGAAGACACCGCTGATGAAGACCACCGGGAACTTGACCACCGAGGCAATCATGTTTACCGTGGCCGGGAGGTTAGTGGGTGGAATGGAAAAGACATTGCCCAGGGCCGCGAAGCACAAGGCAGCCAATATGATGGCGACGGCGAAGGTCACCGGACTGGAGATACTTACTCCCAGGGCAAGACCGATGATAACGGGTACCAGAGAGATCCCCAGCCCGAAGGCAAAGGAGGCCAGTATGTCGCCCAGAACGATGGTACCGAACGAGACCGGACAGGACATGAGACGTTCCAGGGTTCTGGCCTGTGCCTCCCACGGCACCACTATGGGCGATATCGAAGTGGCGGTGAAGAAAAGGATCATCCCCAGAAGACCAGGGATCATGAAATCGACTTCAAGGTTCCGGCCGATGGTGAAGGACAGGAAAAGGAAGACCGGGAAGAGGATTCCGAAGATGACCACCGGACCCTTGGAATAGTAGATGCGGATGTCCTTGCCGGCTATCGTCAAGCAGCGCCGCGCCTGCTGGAACACTATTGCACGGAAGGGCATTACTTCGTCTCCTTCTCCGTGAGGGCCACGAAAGCGTCTTCCAGGGTGGGACCGAGGGTATTGAGAGACACTATCTTCAGGCGGTTGACGCCCGAGAACTCCACTACTGATGCCACCAGCCTTCCGGGGTCGGCAGTATGGAACCTGTACTTGTCACCCAGTTTCTTCACGGAGTTGGCGCCAGGAAGTGTCGCCAGAGCCTCGATGCTGGCCTCACCGTCGAAGCTGACTTCAACGGAATGGAC
>CAYPDY010000109.1:0-9175 GCA_964409515.1 uncultured Dehalococcoidia bacterium
CTCCTGCCAAGAAGCAGTCAGCTACGGCCGTCCGGCGAAGTTGCGGAACTGCTGCCGCCGAAATGCTTTGGACAGCGCAATTGGTCCGCGGTTGACACCCGCCCGGCCGTCATCTATGATCCGGATCGGCGCCAGGCCACACGACACCATGCCGCCGTTCCCGCCATGCTTGACGAGAAGCTGATATCCGATATCCGCGAAAGCGGCACCGCCGAAGGAGCCGCCGGGGTGGCCCCCAGGGACAGGCTGCTCCGGGAGATGGGCTTCCGGACGGCGGACCGGGCGGAATACGCCCTTCTCGCCAGCTGCTTCCTGCCGTCGCTGGTGCCCGCCGGCATGAGGGCCTTCAGGCTGCTCCTGGAGCATCTGGGGGTGGACTACACCCTGCTGCGAAAGGAGTACTGCTGCGGCGACATCCTGCTGCGGCAGGCTGCCAGGGACAAGACCGGTGCCGAAATGGAGCGGGCCGACGCGCTGGCCCGTGAGTTCCTGGAAAAGAACCTGGCCCAGGCGCGCCAGGCCGGGGCGAAGAAGGTCATCGCCTTCTGCGTCGGCTGCGACCTGGTCCACACCCGTTTCCGTGATTCGGTCCCGGAGGAGATACTCTGGTATCCCACCCTGCTGGCGCGCCTCTTCCGGGGCGGCCGGCTCGACCTAGAAGCCGACTACTATCCCGGCTGCCATTACCACTACCGGCGGCTGAACCGGTCTCTCCCCGACCTGGACTCAGCCAGGGAGCTGCTGGGCCGCGTCGAGGGGCTGCGGATCCATCATATCGACGGCCGCCTTTGCTGCACCCGTCCCGAGCAGATGGGCACCATTCTCTCCGGCATCAAGAGCCGGATCGTGATAACGCCCTGCGGCGGCTGCGCTCCGGCCCTCCAGCAGGCCTTGACGGCCAGGGGCACCGGCCGGGCGGTCATGCTTCCCGAGGTGCTCTGGGCCGCCGTCTCCGGCGAGATGCTCTAGACGGCGCTGACGTCTCCGGCGAGATGCTCTAGACGGCGCTGACGTCTCGGGCCAGGAGATCTAGACGGCGCTGACGTCTCTGGCGAGATGCTCTAGACGGCGCCGCACCCGGCCGCCTGTTGCGTATGCGTTCCCCGTTTGGTATCCTCTTGGTGCATCATGCTGGATTTCAGAAGCAGCGCCGGTGAAGTAGTCGAGGCCATGGCCCGGAACGAGGAGGCCATCAGCCGCCTGTACCAGGCCTACGCCGACAGGTTCCCCGCCCAGAAGGAGTTCTGGTCCGGCCTGGCCGCGGAGGAAACCGCCCATGCCGGGTGGATACGGGGTCTCCAGGCCCGGATGAAGGAGGGCACGCTGTCCATCAACAAGGACCGCTTCAAGCTGCAGCCCGTGCGCGCCTTCACGAGCTACCTGGAGCGCGAGATGGCCGGCGCCAGGGAGCCGGGCATGTCGCCCATCAATGCCCTTTCCGTGGCCCTCTACATTGAGGAGAGCATCATAGAGCAGCGCTACTTCGAAGCAGCGGCGGCGGATACCCCCGAAATGAAGCGCGTCCTGGACGACCTGGCCGGTTCCACCCGGGCCCACCTCGAGAAGGTGCGCCGGGAGTGGGGCCAGCAGAGGCTCTAGACCGTCACCACCAGCTTGCCCGCGGCGAGTTCCACCTGCTGGCGCTTCAGCGGTTCCTTGGCCGGTCCGCTCAGCGGTTTCCCTTCGTAGTCGAACTGGGAGTGATTGACGCTGCAGCACCGCAGCTTGCGCTCGCCCGCCACCGGGTCGATCTTCCGCTTGCCGTGGGGGCAGACGTTGGCGAACGACAGGTACTTATCGTCGTCGGTATGGACGATCAGCAGGGCCTGCTTGAGCCCCTTCCCCTGGATGTAGGCCGCACCCCCCTTCGGGATCGAGTCCGGCTTCTGGACCACCACCTTGCCGCCCTCGACGCTCCACAGATCCGGGCCGAGAGGCTTGGTCTCACAGACGCCCATCAGGGCCTTAAAGAACGAACCTATTCCAGCCACAGGTCCCCTCCTTTCCGGTCTCCCGCCGCCCGCCGTCCCCTCCAGGGCGGCCGGCCGCGACGGAACACCACATCGGGCCAGACTATAGCCCGGGCGCCTGGTGCTGTCAATTGCCCCCCGGGAGCGGCTCCAGGCGCGCTACATAAACCGCTCGAAGCGGTCCTTCTTGGCCTTGCAGATGGGGCACACCTCCGGCGGTCCGTCCCTGGCACACAGGTAGCCGCAGACCTTGCACCGCCACACCGGCAGGGGCAGGGCGCCCAGGCCGGCGGACGCCGACACCGGCTCTGGCTGGCTCCGTTGCTCCGGCGGGGGACGCCGCTCCGGTATGGAACCGACTGACTTCAGGCCGCCCACGACGGCCATAGAGACATACAGGCCTCAGTAGCAGGTGTCGAACTGGGTGACGTCAGCGTCGCGGTAGTCGCAGGGACAGACGATGTCCAGGTCCTCCTCGCTCCTGCCCGCCGCCAGGCGGCAGGGACAGGCCTGGTATCCATACCGCTTCTCGTTGATGAGCAGCCCCCTGACCAGGGCCCGGGTGAACTCCACATCGGGGTTGAGATGATACCCGCCGGCCTCGGCTTCCTTCTTGAGCCGGTCATACCGGCTGTCCACTTCCTCCGGGGTGACTGTCGGCACGCTCATTTCCGCAGGGCCTTTCTGATCTCATCTTCCTTGAATCCGACGATGCACTTCTTGTTGTCCAGCACCAGCGTCGGGAAGGAACAGGCCGGGTTCCATTTCCTGATTTCGGCCATCACCTGCTCCTTTTCAGCGCCATCGAGATAGTCCACGTCCACGTAGCTGTACTCCACGCCCAGCTCTCCCAGCAGCTTCTTCGTCTTGTTACACCACGGACAGGTGCTGAGCGCATAGAGCATGGCCTGACCCGCGTTCCTGCCGGCAACGTGTTCCACTTCCATCGTCGTGACCTCCTCTCAGGTATATCGCCATTATACAGCCGCGCCGGGCCGGCGGGGCGCAGGGCCGCCCTGCGTCCGCGAGCTCAGCCGGCGCCGGACCGCTTCGCTGGACAGCTCCCGCAGCGCGTCCGCACCCACCCACCGGGCGCTCTTCGACTCCGCCTGCCGCAGGCGCCAAGCCACCTCGATGGCCTCAAGCCTCAAGGCAGCGTTCCGCTTCCCGATCTGCCGGAGGGCCCAGTTGACCGCCTTCCGGACGAAGTTCCGGCCGTCGCCAGCCTCCCTCTCGATGATGCCCAGGAAGCCTCGAAAGTCGGCATCCCCCCGCTTCCGGTCGTGAACGGCCAGGCTGGCCATCAGCACAAAACCGGCCCTCTTCACGTACTCGCTTTGGGCGGCGCCCCAAGCCTCGACGCGGTCGAAGGCCAACGCCGTCTTCCAGAAGAGGTTCAGGCAGCACTGGTCGCAGATGTCCCAGTTGTCGAAGTCAGCAGCCCACGCATCCATCTGGGCGGCTGTCACCCGGGCCGGATCGTCAATCATGCTGGCCAGCACCCTCGCCTCGTGCACGCCCGAGGCCCAGAGATCCAGGGACAGGCGGTGGTCCCGGCCGATCCCCCGGGCCAGCTTTCTGAGGGCCGGCTTGGGCACCCCGCAGGCCAGCGCCGGTCTGATTCCGAACCGCGCCATGCCGGCGACGTTGACGGGGTCCCCCAGGGCCTTCAGGGTCTCCAGTATCTCGCTGCAGCGGCTGTCCATGCTTCTGCGTATCCTCGCGGCCGGCCCCGCCGCGGATGCCGCCGGACCGGGAACCGTCTACTGATCGAGGGGCGGCTCAGGCCCCGGAGGCGGGCTGTCCGCGCCGCCCGGGAGAGTGTCGTCCGCAGCGCCCGGCGGCTTCTTCTTCGCTTCCAGCTCCGCGGTCACGCGGGAAACCCGGTGCACGTAGGCCAGGACGAGAGCAAACGTCACCGCCGCCAGGATAATCATGGGCACCACCAGGATGGCGACCAGCGTCGGAGTGCTCATCTGCCCGGACTGTCCCCCACACCCTTCCCGTGGAGATAGTCAATCATCGGCTGGGTGACCAGGGGCACCACGTCGCCGATCATGTGCGGCATCAGGTTGTCCATGACCTTGGGCATTATCTGCGGCATCTGCTCCTTCATGTAGTCCGGCATGGGAATGGCCTCACCCACGCGCTGCAGCATCGTCGGCATCACCCTCGGCATCATCATCGGCAGCAGCCGGGGGAACAGCACCGGGAACATGGGCTTCATCAGCTCCAGTGCGCCCGGGACCTTGCCCATGGCCCGCATCATCTTGCCCATCCCAAAAGGCATGGCGTCGATCAGCTCCGGCCACATGGTGCCCATCAGGTCGGCGAAGCCCCGGGGTGTCATCAGGGCGATCATGGCCTCAAAGACCGCCCACTGCCTTCGGACCTCCGGGTTGGGGTCGGGGAAGTCGTGCCCCAGCGCCGAGGCAGTGAAGCGGGCCAGGTCGACCACCTCCACGGGCACCTTCTTCTTGTCCGCCGTGACGCGCAGCTGGAACTCGCAGCACGGGCACAGGCAGAGCACCTTGGCGGCGCCCGCGTCCAGGGCCTCGTCCAGCCGCGTCCGGCCGATTTCGGCCGCCACCGGCGGGTCTTTGATAAGGGTCAGGACGCTGCCGCAGCAGTGCGCCTCCTCGCGGTTGTGGGCCATCTCCACCAGGTTGACATTGGGTATGGCCTTGATCAGCTCCCGGGGAGGCTCGAAGACATGTGACACCCTGCCGATGTGGCAGGAGTCGTGCCAGGTCACGGTCACCGGCTGGCCGCCGTTGTCGGGAAAGGTGAGCTCGCCCGAGGCTACCTTCTCCGCCAGCACCTCGCTGTAGTGCTTCGCCTTGATATCGTAGTCTATCCCGAGCTTCCTGGCCCACACCGGGTAGACCTGCCGCCACATCATGTCGCAGGCCGGGCACGAGGCGATGACAGTGTCGGCGCCAGCGTCCTTGACCGCCTTGATGTTGCGGCGCATGGTGGACTCGAAGACACTCCATTTCCCGCACACCAGCATGGGGATGGCGCAGCAGCTCTCCTTCTCCGCCAGGTAGGTGAAGTCCACGTTGGCGGCATCCAGCAGCCGCACCGTGGCCTGGGCAATGTCATGCTCCACGTAGCTGGCGGTGCACCCCGCGAAGTACACCGCCTTCGACTGGTGCGACGGACCGTGCTTCTCCCAGAGGTCCCCGGGGAACCAGGCGGCGCGGTCCTTGCGGTACCCGGCCCAGATGTCACCCTCTCTCAGGGTAGCCTGGGCCATCATCTCAAACGGCGGGATGGTCATGCGCTTGTCCTCGTGGATCAGTTTGCCCCGCAGCTTCATCCACGATTGCTCGATGGGCAGCGAAGCCGAGCAGCGCAGGTTGCAGAGCTCGCAGGTGGTGCAGACCAGGATGGTGTCGACCATCTGCTGGTTCCATTCCGCGCGGCCCTCCATGTATTCCCGCAGCCAGTACCACTTGCCCCGCGGGCTCTGGCTCTCCCACCCCCGGCCGTAGAACTGGTCGCATTCGTCGACGCAGTACCCGCACTGCGAGCAGGCATAGGCATACCAGGCCACGTCCGCCGGAATGCCCCGGACGGGGCCGCCCGGGCGTTCGCCGACTTTGGCCGCCACGCTGTTGCCCATGGGCCGCAGCAGCCAGCCAAATGAACCCGCAGCCTTCACCGCCATGCTCAGCAGGCCGCCTCCCAGGACCTTCCCCGGGTTCAGAAGGCCTTTGGGATCAACCTTCGCCTTGAACTCCTTCAGCCTGGCCACCCTCTCCTCACCCAGCACCGCTGGGCTGCTTCCGGAGAAGTACAGCCCGGTGGAGAACGGCCGCCCGCCGTGCTTCCCGGCAATGGCGGCGATGGTCAGCGACAGGGGGAAAACGAAATTGTAGCTGAACCGGCGCTGGTCACTGGGGATGAAACCCAGGATGACGATCTCCGGCTCGCCCCTCTTGCCGTTGCGGACCAGCACGCCCTCCTTGACCAGGGGCTGACTGATCCGGCTCTCCACCTCGGTCAGGAACACACCCAGCGACCGCAGCGGCACCACCACCTCCGCCGGGACCAGGCTCGGGCCCAGGCGCTTCACCACCATCAGCTTAAAGCGGTTCGTCCACTCGTGGTCCGCTATTTCGTCGCTCAGCCTGGCGCCGTGACAGCCCGTTAGGATCCCGGGCAGCCTGGACGCCACCTCGGCCGAGTCCCTGGCCCGGAAGGCCAGAATGACGACGTAGGAGATCGGCAGGGACACCTTCTCCTCCAGATGCCCGTAGTGCTCCTTCTGCGGCGCCTTGTTCCTCAGCTCCGCCATGCGGGGGTTGATGAAGAGGACCGACCAGAGGGGCAGCCTCTCGTCCATGATGGACTGCATGAACTGCTGTACGTCGTTGGCACCGGGGCAGGATACGGCCCACACCTCCAGGGGCTCCAGCCGCTGGACCCGGATGGTGACCTCGCTGATGAGACCGGTGGTGCCTTCGGCCTCGGCGATGAGGCCCAGGTCCGGGCCGCTGAAGTCCTTGACGCTGCCGTCGGGCAGCACCACCCGGGCGCTCACCACGTTGTCGCAGAACCAGCCGGACTCGTACGACCCGATGCCGGCGCCGCCCTGGGCCAGCCATCCCCCGACTGTGGACGAGGGATAGCTCGAGGGGTAAAGGCGGAGGGTGAGTCCCTTGCCGGCCAGCTTCCTGTCCAGGCTCTCCCAGACCATGCCGGCCTGGACGGTGGCCGTCAGTCCCTCCGGGTCGATGCGGACCACCTGGTTCATGCGGTAGAAGTCGACGACGATCCCCTTCTTCACCGGGATCGCCCCTCCGTAGCCCGAGGTGGCCTTCCCGCGCGGGGTGAGGGGAACGTGGTTCCTGGCCGCCCAGGTGACCAGCTCCACCAGCTCCTCCTCCGACTCCGGCTGGACGACCGCGTCGGGAGTGGTGTCGCCGACGAGCGGCTTGATCAGGCTGGGTATCTCGGCGATGTCATGCCCGTAGAGCTTGCATTCCGCCCGGCCGAAAGCGACCCGGCCGCCGAACCTGCCTTCCAGATAAGATCGCCCGGTCACCACCGCACTGGCCATCTGCCACCTCCATCGGTCACGAGCTGCGGGGATACCCGCCGGTCTTGCGCTGCGATGAGGCCCACGGCCTCAATCCGGCTACCGTCAGCCAAAGCGCAGGCCGCCGCGGGCCCTGGCGGTCCAGCTCTCCGGCATTTCCACTTTCTTCACATCCGCGCTCTCGCAGTATGGACACTTGGGGACAGCCTCGTTGACATCACCGCAAGAGCGCTCCTCCATAAAGGTGGCCCAGCAACGCTGACACTGATAACCTGTTACCGACATCTCCAGCCTCCTTCGCCCGTTACCCGGCAGACCATGGTGTCTCCACCTCAAAGGACCTTGCCCAGCGCCTCGTTCCTCTGGATCTCCTCCGCAATGACCTGGCGCACCATGTCGCAGGCGTCCGCGATCCTGGGCGTCGCCAGGCGACAGTAGACCAGGTTCCCCTGCCTCTCAGCCCTGATCACGCCCGCGCGGCGCAGCACGCCTATATGCTGAGAGGCGTTCGACTGCTTCAGCCCGGCGATCTCGGCCAGCTGGCTCACCGACTTCGGTCCGTTCTTCAGTCCGCTCAATATCATGAGCCGCTTGGGATCAGCCAGCGCTTTGCACAGCTCCGCCTGCCGCCGGAAGATCTCCGCCTGTTGCCCGTTCTCCACCTGCTCCATTAAATGCCGCACCCCCAGCAACCCCTTATTGACGTATTACTATATATTAATATTCTCCTACTCCCGATACCCACTGTCAAGGGTTTGGCGCCTCAGGGAGCCCTACAGGTCGCAGACGTAACGGATCATGCCCGGGGAGCCGATGACTCTCTCGAAGTCCGGGTGGCGCTTCTCGTCAAGATACCGGAATCCGGCCTTGCGGTAGGCCTGCTCACCGGCGGTGTTGCCGATGTAGAAGCTGACCTGCGCCTGCTTGAAGCCCTCCCGGCGGCCCTGATCCAGCACGACCTCCAGCAGCCGGCTGATCGCCCCCTGGCGGCGGTGCTCGGGCCTGGCGGCCACCTGCTCCACCACCCAGGCACCCTGGAGGAAGTCCGAGTGGCAGGTCATGAAGGCCGCCAGCTTCTCCACGCCGGGCGCCATGTCCTGCTCGGTCAGGCCCATCTTCTGGATGACGTTGACCATGGGTATGGTGATGGTCTCCTCACCGTTCTTGACCGGATCGAAGCCTTCCAGCGCCGCGGCCGGGCGGCCGTCCACCTCGGCCACCAGGAACTCGGTGTAGTGGGCCATGTGGCGCGGCCCCTCCAGGGCCAGCATCTCCAGGAACTGGATACACCTCTCCTCCGGCTGAGAGATGACGAAGTCCCAGATCCCCACCTCAAGGTGGGACCGGCCGGCCATGAGCATGCACCAGCCGAGCAAACGGGCATCTTCCGGACGTGCCTGCCGAACGCTGATCCTCATCGCTGTCTCCCTCGGCTAGCCGGACGACTCGCCGACGTAGATCACCTGGTCCTTGTTGAACGCCGCGAATTCGAACTCGCTCTCGCCGGTGGCCAGCGGCGGCGAAATGCGGACCTGGGTCATGGGGACAAAGGTCTCATCCTGGTGCAGGCTGGTCACCAGTTCCGCCCAGGCAGCGCTGTGCAGCCAGCCCGTCAACAGGTACTGCGTCGTGCGCACGCTGGCCTCCACAGGCTTCTTGGCCGTCGCCACCTTCCCGGCCTTCGCCGTGTCCTCTTCCGGCTGGCCTCCCCGCTTCTCGGCCACCAGGATCACGTTCGCCTTCCGGATGTGGGCCGAGGTCATGGTCCCCCGTTCGCCCCCGGGAAGATAGGCTTCCACCTCGGTCAACGGTATGTAGTCCAGGCCGATGCGCGTGCCGCGGGCGGCGAAACCCTTGTTGAGCGCGTCCAGCAGCCGGGCCCGGCTGGAACGGTAAGCGTGGCCCACGAACGTGCCGGCCGTCGTGCAGACGACGACGTCCACCGGCCGCAGATCCGGATCACTCCGCCAACTGACGGCGGGCTCCTGGCCAGGTAGTCCAGACGACATCTCCCACGACCTCCTTCTTCGCCGGCTTTCTCCCGCTTGTTCGAGGTTCCCTTTTAGCAAGAAACCCCCCGAAAGTCAAGGCACCCGGTTAGAGCCCAGCGGTTCCGCAACTTCGCCGGGCGGGGTAGGGAAAGGGGGCCGGATCAGCT
>CAYPDY010000110.1:0-9141 GCA_964409515.1 uncultured Dehalococcoidia bacterium
AGAACAACCAAACACGGAATCAGGATTCCGCCGACCAAGGGTTGACAGTTACCGAGTCAATCGACCTATTGACAATTCTCCTGCAAAGTGGTATACACTACTGAATAGTGCTCGCGGTAACAGCAACAAGTCTCTCAAGTGGGTACAGTAGTCGAGGGGGGGGTGGTAGGATCCGTTGTTAGCCCGTTTGCGCCTGGGGGGTCGGTGGTATCTGCGAAGACGGTATCCGCGCCAAAGCAACACAGAAACAAAATCTGGAGAATGGGGGGTGACCTGGAATGTATCTCATCGGTAGTGTGTTGGCCAAGGCTCTGGCTTTTGCTGACACGTTTCTCAACCTCTTTGCCACAGCATCCCTGTCAGGGCAGGTAACCGGCAAGTGCATGAACCTTCCGATCTACAACGCAGAGATTACTCCCTGCGGTGCGTCGATTGCCACGCAGCTGGCAGGCCTGGCCGAAATCGGTATGCAAGCCTTGGCCGCCATGTTGAGCGGCGTACTGGCAGTCTAGAACTCACATCTTGCAGAAATCACTGAACCCGGGGAGAGGCGCGGAGACGGATGGCCCGGCAATTCGGGCCATCCGTTCTTAATCCCCGATCACAGGCAGGCCCCTGTCTTGATCATAGGGCAACTCACGTCCAGAGTCTTGGAATGCCTGGAAAATATGCTGGCGTACGCTGCGTCAGCGACGCCTGACACAAGCGTCTTCGCCAATAGCCGGTGTTCCACTTTCACGACGTGGGCCGCCTGCGGTCTCTCCATGATGGCCTTTCTGGAAGGCGCACTGGAGATTCTTCAGTGGCTGACCTCTCTCGCGATCCCCGGCCTATGGGGCCTGCTGGCGTTCTAGGAAGTCCCTCCGAAGACCGCAACCGTGCCACGAGTTACACCTGGCGGATCCCTGGGGAAGCAGTCATGAAACGAGGGTCGAAGACCGTAGCGATGAACTGCATCGATATGACATGGTTGGCGCTGGACAGCATAAATGAGCGCATAGTATTCCATGCGATCCTAGTTATCGAGGGTGATGTCGATCCCCGGCGGCTGAACGATGCTGTCCTGGCCACTGTCAGGAGGCACCCCGCCCTCAGCACGGTGTTACGCCGCAGGTTCCTGAGATGCTATCGCGAGTACATTGAGCAGATTGACCGGCAGCTCATCGAGCTGGAGGACGCAGCGGGAGTTGGCGGTGAATTTGGGCAGGAGCGTTTGATCACGGAGTGGGTCAATCGCCCCCTGGATCCCAGGAAGGGCTTGCCCTTCCGAATCCTGCTGCTGAAGATTGGGCCAGCGCGTTTCTGGCTGGCGTTCACGTTCCACCACTATGCCACGGATGCTCTCCGTGCCCTGCGATTCGTGAATGAAGTCATCAGGGAGTATGACGGCCCGGCAGAGCGCGTGCCGGCTGCTGGCGGTGGGCCTGCGCCGGAAGACGGGATCAACTCCCATCGAGCCGGCGAGCTGCTCCCCCTGATAAGGCGCCCGAAACCCAAGGTGAGGTGGTACTTCCTGAAGATCGCCTCCAGCCTCTTTCAGCGCTTCGTCGTCTCCCTCGTGTCGCCCCCTTCTAGGATCTTCCACGACCGGGCCGGCAGGTCGGGCGAAGTGTCCTTCATCCGAGACTGGCTGGACTCCATCGAGTTGAGTGAGATCGACGCCAGATCGAGAGTCTTCGGAGCCACGGTGAATGACCTGCTTCTGGCAGCCTGTTTCAAGACGATAGACAGGTGGAATCAGATGCACGGAAAGGCCAGCGGCAAGATCAGCATCATGGTTCCGGTCGATGTCGGGCGCCGGATGTCCCAGCACATTGTGTCAAATCAGATTTCGTACGTGTCTCCAGCCACCATGCCGGAGGAGAGGCTGGATGCCGTCGGCCTGCTGCGGAAGGTCAGCCGGCGTACCGGATGCGTCATCAGAAACGGGAACGCGTTCTCCATGGTCTACCTCACCTACTCCATCAGCCGCCTGGGTTTCGCCATCATGAGGGCGGTGGGCACGCTCTTCATCGCCACGCGAGTCTACATCGACACTACACTGCTGACCAACGTGGGGCGGGTCCGTCTGGGTGATGGAAAGGAGCCCCGACTGGGTGAAGCACGGATAACCGACATCATCGGACTTACTCCCGTGCTATCACCCTGGGGTTTGAGCCTGGTGACGGCCGTGTTCAACGGCCAGCTGCACCTTGGCCTCACCTACCGGCCCACCCGCTTCTCAGGTGATTCGGCCCGCAGGTTCCTTGACCTGTACGTGGGAGAGATCCGGAGGTACCTCGTGGCCCTTGGGGCACCCTAGTCCGGCGGTGTTTCGGTCCCGCGAACCCGTCTACCCCGGACCCCTCCACCGCTTCTCCTAATCATACTCTAATCCTGTTCTCACCAGGGTGTAACGTGCGTCCCCTATATTAGACGCAGCACATTTGGTCCGGGATCGCCTGACACAGGTGTAGGAGAGCTAGTCGCAGGCAAATATGCTTGACTCTCACGCGGCCGGATGCTATAGTACCTGGCATATCGGCACTTCGGTTGTGACTTGGCAGGAGGGGAGCAAGGTGCAGAGGCGATGGCGAGTCTCCGGGTTGCCGTTCGAGGCAGCCTGATCAAGGGGGTACGATGGAGGGGGCCAATTTTGGCGTCATCATCGCCCGGGTAATAGCGGAGGTGACCGTCCTCACAGAGGGGATCCTTTCGCATTGGGTTAACGTCTCGGTGGTTGACGGCAATGTCGCCAGCGTGTCGTTGTCGCCCCTGGGTGAGTCTCTCTGCCGGGTGTGGGCTAATCTCGCTGTCTCGTCTGCATGGGCCATGGACCAGATGCTGCTGACTCTGTGGAGCGTGGTCTAGCCGGGGATGGAACAGGGTGAACATGACTGACCTCATCGCCCGCATTCTGGGCGAAGCGGTGACCGTCGGCAACGGCATCCTGGACTTCTGGGTGGTCCTGCCGGCGAACGCCTCGGGTCCGCATGATCCCAGTGTG
Organism: uncultured Dehalococcoidia bacterium; assembly: GCA_964409515.1. Classification (GTDB taxonomy): domain Bacteria; phylum Chloroflexota; class Dehalococcoidia; order UBA2247; family RBG-13-53-26; genus JAFGCL01. Next base: position 2,987 of record CAYPDY010000110.1, read on the forward strand.
GTACTGACAGCCTCCGGCAGCGACATGGTAGCCTACCTCGCATCATCAGCCATCAGGGCCAGCGATATTGCCTGCTCCGCCATAGGTATCCTTTTCTAGGCGTGCGGAGCCCGGACGAGTTGGCCAGCATGGCTGGTGGTGCGCAGAGGATGTTCGACCCATTGAGACTGAATTGCGCTGCGGCGCCGGCGAAGGAAGGTCGAGGGAGTATGGGGCGACACCAGAGATCGCGCAACCTGGCCATGGCACTTCTCACGCTTGTCGCCGTGCTGGCCTTCGGACGCCCTCAACAGGTGGCGGCGCAAGAACCAGTTCCACTCTCCATAACACTGTCCGGCTGGGGATGGTGTGTGGACTATCGCGAGATAGGAAGCGTGGTGGTGAACCTCACTGGCAGCACCGCTGCCCGCGAGAACGCCACCGAGGTCGAGGACATCTACTTGACAGGCAATTTCACGTTCAACCTGTCTGATCGCACCGACAACTTCTCCCTGGAGCTGACAGGAACCAAGGTCAGGTCGCTATTCTTCCTGAAGCAGGTTACAGCAGGCGCAACGCCGCTGTTCGCCGAGTTCGAGGGTACCTGGTTGGACGAAACCGACTATGTTGCCTGCGAGGGGCGACTGTGGACGCCGGACCCAGGCCACGTCGCGAAGCTCTACATCTGCGTGCTGCGTACGCCCGGCGTTGAGATCGTCGAGCGCGACGGCGGCGGGTGGGCGGGGAATCTCGAGTTTGCGGTACAGAAGCTCACCGGCGCCTTTGATGCGGTGGCCGACCAGCTGTCGTCCACCGATTCGGTGATCAGAAAGGGCCTCGGCGATTTGCTCACAAAGGCAGCGGTGCTCGCCAGCAAGGTGAGAGCCGCCGGTCTGCCCTACTTCACGTAAGGCAACGGCAAAGCACAAGACGCTGAGAGGTAAAGTGGGATGACGGGAATGCTGATTGCGGTTGGGGTGATGGGCGGGCTGGCCATCCTGCCATTCGCTCTTCTAGCCGCCACTGCCGCCCTGGCACTGCTCATTTGGAGCTGGAAACGCATCGGCCCCTATTGCGTCAACTTCGCCCGCTGGGCGGGCGACTGGCGAAACTTCACTCCATTGAGCGTTCTCGGCACTCTGATGCTGTTGGCGCTGGTCGTCTTCGTCTACATAGTGCCGCAGTTGAGGATTCTCTGGATCATCCTGCTGGTGGTGCATGGGATCGTCACCATGGTCTGCTTGACCTTTGCCATTATTGCCTGGATGCTGTGGTTCTACCGATGGTTCTGGCCCAGATACCGCTCGTTCTTCTGGAGGGGGTTGGCCTGGTTCATCAGGGAGCCGCGGTCCCCGGGGGCGCGGACGCGCTCCCGCGGTTACACGCCGCCAGCCAGCCGGGCGGGCCGCCAGGAGTCATCAGGTGCCCGGTCGTGGCTGGGCGAATTCTGGGCGCTGATGATCGGCAAACGGTCGGTTCAGGGCACACGCACTTCACAGGCCGGAGCGACCCAGACCGGCCCGCAGGCCGACAGGCCAGGATCCGGCGAAGCGGCTTCGGCCGACACTCCACGTACACCCCCGGGCGGGTCAGCCGGTGCACCGGGCACGGGCAAGACGAAGACGGCATCCAGGCCCGGCTGGCTGCGCGCCATGTCGACGGCAGCAGCCAGCAGCGCGACTGCGACACGGCGGGGTATAGGACGGGTGGTCTCATGGATACGCGCCCTACTGGGCCTCGACTAGCGGCCAGGAGTCGCCTGGACCAGAGCCAGGGGGCCATTGCCTCAAGCTCAGGGGCGAGTGCTGCCCCCGGTTCGGATAGGGCCCATCCGATCCCGGTCAGGCAGCTCCCATGTCTTGAAGACGGGTGGGGTCCCGACCACCACGCCGCACCTGCAGAGGCTCACCTGGAAGCAGACCTTGCGGCAGTATACGAGCCCATTCGAGACCAGATGGCCCGCTTCGAGCTCGCTCTGGACGAGGTCATTGACGATGCTCCCCCGCATCTTTCGGAGATGCTGACGCAGGCCCTCCAGGGCGGGGGCAAGCGACTGCGCCCCGCTTTGGTACTCTTTGCCGGCAGCCTCTATCCGGGCCGAATCGAACCGCTCATTTCCGCAGCTGTCGGCTATGAACTCCTGCACGCGGCAACCCTGATCCATGACGATACCATAGACCGGGCAGTGACTCGTCGCGGGATGGTCACCGCCAATAAGCTCTGGGGCGATGAGCTGGCCGTCCGGCTCGGAGACTACCTCTGCGGTTGTTCGGCGTTGATGATAGCGGGCACGGGGAGTCTTCGAACCATGGAGATATTCTCGCGGGGTCTGGCGAATCTGTGTGCCGGGGCCATCGCAGAACACGCCGGGTGGACGCGGGGGCGCGAGGAGTACTTCCGCACCATCAGTGGCAAGACGGCCTCGCTCTTTTCTGCTGCCTCGGAGTCGGGGGCTGTTCTGAGCGCGGCGCCAAAGAGGGTCGTGGAGGCGATCAGGCACTACGGCCACCATCTCGGAATGGCCTTCCAGACGCTCGATGACATCCGCGATTGGGGGAGCGACCTGTCCCAGGGCGTTCTTCCCCTGCCGGCCATCATCGTCCTGGAGGAACCCCGAAATCGCTGGGTGGCGGACTTGTTGGACGGGAACCCCGCGGCGGGATTGGATACGCTGGCCGCGATGGTGGCCAGTTCCGGCGTCCTGGAGGATTGCCGCCGGATTGCCTGGGCCTTCTGCCAGGAGGCACTCTCGACGCTCGACTGCTTTCCGCCCGGCCGGCTCCGCGACTCTCTGGAGGGCCTGGTGACCTGTATCGCGAACCAGAAGGCTTGAGACATGGGCTTTGGCCCCCGGCGGCTGCTCCGGCACGGGAGGTGCCTGCTCCTGTACCGGCGTCGCCAGTGCCAGCGGCGTCCGGGCGATGGCTGAGGCACCCTCCGGCCCATTGCTGGCGTCCGGGTGCTTTGATAAACTACTGTACACTGAAGAGCGTTTGAGGTGAGGCAATGGGAAGAAAGGACTACGGCGGCAGGGAGACCAGGAAGCCCAAGAAGGGCAGCAAGAAGCCCGTGGTATCGGACATTATGTCGGAGCCAGTGACCGTCCAGGTCATCAGAACAAAGGGGAAGAAAGAGGAGTCCGGCCAGGAGACTCCATAAGGGCGCCCGCGCGTCCGTCTCCGGGCGGCAGCGGCGAGGGTCAATGGCGGGCGGAGGGCCAGCCTCGGTGTCCTCCACTGCTGTGGCCTTTGCCCCAGGTGCCCCCGGGGTCCGATCGCCGGCTCGGGTCAGGTCGGCCGGTGCGCCTGGAAGTACCGCCTCCGTGCCCCTCCCGTCCAGACCGGACCCCAGGACCCGGGCCGTGGACGTGTACGTTGGTGGCATGCTGCGGCTGAGCGGCCACAGATTGGGGGTGTCATGGTAAGAATCACCGGCCTCGCGACGATTCCAATCGCCCTGTTCTTGCTCGCTGTCATCAGCCTGCGCGCCCAGCCATTCGTGCCACAGGCTGCTCGACTGGCGCTGACGCCCACTGGCGGCGTCGCGGTGGCCGGAGTGTGGCTCTCGATCACTGTGACCGCCTACGATGCCAGCGACAATGTGGACGCTTCTTACGCAGGCACGGTTCATTTCACATCGTCCGACGGGGGAGCAGTTCTCCCAGCGGACTACACCTTCCAGCCGAGCGACAACGGCACACACACGTTCATCAATGCTGTGGTCCTCTTCGCCTCGGGCCATCAGACTGTAGCGGTGGGCGATGGCGGGCTCACGAGTGAAGCCACCTGGACGGTCAACTCCGCCCCCGCGTCCAGGCTGGAAGTCACCGGCCCGCCGGCAGTGACTGCGGGTGACACCAATGATCTCACCGTCACGGCCAGGGATGCCTACGGCAACATCGACAGCTCATACTCGGGTTCAAAGCTTCTCTTCTTCTATGGTCTTGTGCCTGCTGCGGGAGGACAGGCGCCCACTGTGGAGGACATGCCACTGGCCGTCGCCGTGCCGGTGACCTTCACTGCGGGGGTCTCGGATCCCGGCGTGGCCACCCTCGCTGCCTACGCTGCCGAGTCTGCCACTGTGGATGTCTCGGACGGCACCATAGGTTCTTCCGGCAGCCCGGACTATGACCTTGATCTGAGAGTCACCGCGGCTTCCGCCATTGGCGTCGACCTCACACCCGATGGTGGACTGGCTGCGAGTCAATCCCCCTTCCTGGTTACCGTGACCGCCAGGGACGCCTATGGCAACACCGCCACTGGATACCGCGGGATGGTCCGCTTCTCTTCCTCAGACGTTGACGCCTCTCTCCCCTCGGACTACGTATTCAGCGCCCCGGACAACGGTGTCCACCTGTTTGCCATTGTCCTGCGCTCACCGGGCGACCAGACCGTCACCGTCATCGATAGTGCCAGCCCGAGCCTGACCGACAGCACGGTGTGGTCAGTCAGCGCAACCGCTATCGATCACTATACACTGGCGTCGGGGAGCTACGCGCAGGCGGCCGGAACGCCGTTCATGGTGACGGTAACGGCCATCGATGCCTTCGGCAGCGTGGTGACCGAAGACAACGAAACCGCCGTGACCCTGTCCTCCACATCGGACACTCTGCTCTTCGACGGCGACGCCGACGGCACCTTCGGAGAGGCAAGCGACAATGTAGTGGTCTTGTCGTCGGGGACCTTCACCGTCGCCGCCAGAGACACTCTGGCCGGCACCAGCGCCACCATTGTCGCCAGGGACAATCTTTCGAGGCAGGGAATCAGCCCCACCTATACCTTCGGCACCGGCGCCACGCACCACTACACCGTCACATCCCTTTCCCTCACCCACACGGCCGGCGAGGTATTCGCGGTCACGGTCACCGCCTATGACCTGTTCGACAACTTCGTCAGTACGGACAACGCCTCTTGGGCGATTCTGACGTCGACATCCAGCACCATGCTTTTCGATGGCAATGGTAACGAGGTGTTCGGCGAGGTGGAAGACAATGTGATTCGCCTTCAGTCAGGGTCCTCCGAGCTGCCCGCCACTGACACTGTGGCCGGAACGGCCATCAGCATCACCGCCGCCGGCCCGAACAGCATCACCGGCACCAGCGCACCTTACACAATTCTCGCCGGTCCGCCGGACTACTATCTCGTGGCCTCAGACTCATACAGCCAGACCGCCGGCATTCCTTTCGGCGTCACGGTCACCGCCTTTGATGCCTACGGCAACGTGGCCGTCCCGATCCCCTCCTCTACTGTCGTCATGACCGCCGACTCTGGGACTATGCTCTTAGACGGCAATGGCAACGGCACCTTCGGCGAGCCGGGGGATGAAGTGGTGGCCACTCAGGCCAACCCCTTCGTCGTTTCGGCTCTGCAGACCGTGGCTATCAGCAGTACGACCATCACTGCCACCGACAGCAGCCTGCGGACGGGGACCAGCATCCCATACATTGTCGGAGCTTCCACCGAAGTCCAGCGCTACACCGTGACGTCGGAGGCATACGCTCAGGAGGTGTCCGTCTCGTTCGCCGTGACCGTTACGGCCTACGATGCGTATGACAATCCCGTACCGGCGGACAACATCGTGGTGACCATGAGTTCCAGTCCGGCCACATTGACGTTTGACGGTGATGGCGATGGACTCTACGGCGAGGAAGCGGATGACCGGGTCGTGATGACTGCGGGCACCTTCGATGTCTCCGCAAAGCCGCACTCACCCTCCGACTCGCTCGTTGTCACGGCCACGGATGCCAACGGTGCCACGGGAACTAGCGAACCCTACACCGTCGACGACTTCCGCTGCTTCATTGCGACAGCGGCCTATGGCACACCCATGAGTGACCGGATAGAGGTGCTGCGCGACTTCCGTGACGAGTACCTGATGAAGAACCCGGCAACGCGCGTCCTGGTCCGCGCTTACTACCATTGCAGCCCGCCGGTGGCCCGCTTCATCAGCCGCCACGACTGGTTGCGCGCTGTCTCGCGCTGGATTCTGACGCCGATCATCTGGCTGGCGAGCCTGTCCCTGAAGACGACGCCGCCCCAGAAGATGCTGGCACTGCTGTCCCTTGTCATCGCCATCGTGACCACGGCTCTTCTGTGGAAACGCCGCTCACGATCGGCCTAGCCCCAATACTGTTCACTTAAGTATCCTGACGGTTCTCTTGTTGCGGTTGCACGGCC
>CAYPDY010000111.1:0-9126 GCA_964409515.1 uncultured Dehalococcoidia bacterium
GTGCATCGACGATCCCGCTCCCTTCCTGGCCAAAGCACTGCAGATTCCAGGGGTGAACGTGTATCACAGGAAAGAGGTATCAGTCCCCCTGAGCTTCTAGGCAGCAAACCCGAAGAAGACGGTGCTGCCCAGGGAGAGAACGACCAGCCGGTTGAAAGGGGCCTGGGTTGACACCGCCGTGTTTCTGCAGGTAGTGTGATTACGGCACCCGTTTGCCACAGGCCGATCGGCGCGGTCGCCGCAAATCGGCTCTGACGTTCTTGTAGGGAGGGACTGCAGGACATGGCTGATTCCGCTTCCGTTCAAAACCAGCCAGTTTTGGATCACACCGACCTGAAGATCATCGAACTTCTGGATTCGGATGCCCGCATGACCTACACGGACGTCGCGGCGCGCCTGGGGGTTGGCAGGGCAACCGCCAAGGCCATGGTGGAGAGGCTGTACAAGAAGGGCGCCAGGACGGTCTGCTACGTTGACGAGTGGGTTAGGGGTTACCGAAGCAGCGTCGTCTTCTGCATCAATACCGACCCGGCGGGCCTGTTCGATGTGGCCAACGGCCTGGCGGCGATGGAAGAGATTCAGTCCGTCATGTTGTTCGGGGGACCTTTCGACATCATGGCGGTCGCTGTCTTCAAGGCCCAGCACGAGATCCCCGGGTTTGTGTCAGAGAAGCTGGGCAAGCTCCGGGGCATATCACGGCACGAATCCATAATCTACCACGAAATCAAGCCGGGCCACCCGGCCCGGCCGGCCGGGGCGACATCCGACGATGAGGCGGCATCCCTGGATGACCTCGATGCCGCCTTAATACGAGAGCTGGAGAAGAATGCCCGGGAATCGGCTACCGCGCTGGCGGGAAGATTGGGAACCACGCGAACCACCATCGTGCGACGGCTCAACAGGCTGATCCAAGACAGAATCGTGAACTTCCAGACAATCTGGGACACCTATACGCAGGGCTACAGGGGTGTGGCGTTCGTGGGCCTGAAGGTGTCGCCGTCCAGGATCAAGGATGTTGGCCGGGAACTGGCGGGCCATGATCGGGTACGGAGCGTCTTGATCTGCAATGGCCGCTACGACGTCATGGCGTGGATCACATTCGATAAGCAGGAGGCTCTGATCGACTTCCTGGACGACGAGGTCGGCAAGATCCGGGGAATAGCAGGGATGGAATCGGGCATCGCCTTGAGACTCATCAAGTACGACGTGGGGCGCGTCTTGGCAGCACAGTCACGTTCCTGAAAGAGCAGGACACAGGAACCGCAATCTCAGATACAGGAGATATGATCAGCATGAGCCATGACCCCATACTCGCATCGTTGATCGGCATAGTCGGCGAGGACTACGCCTCCAACCGGCCGGAGGAAGGCTACATCTACGGCCGCGATTCCGGCAACCGGGGGCCGTGCCGGGTCGACTACGTAGCTGTGCCCGGGACGGTGGAAGAGGTCCGGCAGATCGTCCTTATGGCCAACAGGGAGAAGCTGCCCATCACGCCCATGGGTGCGAACCTGACCCTGAACGGGCTGGGGCTGCCGGTCAACGGCGGCCTGGTGCTGGACATGAAGAGGATGGACCGCATCATCGAGCTCAACCGGATGGGCAGGTACGTGGTCATAGAGGCCGGGGTGACCCACGGCAGGCTGGGAGACTACCTCGATCAGCACGCCCCGGACCTGCAGCATCCCCGGCCGGAGGCCCCGCCCATGGCCACCATCGTGGGAAACATGATGTGCCGGGGTCACAGCCAGCTGACCCTTAGGAACGGCAATAACGCCCACCTGACCAACGGCATGGAAGTGGTGCTCCCCACCGGCGAGGTATGCCGGATTGGAGGATGGTCTGTTTCGCCGTGGCCCTTCACCAAAGGGCCCATCCCCGACCTCACCGGCCTGTTCTGCGGGTGGCACGGTTCCAGCGGGGTCGTCACCAAGCTGTCCGTCAAGCTCTTCCCCCGGCACCCTCTGGTGGACGTGGTCGGCATACGGGTCACTGACGTCGACAAGCTCCCCGAGCTCCTGTACAAGATAACGCAGACGGACATGGGCGACATCCTCTTCGCGGTGGGATCCGGGCCGCCGGGCAGGGAGTTGCCCGCGTACGTGACCGTGACCACCAGCGGAGACCTCCCGGAAGAAATCGCCTACAAGGCGGCGGTCTTCCGGAGACTGGTCGATGATTCTGGCGGCGAGGCCAACGGCATTCGCTTCATGAAGAAGGTGCCTGAACCCCTGATGAAACGCTTCGTGGAGTACCCGACGACCGTTGACCCGGCGCGGGTGGCCGATTTCGAGAAGGGGGGAGGCTTCCGCTACTGCGGGGGGATACTGCCTCTCTGGCAGGTGCCCGAAACGTGGAGAAGGGGCCTGCGGATTGCCGAGAAGCACGACATTGACTTCAATGCCGGGGTCCAGGTACTGGGGTACGGGCGCAGCGTCATGTTCGGACTGATCTACGCCCTGAACCGGGCCGATGAGGCCAGCGTCAAGAAGGTGACGGCAGCCATGCGGGAGGCAAATGACATGGTGCACGAGCTCGGGGGCATATCGTTCACGGCGGAGCCGGACGTTCAAAGGGACATCGTGCGAAAGATGGACCCCAACACCCGCCAGCTCCTGGAGAGGATCAAGAAGGCGCTGGACCCCAACGGCATAATGAATCCGGGAACCTGGAGCGCTTAAGATGGCCTTTGACGAATACGAGGACGTGATCCACCGGTGTTTCCGCTGCGGCTTCTGCAAGCTGACCTACCAGTACTCCTGGGTGGGGTTCAACTGCCCCATGTACCACCGCTTCCGCCTGGAGACATTCTCGCCGGGCGGCATGATGTGGCTCACGCGCGGCTCCCTGATCAAGGGGGACGTGAAATGGAGCGAGCACATGTCCAACATCCTTTACTCATGCACCATGTGCGGAAACTGCGCCGAGCAGTGCCGGTTCGAATTCGGCAAAGACCTGGTGAACATCTTCAGGTCCGTGAAAGAGACAGTGGTGGAAACCCAGCGCCCGCTGCCTCCCCTGGTGGCCAGGTTCATGGAGAACGTTGCCCTGTACGGGAACCCGTACCGCGAGTTGCGGGAAACGAGGGGGGACTGGGCCAGGGGGACGGGAATCAAGCGATACGAGAAGGGCGACGAGTTCCTGCTCTTCGTCGGCTGCGCCGGGTCATATGACTCCTGCGGGCAGCGGGCCGCGAAGGCACTGGGCGCTCTGCTGTCGAAATCGGGGCTCTCCTTCGGCATCCTGGCCGACAGGGAGGACTGCGACGGGAATGAAGTGAGGATGCTGGGGGAGAAGGGGCTCTTCGAACACCAGCGGGACCGGAACCTGCGGACATTCAGGGAGATGGGCGTCACCAGGGTAGTCACGCTGTCACCGCACTCGTACGACGCCATCAAAAACCACTACAACGGGGAGTTCGAGGTGTACCACTACACCCAGCTGCTGGCGCAGCTGATCGATGCCGGCCGGCTGCGCCTCAGGAAGCACGACCCGGTGAAGGCCACCTACCAGGACCCCTGCTTCCTGGGCCGGCACAACGGCGAGTACCAGCCCCCCAGGGCCATGCTGGGCGCCGTTCCCGGCCTGGAGTTGGTGGAGATGCCGAGGTCTCAGAACAACGCCTTCTGCTGCGGGGGCGGTGGCGGCAACTTCTTCACCGGGATGTCGGCCAGGGGAAAGGACCAGGCCAGCGTGGCCAGGGTCAGGGAAGCGGTCAATACCGGCGCCAGCGTGCTGGCCACCGCCTGCCCCATATGCCTCATCATGCTGAGCGACGCCGTGAAGAGCGATGACCTGGAAGAGAGGATGGCCGTCAAAGACATCTCCGAGATACTGCTCGAAAGCCTGGCCTGACTTCCGGGGACTCCATCAGCCTGGTCCCATCCCAGACCCCACCATCGCAGCCGTCTCCGGCTGCTGTCGCCCTCTTGACAGAGTGTAACAAATGAAATAGATTGTTTCATATGGTTCAACGGGCCGCACCAGAGAGACGCCCCGGTATTCCCGCCTCGCGACAGAGAGGTGAGGCCAAGAAGGACAGCATCCGCCGGGCGGCGCTGCGGCTGTTTCAGCAGCGCGGATTCAGGAAGGTGACCATCAGGGAGATCGCCCACGAGGCTGACGTCTCCCAGGTGACCATATACAACTACTTCGGCAGCAAGGAGGGGCTGATACGGGACGTGGCCAGCAGGCTCGTCCTGGACGTGACCGAGGAGTTCCGGGCCCTGATGGCGGACGAAAGGCCGTTCCCGGAAAAGCTGGAGGACATCGTTCTGGGCAAGATGAAGCTGGCCGGCCAGTACGGCGGGGAGCTGATGGAGAGGCTGATGGCGAACGACCCGAGAATGCAGGAGCACGTCCGGCGCACCTACGACCGCCAGATCCTCCCGCTGTTAGCCAGCTTCTTCGAAGAAGGCAAGAGACAGGGCTACGTGAATCCGGCGCTATCCACGGAGGCCATCTTGAGCTACACGGAGATCTTCCGCCCGGGCCTGACGGCCAGGCCCGGGATGCTGACGGGCTCCCAGAAGCCGGCTGGGCTGGTGCGCGATCTCACCACGCTCTACTTCTATGGCCTAATGGGCCGGGCAGCGCCGCGAAGCCCGAGGGGCATGAAGGGCAAAGGAAAGGGGACGGAATGGCCGGTGACGCGATTGCCGTAGAGGACCTGGTCTACTCCTACGGAGACCTGGTGGCCGTGGACCGCATCAGCTTCAAGGTGGCCGAGGGCGAGATTCTCGGCTTCCTGGGGCCCAACGGCGCGGGCAAGACCACCACGGTCAAGATGCTGACGGGGCAGCTCAAGCCCAAAGGCGGCCAGGCGCACGTCCTGGGAATGGATGTGGCCCGGGACGCCGGGAAGATCAGGGGGGAGATCGGCGTCTGCTTCGAGCAGACCAACCTCTACGAGCAGATGAGCGCCCTGGAGAACCTCCAGCTCTTCGCCCGCCTCTTCGGCATCAGCGGCTTCGACGGCCTGGCCCTGCTGAAGAGGGTGGGGCTGGCCGGACGGGAGAAGGACAAGGTGGAAGGATACTCGAAGGGCATGAAGCAGCGGCTGATGGTGGCCCGGGCGCTGTTGAACCGGCCGCGGATCCTCTTCCTGGACGAGCCCACCGCGGGGCTGGACCCGGCCTCGTCAGAGGCCATCTGCGCCATCATCCTGGAGGAGCGGGCGCGGGGGGCCACGGTGTTCCTCACCACGCACGACATGATGGAGGCGGACCAGCTCTCCGACCGGGTGGCCTTCATGAACGGCGGGAAGATAGCCGCCCTGGACACTCCCCACAACCTGAAGCAGCAGTACGGCAAGCGGGCCCTCAAGGCGAAGGTCAAGGCCCCGGGCGGGGGGCTGCAGGACCGGGAGCTGGCGCTGGACACGCCCCAGACGCCGGAGCTGGTGCGCCAGCTGTTTGCCGGGGAGAAGGTGGTCACCATCCACAGCGAGGAGGCCACCCTGGAGGACATCTTCATCAAGATCACCGGGCGGGGGCTTAAGGAATGAACCTGGCCGCCATCCGGGCCCTGGTGGCCAAGGACTTCACCCTGTTCTTCCGGAACCGGTTCTTCGCCATGATGACGCCGCTGGCCCTGCTGGTCTACATCGGGCTCTACTTCGTCATGCCCGGCTCGGTGAATGAGACCATCGGCATCGGCGTGTACGCGCCGGACCTGTCGCCCACGGCGGAGGAGATCCGGCAGCAGGGACTGGAGGTCCACGTGGCCGAGTCCGAGGACGAGCTCCTGGACGGGGTGGCGGCCCACGACTACGCCTACGGCATCGTCCTGCCCGCGGACCTGGCCGAGAGGCTGGCCGCGGGGGAGAAGCCCCGGATCGACCTGTACCTGGCCTCGGACGCCCCGGAGGAGTACGGGGAGGCGATGTCCTCCCTGCTGCGGGAGATGGTCTACGCGCAAACGGGCCAACCTTTGGCCGTGGAGTTCGCCATGCAGGTGGTGCCCGGGCCGGACATGGCGGGGCGGCAGATCCCGGTCCGCGACCGGATGCGCCCCCTCTTCGCTGTCTTCCTGATCGTCTTCGAAACCTTCGGCATGGCCACCCTCATCACCGAGGAGATCGAGCGCCGCACTATCCAGGCCCTGCTGGTGACGCCGGTGTCGGTCAAGGACCTGTTCGCCGCCAAGGGCATCACCGGCATCACCATGGCCTTCTTGCAGGCGGCGGTGTTCATGGCCGCGGTGGGCGGGCTCGCCGAGGGGCCGGCCATCATCATCCTGGCCCTGCTGCTGGCGGCGCTGCTGGTCACCGGGGTGGGGTTCCTGATAGCATCCCTGGCCAGGGACATGATGTCGGTGCTGGCCTGGGGGGTACTGGCCCTGGTGATCCTGGTCATGCCGGCCATGGGCGTGCTCTTCCCCGGCGTGATAACCGGGTGGGTCAAGGCCATCCCGTCCTACTACATCGTGGACACCGTGGACCGCGTGGCCAACTACGGCTCGGGCTGGGCCGACATCTGGAGGAACCTCGTCACACTGCTGGCCTTTGACGCGGCCCTGCTGGCCGCCGGGATGGCGGCCCTGAGAAGGAGGTTCCAATGAGCGCCCGGCGTGTGGCCATCCTGCTCCGGAGGGAGCTGCTGCAGGGGTCCAAGAGCTTCATCTTCCTGTGGGCCATCGTGCTCCCCGTCCTCATGACGCTGGTGCTGACGCTGGTCTTCGGCACGCTGTTTAGCGACAAGCCCCGGGTGGGCATCGCCGACGAGGGCAGCTCCGGGCTGGCGGGCCTGGCCCGGGAGAGCCAGGCCATCGATATCGCGGAGTACGGCTCCGCCGCCGACCTGGAGCATGCGGTCAGAACCGGCGCCATGGACTACGGCATCGTCCTGCCGGAGGGCTTCGACGCCCTGGTCACGTCCGGGCAGCCGGTGGAGATCACGGCCTACGTCTGGGGAGAAAGCCTGGCCAAGCAGCGCCTCGTCGCCCAGGCCACCCTGATGGACCTGGTCCGGAAGCTCTCGGGCCGCGAGGCCGCGGTGGATGTGGTGATCAACACCGTGGGAGAGCAGGCCAGCGTCCCCTGGAGCGACCGCCTGCTGCCGCTCATGGTGCTGATGGCCGTCTTCATCGGCGGCATGTTCCTGCCGGCCACGTCGCTGGTCACCGAGAAGCAGCACCGTACCTTGGAGGCCCTGACGGTGACTCCGACGACCATGGCGGAGGTCTTCCTGGCCAAGGGGATACTGGGCTTCGTCATCAGCCTGGCCATGGGCCTGATCATCCTGGCCATGAACCAGGCCTTCGGCTCCCACCCGGGCCTGCTGGCCCTCACGCTGGCGCTGGGCGCGGTCCTGGCGGCCGAACTGGGCCTGATACTGGGGTCCTTCGCCCGGGACATGTCGTCGATGTTCGCCGTCTTCAAGGTCGGCGGGATCCTGCTGTTCGCGCCGGCCTTCCTCTATTTCTTCCCCGAGATCCCGCAGTGGATCGGCCGGATCTTCCCCACGTACTACCTGGTGGAGCCGGTGGTCCGCATCAGCCAGGAGGGCGCCGGCTGGCCGGATATCGCCGTGCACGTCTTCGTTCTGCTGGCCATCGATGTGCTGCTGGCAGCCCTCGTGGCCCTGGCCATGAAGAGGATGATGCGGCTCATGCCCTAAGATCTGAGCCGGGGCTTTACACCATTCACGATATTCGCCGGCTCCTGCCCCCGCAGCGCCCTCACCACGTTGTCGATGGTGACTTCGACGATCTGGGCCTGGGCCTCGGCGGTGGCCCCCGCAATGTGCGGCGTCAGGATGACGTTCGGGGCATGAAGCAGCGGATTTGCGGCGTCCAAGGGCTCCCGGGCAAAGACGTCCAGGCCGGCGCCCCCTATCCGCCCCTCGATGAGCGCCCGGGCCAGGGCGGCTTCGTCGATGATGGCCCCCCGGGAGACGTTGATGATGATGGCGTCCGGCTTCATCCTGGCGATCCGTTCGGCATTGATCAGGTTGGCCGTCTGCGGCGTCAGGGGCGCATGGATGGTTATCACGTCGGACTCGGCGATGAGCTCATCCAGGGAGCGATGGGCCACCTCCAGAGACTTCTCCAGGTCCGGGCCCAGCCGGTGACCGCTGCAGTAGACCAGGCGCGCGCCGAATGGGCGCGCCCTCTTGGCCACCTCCCGGCCGATGCGTCCCATCCCGATGATGCCGAGGGTCCGTCCCCAGAGACTGAACACGCCGCAGGCCGCTATCCCGTTCTGCAGCCACTCGCCGTGCATCGTCTTCTCGTGCACCAGCGTCAGCTTCTTCAGGCAGGCCAGAATGAGCATGAGGGTGTGCTCGGCCACCGCGGACGTGTTGGCGCCGCCGACGTTGGCCACGGGGATGCCCAGCCTGGCCGCGGCCGCCGTGTCGATGCTGTCGAAGCCGGCGGACGGCTGCTGGACCAGGATGCAGCGCCGGGCGGCCCGCAGCACCTCCTCGTCCAGGACCACGCTGCCGGTGTAGTCACCCACGATGATGTCCGCGTCGGCCACGGAGGCCATGAGATCGCCTTTGCCGGTCCCCGCGTAGCTCACTATGGACACGCCGTCGAGCTCGCCAGGGGCCACCCTCTGACTCACCAGCAGCCTGATGGCTTCCTCGGGGATTGGAGAAAGGATAAGCAGTTTCCTGTCTGGCATGCGCGCCTCCCTGGGATGCGATAGGTCACCGGCGAAGGGATCGAGACGGACGGCTGCAGTATACCACGGTGACGGCGGGCAGGTGGTGGCTCACCGGCCGCGCTGTTCGAGCAGCTCATGGGAAGGTCGAGCCTGGTCACTTCGCGGAAGGGCCGCCCTCGCTCACGTCTGCGGCCCGGCGGAAGGTGACGTGCTGCGGCCCTCCGGGTTTCCGAAAATGCCGAAACGGAATCCTTGCCTCAATTAGCGTGTTACCGAAAACGAGGGACGGGCGAGGTCCCGGCCGCCAGGCGGGGTCCGGGCCGCCAGGCGGGGTCCGGGCCGCCGGGCGTTGCCCGGTTCCTGTCAGCCAGTTCCTGTTATCGTCCGGGCCGCCGGGCGTCGCCCGGTTCCTGTTGTGGTCGCCCGGGTTATCTCGCCCCTGATTTGGGTAACACCCCTTTTGACTCAAGTTCTACAGTTTGGTCCAGAAAACAGGGGGTTTTGTTCGGGAATTT
>CAYPDY010000112.1:0-2054 GCA_964409515.1 uncultured Dehalococcoidia bacterium
GCGGGGAAGTGCTGGAACTGGCAGACAGGCATGACTTAGGATCATGTGCCGCGAGGCGTGGGAGTTCGAGTCTCCCCTTCCCCATTCCATGTTGGGACGCCCTGCCTCATGGACGTCTCGCGATGCACTGACCTCTCTTTGTAATACCGCCCGGGGCCAAGTAGAATATGGGCCGTGGAGAACTTCGGATGCCTCGTATTCATCCTGTTTGGGGCGGTCGCGATTGCATACGCCATAAGCAAGAATCTCCGCTCCAAAACCAAACCGGAAACCAGAGTACATAAACCCATTGCAGCCGGGAAACCGCCGAGTCCGGAAAGATCCTCCCCGAGACCTGAGCCAACAGCTGCCAAAAGCGAAGATCGACCCTCTCCGAAAACCGAGCCAGCACCGGTGGAAAGCGAACCCAAGCCGCCGCCACCTGAGCCCAGGCCGATACTGAACGACGCCGCGGACATCGAGGGACCGCTCAAGGACATGGACAAGCCTATATCGAGCGACGGCGTGGACATCGAGGAGCTGCTCAGGGGCATGGGCCAGCCTGTAGAAGACGGTGTGGACATCGAGAAACTGCTCAAGGACATGGGCCAGCCCAGTGAATGAGGGCGACCCTATAAGGGTTTCGGCCAGGTTTTTCGATAAAGAGCATCGCCCAAGCTGGACCTCCGAGATGCGGGAAGCACCATTTCGGCCCCGGAACAGTGCCCGGAGTATTGACAGGCGCGGCGAAAGGTGTTTAGAATCGTAGTAGTCAGCACAAGGTTGAATGGAGGGTGGATCGCAGAGGGGCGGGGCCCGACGTGCTGGCTTACAAGCCCCCGAATAGAGCCCAGCTGTGATTGTGGCCGTGAAGATGGCAGAGAAGAACCAACCGAGGCAGGAACCAAGGCCGGAGCCGAAGCCGGGCAACGGCAAGACCGCCAAGAACGGTGGTCATACCATCCCAGCCCAGATGATATGACCGGCGGCAGCGGTGGCTAACGGGACAGCCGCTCCCTGATGAACATGCCCACCGCCAGCATTAGAACCACCCCCGACATCACCAGCTCGGCCGTCAGGATCACTGAGTTGGGCTCGTCAAGGATGATCGCGCCGTGCTTCCTGATCTCCCACAGGATCCAGAAGAGCAGCCCCGATTGGCCTGCCAGCCAGCCATAGCATACCAGCGCCAGATTCCTCATACCTCAGCAGCCCCCGCCATGCACTCTACCGCGCCGGAGTTACCTGCACCTCTTAAGACCCGGTCCCAATGTCACAAATTCCCATCCATCGGGCCGGGATGCGGGCTGGCCCTGTTTGAAAAACGGTCCGGCCTCCACTATGCTTGATCTCTGTGGCTGGCGGCATGACGACGGCGTCTATCGTTGAGATAAGCACCCCCACCGGCAAGGTTTACCTGCTTGAGGGAGAGGAGCGCTCCATCCTGGTGGACGCCCTCAACGACTGGTACGAGAAGAAGATCATCCGGTCCATCCGGAAGAGGGGTGAGAGCTCTCTGAGCAAGGTGAAGCTGATCCTGCTCACCCACGGGCACCTCGACCACTTTGGGGGGGCGCCGGGACTCAAGCGCCGGCTGGGCTGCATGATCGCCATTCACCAGATGGATGTCGAGGGGCCGCGGAGCGGGCGGAACCTCCCGCTGTCCACCAGGAACCGCTGGGAGAAGATGACGAAGCCATTCGTCAGCCGGATCCGGGCCGAGCCCTTCGAGCCCGATGTCATGCTGGAGGGCGATGAGGGAGACCTGTCAGATTTCGGCATCGAGGCGAAATGGGTCCGGACGCCGGGCCACACCGAGGGCTCGATCTCCATCGTCTTCCCGGGGCAGACGGCCATCGTCGGCGACCTGGTGGTGGGCAGGTTCAATGCCCCCAGAAAGCCGGCCTATCCCCTGTGGGTCAAGGACCCGTGGCCGGTCAGGGCCAGCGTCAAGAAGGTGCTGGCCTACTCGCCGAAGACCCTGCTAACGGGCCACGGCGGACCGCTCGACGCCGACGACGTGCGACGCTTCTTCGAACGTCGCTGACGTGCGACGCTTCTTCGAACGTCGCTGA
>CAYPDY010000112.1:2154-7918 GCA_964409515.1 uncultured Dehalococcoidia bacterium
GCGGCCATGGTGGTCATGGTGCAGAAAGAGGTGGGGAAGGCCATAGTGGCCGGGCCGGGCGACATGAGCCTGCTGGCGGTCAGCGTGCAGTTCTACGGGCGCCCCTCCATAGTGGCCCGCGTGCCGGCCAGGAGCTTCTATCCGCCGCCAAAGGTGGATTCCGTTATCCTGCGGGTGGATGTCTATGAGCGGCCGCCGGTCGACGTGCCCGGGGCCCGGGCCTTCTTCGATACCGTCCGGGCCGGGTTCAGCGCCCCCCGGAAGCAGCTGCGCAACTCGCTGGCCCACGGGCTGGCGGTGGGAACAGAGGAGGCCGCCGGCCTGCTGCAGCGGGCCGGAATAGACGCGACGCGCCGCGCCGAGACCCTCAGCATCGAGGAATGGGGCCGGCTGTGCCGGGAGAGGGCTCCACTTGAGCCCTGAGCCCGGGCCCGTGACGCGGCAGGCCTGCGCCAAGATAAACCTCACCTTTGAGGTGCTGGGCAAGCGCCTCGACGGCTATCACGAGATCGCCAGCGTCATGCAGGCCATCAGCCTGTGTGACGTCCTCACTTTTGACAATGGCCATGATATCCGGCTGGCGTGCGACGTCGCGGAGCTGGCCTCTCCCTCCAACCTGGTCTACCGGGCCGCCCGGCTGATGCAGGGGCTGGCCCGCGGCCGCCGGGGCGTGTCCATATCGCTCCGGAAGGGCATCCCGCTGGCCGGCGGGCTGGGGGGCGGCAGCAGCGATGCCGCCGCGGCCATGCAGGCCCTGAACGAGATGTGGGGTGTGAACCTGCCTCTTCGGAGGCTGACGGAGCTGGCGGCCCGGCTCGGGTCCGACGTGCCTTTCTTCGTCAGCGGCCACCCGACGGCCCTGGCCACCGGCAGAGGCGAAGAGGTAGAAGCGCTTTCCTCCCCGGCCAAAACCTGGCTGGTGCTCCTCCGGCCTCCGATAGAGCTGGCCGGCAAGACCAGGGTGATGTACTCCCATCTTGAGCCGTCGGCCTTCACCGAGGGACAGCACACCGGGGAACTGGCCGATTCCATCGGAAGGGGGAAGAGGGTCGCCAACGGCCAGTGCTACAACGCCTTTGAGCCCCTGGCCATGGCTCGCTTCCGGGGGCTGTCCGGATACCGGCGCCGATTCCTGGACGCCGGCGCCGGCGAAGTCCACCTGGCCGGGGCCGGCCCCACGCTGTTCACCCTGGTGAGGGGCAGGGGTGAGGGAGAGCGGATCGTCCGCCGCCTGAAGGGGCAGGGGATGAACGTAAACGTCTACCTGGCCCACACCCTTTGAGGCGCGGGCAGCCGGTCACCGTACTTTCCCGGGCAGGCGCCAGGGACTATAATCGTGGTGTACCACTGCACCCGGGCATTGGACGGTGTTGCTCTGGATCTGCCCGACTTCGCCAGCGGCCCGCTCCGCGGCTGGACCCCTGTTGAAAGGACTATGTACCTCATGCGCGATGAGATTTTCGTCTCCCTGGACCTGGAAACCACCGGGCTGAGCTCGGAAGATGACGTCATCATTGAGATCGGCGCGGTCAAGTTCCGCGGCGGGGAGGAGATTGAGATCTTCGACACCCTGGTGAACCCTCACCGCACGCTCTCCTACCGCGTGTCCACGCTCACCGGCATCAACCAGGAAGAGCTGGATGCCGCGCCCGACTTCTCCGAGGTGTCGGAGCGGCTGGCGGCCTTCATCGGCGACCACCCGATCGTGGGACAGAACATCGGCTTCGATCTCGACTTCCTGCGGGCACAGGGCTTCAGCTTCCCCAACACCATCTACGACATACTGGATGTAGCCAGCGTGCTGCTCCCCCAGATGCCGGATTACACTCTGGGAACGCTGGCCCGGGTGCTGGAGGTGCCCAGTCCCGTTCAGCACCGGGCCCTGGCCGATGCCATAACGGGCAAGGGCGTGCTGCTGGCGCTGGAGGAGAAGGCCTCTGCCCTGGACCTCCCGACGCTGGCCGAGATCAACCGGCTGTCGGCATCTTCCAGCTGGTCCTGGCGTCCCCTGTTCCTGGAGCTCGAGGCGGCCAAGGTGGGCCGGACTTCGCTGTGGGACAGGCAGGCCTGGGAGGCCGACTTCGTTCCCCGGCCGGCGGACCTGCCGGAGAGAAAGCCGCTGGCCCCCGAAGGGGCCGCGAAGCCTCTGGACCTGAAGTGGCTCACCGCCTTCCTGGGCGAAGGCGGGGCCATGGCCGAGGTGTTTCCCGGCTTTGAGCACCGCCCCGGACAGGTTTCGATGATGAAGAGGGTGGCCCGGGCGCTGAATGAGGGCGAGCAGGTCATCGTGGAGGCCGGCACCGGCATCGGCAAATCGATCGCCTACCTGCTGCCCGCCATCGTCTTCGCCCTGGAGAACAGCACGCCGGTGGTGGTGTCCACCAACACCATCAACCTCCAGGAGCAGCTCATGAGCAAGGACATCCCGGACCTCCTCCAGGTGCTGGGGAAGGCCGAGCATCGGCCGGCCGGTTCGGATCTGCAGATTGCCCAGCTGAAAGGACGCAGCAACTACCTCTGCCTGCGGCGGTGGAACTCGTGGCGCCAGACCCCCGGCCTCCCCTGGGATGAGGCCAGGTTCCTGCTGCGGCTGCTGCTGTGGGTGAATACCACCGCCACCGGAGACCGGGCGGAGCTGAACCTCAACCGGGCCGAGATGGACCTGTGGCCC
Source organism: uncultured Dehalococcoidia bacterium (assembly GCA_964409515.1). Classification (GTDB taxonomy): domain Bacteria; phylum Chloroflexota; class Dehalococcoidia; order UBA2247; family RBG-13-53-26; genus JAFGCL01. The sequence continues at coordinate 4,826 of CAYPDY010000112.1, forward strand.
CGGGCCTGCGCCTCCGAGGACAACTGCGTCACAGCGCGCTGCGCCTACTACCCGGGAGGGTGTTTCCTGTACCGGGCCCGGCAGATGGCCCAGGGGGCGCATGTGATAGTGGTCAACCATGCCCTGCTGCTGTCGGACCTGGCCAAGAGCGGGAGCCTGCTGCCGGAGTATCGCCGGCTGATCGTCGATGAGGCGCACCGCCTGGAAGAAGAGGCCACCGGCCAGCTTGGCTTCGAAATCTCCGAGCATGATATCCATGACTGCCTGGACCAGTTCAGCGACAAGGGCGGCCTGGGGTCCCGGGTCCGCGGCCACCTGCGCAACGCCACGGCGACCGCCTCCGGGCGCAGGTCCCTGACGGACAGGCTCAAGCTGATTCAGGAGAGGGCGAAATCGGCGCGGGGCCGGGCGGGCGAGCTGGTGGAGGCCCTCGGCTCCTTCGTGCAGGCGTCCCGGAAGGGCTGGCGCGGCGAGTACGAAAGCAACCTGAGGATCACCGGCGCCGTCCGCGGCCAGCCGAAGTGGACGGAAGTGGAGCTGGTCTGGGAGAACTTCGACCTGGAGATGGCGAACGTGGAGAAGGACGTGGGGGACCTCCATGAAGTGATGGATGATCTCCCGGACGGCAGGAGCCCGGACATGATCGGCCTGCTCGGTGAGATGTCTTCCCTGAGGCAGCGGGTCCGCACGCTGCGGACCCAGATGGAATCGGTGATCTCCAGTCCCGATGCCAAGGCCATCTACTGGATCGTCCTGAACCCGCAGTACGGGCTCTCCCTGCACGCGGCGCCGCTGCACGTGGGCGAGATACTGGAGAGGACCCTCTTCTCGCAGAAGGACTCGGTGGTGCTCACCAGCGCCACCCTGACCACCGGCGGCAGCTTCGGGTATGTCAAGAACGCCCTGGGGATCAGCGAAGCCGATGAGCTGGCCATCGAGGCCCCCTTCGACTACAAGAGCTCAACCATGATCTATCTTCCCCAGGACATCCCGGAGCCGGAAACCCCCGGCTATCAGCAGGGGGTGGCCGTGTCCCTGATGGAGCTGTGCCGGGCCACCAGGGGACGGACCCTGGTGCTGTTCACTTCTCATGCCGCCCTGCGCACGGCCTACGCCGCCGTCCAGGAGCCCCTGGGGCGGGAGGGCATCCTGGTCCTGGGACAGGGGTTAGACGGCAGCCCCAAGAAGGTGCTGAACCACCTGAGGTCCAACCCGGACACCACGGTGTTCGGCACGTCGGCCATGTGGGAGGGGGTGGATGTGGTGGGGAAGGCCCTCTCCGTCCTGGTGATCACCCGCCTGCCCTTCGCCGTGCCGACGGACCCCGTCTTCGCCGCCCGCTCCGAGCTCTACGACGACCCCTTCAACGAGTACATGGTCCCCCGGGCCGTCCTTCGTTTCAAGCAGGGTTTCGGACGGCTGATCCGGAGCTGGAGCGACCGGGGGGTGGTCATCATCATGGACCGGCGCGTGCAATCCAAGAGCTACGGGCGGGTCTTCCTGGATTCGCTGCCGAAGTGCACGGTGAAGCGGGGCGGGCTGCGCCAGATGCCTCAGGAAGTGGTGAACTGGCTGGGCGACTGACCGGCGGTTCCCAGGCTGGGTTCGCAGGCGCTGCAGATGAAGTTCAGGCCGCAGCTCTCGGGATGAAAGAAGTAGGAGCCGCACTCCTTGATGTCGGCCCCGGTGGTCCAGGCCAGGTGAAAGGCCCCGCCGCAGAGCCGGCACCGCGATACGTTCTCCTCGTCGAGGGCCTCACCGCAGACACAGCAGAGTTGTTCCATTTCATTCCCCCCCGGACAGCCAGCGCTGCACCAGTTCTATTTCGTCTTCCCTGCTATCTATCTTACCATCCAGCCTGGCATCCTGCAGCGCTTTCAGGGCCCGGCCCAGCCGGGGACCGGGGGGGACCCCCAGCTTGAGCAGGTCAGCACCGGCCAGCGCCGTGCGGACGTGGCGCCACCTTGTCCGGTACAGGTCCAGCCGCTCCCGCACCAGGGCCGAGTCCGCGCCGATGGCGCCGGCCAGGATAGACACCGGGGAGCACTCCCGGAGCAGCTCGCAAACGGCGCTGGGCGCCAGGCCCGGTCCATCCAGCGATGGCATTCGTTGCCTCAGGCGGGCGCTGTCCAGGATGGCGGCCGAGACCGCTCGCGGCGTCCTCAGCCGGGCGGTGAAGTCCTCGGACTCTCCGACGCTGAGCGCGCGGGTCATCAGGGCGTAGCCCAGGGCCGTGGCCGGCGCCGGGGCCACCTGGCGCGCCTGCTCGAACATGCTCTCGAGCCGGCCATCGACCGTCAGGGAGGGATGGATTTGGGCCAGCAGGCCCAGTCCCCCCGCCCGCAGGAGCACCTTCTCCGGCCGCTCCTCGCGCAGTATCAGGTCCAGCTCATGCCTTATCCGGTCGCCCGATACCGTGCCCAACTGGGACACGTCCCGGCGCAGCAGCTTCTCGGTGGTGCTCTCCAGCCGGAAGCCGAACCTCTGCTCGTAGCGGACCGCCCGCAGCATGCGGGTGGCGTCGTCGATGAAGCTCCGCTCATGGAGTATGCAGATGGCCCGGGCCTGAAGGTCCTGCCGGCCGCCGCAGGGGTCCACCAGCTCCCCCGGGCCGGCCGAAGAAAGCCGCAGGGCCATGGCGTTGATGGTGAAGTCCCGCCGGACCAGGTCGTCGCGTATGGAGCCCGGCCGCACCGCGGGCAGGGCGCCGGGGCGGGCGTACTTCTCCGTTCGGGCCATGGCGACGTCGACGGTCAGGCTGCCGGAGCGGATCTTGGCGGTGCCGAAGCGGCGGTGGACCACCAGTCTGCCGCCAGCCTCTTTCGCCAGGGCTTCAGCCAGGCCGATGGCGTCGCCCTCCACTACCAGGTCCAGATCGGAGCTGGCCCGGCCCAGGAGGATGTCCCGGACCACCCCGCCAACCAGGTAGAGGTCCAGGCGGCGCCCGGCCGCCAGCGCGCCGGCCTTCTCAATCAGGGCCAGCGACTCGGCGGACAGGCGTTGCTGCATCAGGCGGAAGACGTTCAGCGGCACCGGCGGGCCTCCCAGTAGCGATCGTATTGTGCCACGAAAGGCCGGTCGGGATCAATCAGC
>CAYPDY010000112.1:8018-9094 GCA_964409515.1 uncultured Dehalococcoidia bacterium
TCATCAACGTCACCAGGGGCAAGGAGAACGATCATGCTGCCCCGGAAGCCGGCGCCGGCGCCAATGGCCAACGAGAGAGCGGCAGCGCTGGCGTTGTCGGGCAGGTCTATGACGGCATAAACGTCCTCGCCTCCGAAGGCGAAGTAGAACGCTTCCACTTGACCTCCAAGGTTGCGGACATTCCCGTCGAAATGCGATCTCCTTGAGGAACCTCCTTCCTTCAGAAGCCCTTTCAGGCCTTCCAGAGTGTACGATCCGTGAAACAGGTACTTTGCCATTCTGCACCTCCACGCAATCGGTAGACACGAGCATCACCAGTCTAGGCATTCTCCCCGATTCCTCCATTCGCAAAAGCACTTAGACCGCAGTAGGGGTTTCTACTAGTTGTCCCTTGAAGCGTCGGAAGACTATGAAAGAGGGAGGTGGAATGAGAAAATGCGGGATGGCCGCGAGGGGGTAATACATTCCTGGCGATGCCAGGTGCCGGAAAGTCCCGCCGGTGGCTCTGATGGTCATTGACACCGTCCGGTTCGCTGGTATAATCAGAATCCTTCTCGGGTGGTCAAACCAGCTATAGAGACCAAGGAAGCCAGAGCAAAAAAGGTAGGGTAACACCACCAAGCTCACTCGGGGATCGAGCAGAAGTCGTAAAGCTTCGAAGGCAAACCAAGATCAGGAAGCTGGGGAGGTCACCCGAGATCTCTTTTCCCCCGCGCGACCCTATTCGGAACCGCGCGCCACGTTGGTGACCCCGCCGATCCCTTCGATCTTCGCCAGCACCCGGGACAGCTGGGCCACGCCCTTCGTCTCGAGGGTGAGGAAGACGGAGGCGGAGTTGTCGCCGTGTGCCAGGGACTTCATGGAGGAGATATTGACCCCCTCATTGGAAACCACCGTGGTGATGTCCCTGACCAGTCCCACGCGGTCCCAGGCATCCACTCGAATCCACACCGGGTAGAGCTGGTCTGTCCGCCCCCATTCGACATCCACCAGCCTCTCCCGCTCCTTCTCGTGGACCACGTTCGGGCAGTCCTTGCGGTGCACGGTCACCCCGGTGGTGCGGGTGATGTAGCCGA
>CAYPDY010000113.1:0-9070 GCA_964409515.1 uncultured Dehalococcoidia bacterium
CCCCCACGGCCCGCCCCACGGAGAGTATGATCCCGGTGACGATGCCCGGCAGCGCCGCCGGCAGCAGCACCCGCCACACCGTCTGCCACCTGGTCGCGCCGAGAGCCAGGGCCGCCTCGCGGTGGGACCGGGGAACGGCCCGGAGGGCCTCCTCGGAGGTCCGGATCAGCGTGGGCAGCAGCAGGCAGGCCAGGGTCAGGGCCCCCGACAGTATGGAGAAGCGGAAATGCAGCGCCGTCACAAAGAGGGCGAACCCGAACAACCCGAACACTATGGACGGCACGCCGGCCAGCACCTCCGTACCGTACCTGATCAGGCGCGTCATCCGGTTGTCCGGGGCATACTCCGAGAGGTACACGGCCGCGCCCAGGCCCAGGGGCACCGAGATGGCCATGGTGAGACCGATGAGGTAGAAGGTGCACAGTATCACGGTGGAAATGCCGCCTTCACCCGACGTGCCGCCCCTGGGCGCCGTGGTCAGAAAGGGCCAGTCTATGTCCGCCGCGCCTTTGACCAGGACGTAGGCGATGATCACCAGCAGGATGAGCACCGTCACCGCCCCCGTCCCCCAGATGCCGGCCAGGGCCAGCCTCTGGGTCAGCCTGGGCGACAACCTAGGCATGGGACCCCCTCTTGAAGACCACTATGGCGATGCTGTTGAGGATGACTATGAACAGAAACAGCACCACCCCGATGGCGAAGAGCGCCGAGAGGTGGGTGCCGCTGGCGTAGTTGGTCTCCAGAGCGATGCCGGGTGCCATCGGCCGGACCGGGTCCAGCGGGGAGTTGGGCATGGCCTTGGCCATGCCGACTACCATGACCATGGCCATAGCCTCCCCCACCGCCCTCCCCATGCCCAGCACGATCGAGGCGCCTATTCCGGACCGGGCCGCGGGGAGCACCACCCTCCATATGGTCTGCCACCGGGTGGCGCCCAGCGCCAGCGCGCCCTCCCGGTAAGCCCGGGGGACCGCCTTGATGCTGTCTTCGCTGATACTGATGATGGTCGGCATTATCATGGCCGCCAGGACGATGATTCCGGCGGTCAGGCTCAGCCCAGGCCCGCCGATCTGCCGTATCAAGGGAACGATCAGCACCAGGCCCACCAACCCGTATACCACGGAAGGAATGCCCACCAGCAGCTCCACCGCCGGCCGCAGCACCTGGCGAAAGCGGTGTGGGGCCACGTCCGCCAGCAGAACGGCGCAGCCCAGGCCCAGGGGTATGGCGACTATGAGAGCTCCGATGGTCACCAGCACCGTACCCACGATCATGACCAGGATGCCGTACGACGGGCTGGCATCGCCCACCGGGGTCGGATCCCACTTCGTTCCCAGGAGGAAATCCAGCAGACCGATCTCGCCGAAGGCCGGCACCGCCTCCTTGAGTATGAACACGGCTATGGCCAGGAGTATGGCTATTGAGACGGTGGCGCAGACGAGCAGGGCGCCCCGGGAGGTCCGGTCGATCAGGTATCGTCTTCTCATACTCTCCCGATATAGCCCTCGTCCGCCACGATGGCCTGCCCCTCATCGCTCAGACAGAAGTCGATGAAATCCTTCACCAGCTCCGTGGGCTCCCCTTTGGTCAGGAGGTAGAGTGGTCTCACTATGGGATAGGTCCCGGACTTCGCATTGTCGGCTGTTGCCTCGATACCGTCTATGCTCAGCGCCCTCACCGTGCCATCGATATAACCGAAGGAGACGAAGCCGATGGCATGCGGGTCGCCGCCCACCACCTGCTTGACGCCCCCGTTGGAGTTCTGCTCCAGGGCCGTGCTGACGACGGCCACGGCGGGCTCGGGTTTGGCCATGACCATCTCCTCAAAGGCGGTCCTGGTGCCGGACCCCGATTCGCGGACCACCACGTTGATGGCATGGTCCGGCCCGCCGACGTCCTTCCAGTTGGTGATGACGCCGCCGTAGATGTCCCTCACCTGGGCCCTCGTCAACGCCGTCACCGTGTTGCCCGGGGCGACTACGACGGCGATGCCGTCCCTGGCCAGCAGGTGCTCCACCAGCTCGGGCTCATCGGATTTCAGCTCCCTGGACGCGGCCCCGATGTCCACGGTGCCATTGTTGACCGACGTTATGCCGACGCTGGTGCCGCCGCCGGAGATGGTAACTTCAACATCCGGGTTCCGGCCCATGAACTCGTCCGCCAGCAGCTCCGCCAGCGGCTGGACCGTGGTCGAGCCGGCCACGGTCACCGTGCCCGAAAGCTCCTTCCCGCAGCCCAGCACCAGCATAGCCACCAGCAGCACAGCCAGCGGGATCAGGAAGGCCCATTTCCTGGTTGGTCCAACTCTCATTGTCATGATTTCCTCCTCCCCAGGCTCCGTCTTCAACTGTAGCAGGCCATGTTTAAGACAGGTTCAAGGCACTGTTAAGAGAAGGTTAAATACACTGTTGTACTCTGGCTGTTTGGGGCTATAATGACCCCCAACTGGAAACGGAGGACTGCGATGATTCAAGATGCGAGGGTCATAGCCGCAAACCGTCTCAAGAAGAGGATGCAGCCCAAGCAGGTCGAACAAGCCATTGTGAGACACATGGCTGACTACTTCCACGTGGTGGGCATAGAACCCAAAGAGCCCCTTTCCAGTCTCATGCAGGAGCTCCTGGCGGAACACCGGGATGACACCGAGTTCGACTTCCACGTGATGGTCTACCAGGCCATCGTGGAGGCCATCTCCATTGTCATAGCACAGAACAACCGGGACTTTGAGACCCTGCGAGGCGAGCGTTCCGCCAAGACGTAGCATCTCTTTCCTGCGAGGCGCCCGGCATAGTGCTGCGCCCCTACGGGGAAACCGGTGGGGGAATCGGTAAGCTGAAAGTGAAGGTCGCCCCCCTCCCCTCCACACTGTCCACCCAGATGCGGCCGCCGTGGGCTTCCACCACGTGCCTGGCTATGGCCAGGCCCAGGCCGGTGCCGCCGCCGGCGCGCGCCCTGTCGGCCTTGTAGAAGCGTTCAAATACCCGGGGCAGGTCGTCCTCCGAGATTCCCACCCCCGTATCGGAGACCGAAACCAGCAGCCTGTCACCCTCGCTCCTGGCGGAGACGCCTATCCTTCCCCCCGCAGGGGTGAACTTGATGGCATTGTGAACCAGGTTCACCAGGACCTGCTCTATCCTGGCCTCGTCGGCAGACACCGGCGGCAGTCCCGGGGCGACATCCACTCCCATCTGCAGCCCGGCCCGGTCGGCCTGCGCCCGCAGCCTGTCCGCCACGCGGGCCGTGACCTCGGCGATATTCACCGGACCTCGTTTGAGGGGCGCTTCGCCGCTCTCGATGCCCGAAAGGTCCCCCATCTCCTGCACCATCTGCGCCAGCCTGTCGACCTCCATGCCTATCTTCTCCAGGAAGTCCTCGGCCACCGCAGGCTCCCGGACGGCGCCGTCGCGCAGTGTCTCACCGAGGGCCTTGATGGAGGCGATCGGCGTACGCAGCTCGTGAGAGAGATTGGCCACGAAATCCCGCCGCACCGTCTCCCGCTGGCGCACCTCGGTCAGGTCCTGGATCAGGACCAGGCAGCCGCCCTGCTCCTGGAACGGGGTGACGATGACGCCAAGCAGCAGCTTCCTGGATCTCATGTTCACCAGCCCGCCGCGCTGCTCCCTGGCGGCCAGGCACTGCTGCACCAGGGCATCGATCTCGTGATCGCGCACCGCCTCAATGAAATGACGCCCCACGGCCGCGTCCCGCGGTACCTGCAGCACCTTCTCCGCCGCCGTGTTGGTCATGGTCACCCGGCCCTCCCGGTCGAGGACGAATATGGCATCGCCCATGCTGGACATTACGATCGCCATCCGGTCGCGCTCGGCGGTCACCTGGGCCATGGCCTCCTTCAACCTGGCGGCCATGCGGTTGAAGGCCCGGGACAGGTCGCCCACCTCGTCCCTCGAGACAGCGGTGATCTCCTGATCCAGATTGCCCTCGGCCATTTCCCTCGATACGGCGGTCAGCCTCTTAATCGGCTCCACGGTCATCCGGGTGATGAGGAACGCCAGCAGTATCCCCAGAACGGCCGCGACCGCGGCGCCCACCGCTATGACCACGTTGACATGACCCATGGCGGCATTGATCTCCGTCAGGGGAAGGGCCACCCTGGCCACGCCCACCTTCTCTCCATCCGGCTCTATCGCCGCGGCGACGTACATCATGTCACGGTACAGGGTCTCGCTGCGCCGGATATCGTCGCCGGTGCCTTCGGCCATGGCCTGAATGACCTCCGGCCGGTCACCGTGGTTCTCCATCGCCGCCGGGTCCTCTTCGGAATCGCCGAGGACGGTCCCGTCACTCGCCATAATCGTCACCCTGGCATCGATCTGCCCGCCCAGCCTCTTGGCCAGGGCATCGGCATCTCCTGTCCCCCCGGCCGCGAAACAGGCCTCTCCGGCATCGCCGACCAGCCGGGCCTGGTCGGTGAGCTGCGCCCGCAGGTTGTCCACGTAGTTGTCGCGGAAGAAATGGGACAGATAGGCGGAGAGCCCGCCGATGCAGACCACGATGAGAGCGGCAAAGGCCAGCGCTATCCGCCACCTGATACTGCGAAACATCACCCCGCCTCGAACTTGTAGCCGACGCCCCTCACCGTCACCAGGTGCCTGGGATGCGCCGGATCATCCTCGATCTTGCGTCTCAGCCAGCTGACGTGCACATCCACAGTGCGGGTGTCTCCCGAGAACTCGTAGCCCCACACCTTCTCCAGCAGCTGATTCCGGCTGAAGACCTGCCCCCGGTTCCGGGCCAGGAACTCCAGCAAGGCGAACTCCATGCGGGTCAGCTCCACGGCTGCGCCGCCGCGGGAAACCCTGTGCCGGGCAGCATCGACCTCAAAGTCCCCGGCCCTGAAGGAGGGCGAAGGCGCTTCGGGGCCGGATACCGTCTCCTGCTTCATCATCTCATCACGGCGCAGCATGGCCCGGACGCGCGCCATCAGCTCCCTCATGCTGAAGGGCTTGGTGACGTAGTCGTCGGCGCCGACCTCCAGGCCCACCACTTTGTCGGTCTCCCCGGTCCTGGCGGTGAGCATCAGGATAGGCACGGTCGATTCTCTCCGCAGGTTGCGGCACACCTCGTAGCCGTCCATCCTGGGGAGCATGACATCGAGGATGACCAGGTTCGGCTGGCCGCCGCGGGCCGCCTCCAGTCCGGCAGCACCGTCGGCGGCGGTGAGCACGTCATACCCCTCTTTGGCCAGGTTGTACCGGAGCACCTCCAGCAGGGTCCGGTCGTCTTCCACAATCAAGACTTTGCTGCCGACCATGATTCGTCCCATTATCCCACTAAGGCCGCAGCCTGCTCACTTCCGAGAACCTGGCCACGACGTAGTCGTCCACCGTCACCACGCACAGGGCCGTCGCCGGCCAGCCGATGAACTCCTCCAGGACGGGATGCTTGGCCAGGTACAGCCCGGCCAGGCGCTTTCTCTCACCACCCGAGGCCTCGCGGGCCGGCCCCAGGGCGGTGACGGCCACCGCGTCCCGCAGGTCGGTGTCGGTGTTGGAACGGCTGTCGATCACCAGGGCCACCCTGGGTTCCGACACCAGGTTGGAGAACTTCCGGGTCTCGCGGCTGGTGGCGAAGACCAGCTGTTTGAGGTCTTCCGCAGCCGCGAAGGCGACCAGGGAGCCGTACGGCTGGCCGTGTCCCGCAGTGGCCAGGACACAGAACCTCTGCGCCGCCAGAACGCCGCTGACCAGGTGGCGCAGGTCGCCGGAATCACTCATGCTACACCTTCTCGTCCCGGCACACCTTGTAGTTGTCATCGCCGGACATGATGTCTCCCTTGCAGGCCTGGTACCGGCGTCTTCCCTGCTCCCAGAGGGCCTTCTCCCTGTCCGAGGTCACTATCAGCGGCGGCACCTCCGCCGGCCGGCCGGTCTCATCTATGGCCACCATGACGAAATAGGCCGTGAGGGCGCGCACCTTCGTCTCCTCTGCGATGCGCTCCGCCCACACCTCCACCAGGACCTCCATGGAAGACCTCCCCACGAAGGTGAGGCAGGCATTGACCGTGACCAGGTCGTAGAGCCTGACCGGCTGGTGGAAGTTGATCCCCTCCACCCGCGCCGTGACCGAGTCCCGGTGACAGTGCTTAACCGCGGCCACCCCGGCCGCGCCATCCATCAGCTTCATGATCTCGCCGCCGTGGGCAAACCCCGCCCGCCCGGCCATGTCCGGCCAGATCATCTGGGACATGGTGATCGCCGAATGGGCCACATCTCTGCCTTCCATTTTCCCTCCCTTTCCTTCTTTGCGTTATGTCAATCCGGCGGCTCCCAGACCGCCGGGTCCTGATGATCTTGCTTCCGGGCTCCCGGAAACTGCCGCAGCGCCGCCACCGCCGCGTGATAGCCGCACATGCCGTGCACGCCCGCCCCGGGCGGGGCTGATGACGAGCAGATGTACATGCCGTCCACCGGAGTCGCGTAGCAGCTGCCTGTGAGGCTCGTCTGCAGGAGTCTCCGGAGGCTCTGTCTGCCGCCGGCGATGTCCCCGCCTATGCAGTTGGCATTAAGCCTCTCCATCTCGGCCGGCGGCATACTGTGTCTTCTTATGATACGGTCTCGAAACCCGGGGGCAAAGCGCTCCACCTGGGCCTCGATAGCAGCGGTCATGTCCACGGTAGAGCCATTGGGCACGTGGCAGTAGGCCCCGGCCAGTTGCTTCCCCTCCGGCGCGCGTGCTGGATCGAAGAGGCTCGGCTGGATGAGGAACACAAATGGATTCTCCGCGTGCTGGCTGCCCCAGATGCCGGACTCCGCCTTCACGATCTCCTGGAGGCTGCCACCCAGGTGCACGGTGGCCGCCCGCCGGCAATCGACAGCCCGCCAGGGAATGGGTCCATCCAGGGCCCATTCGACCTTGAAGGCCCCGGGCCCATAGTGGTACCGCTTGATCCGGCGCTGATATCCTTCCGGCAGACCGCCAACCATCTGCAGCATCTGCCCCGGAGTGACGTCCAGCAGAATGACCCGCGCCTTCGGCAGCCTGTCAATGGAATCAACGGCGGCGCCGGTCACGATCTCGCCCCCAAGCGTGCGGAGATAGGCCGCCAGCGACTCGGCGATGCTCTGCGATCCGCCCCTGGCGATGGGCCAGCCGACGGCGTGGCCGGCGGCGCACATGACCAACCCGATGGCGGCGCTGCCCACCTTGTACAGAGGCATGATGGAGTGCGCGCCCAACCCGGCGAACAGCGCCCTGGCACGGGGCCCGCCGAACTTCGTTTCCGCCAGGCCGGCGGCGGAACGGATGGCGCGCAGGCCGAAGCCGGTAAACAGGACCGGGTGTGAGGGCCAGCCGAAAGGACGCAGCACGTCGCCCGCCAGGTCATCCCAGTGAGTGGCCAGGGGTTCAATGAGCTTCTTGTACGCCCCCGCGTCCCGGCCCAGGTTCTGCGCCGTCGCTTCCACCGACCGCTCCAGCATGACGGCCGTTCCGTCATCGAGGGGATGGGCCAGCGGGGCCGGGGAATGGATCCATTCCAGCCCGTAGTCGGCCAGGGGCAGCGTCCGCAGGAACGGGGAACCGGCCGCCAGCGGGTGCACCGAGGCGAAAACGTCGTGCCGGAAAGACGGCAGGGTCAGCTCCGCGCTGTGCAGCCCCCCGCCCACCGTGGCCCTGGACTCAAATACGGCGACCGACAGCCCCGCCTGGGCCAGCTTCACGGCGGCGGCCAGGCCGTTCGGACCCGAACCCACCACCACTGCGTCGTACGATCGCGTGTCCTCCATACCGCCCGGACTCACTTCTTGAAGATGCGGGCAACACGGCGGACCGGCCACAGCAGGAGATACACCAGTGTCCATATCTGGGCATCGTGCCGGAGGTTGGCCGCCTGGGACCACTGCAGGTTGGGCGCTATGCACCTCTTCCTCATGGTCACCGGGGCATTCACGTCGAGATGCCCGGCCAGGGAGCCCAGCACGTGTTTCCAGATCCGCTCCTGGAACTTCGCTCCATGGAGACGGAAGGCGATCTCAAAGAGGGGGTCATTGGCCCGGGCCAGTCCCTGGATCTGGCACACGGTCTCGCCGGCCTCCTTGAACACCCGGAAGGTTACCCAGCCGGACTCGGGATGTCCCTGGGGCGTCATGAAGGTGAAAGAGACATCGTCGGAGTAGCTCGTCAGCACCCCGGTGTAGATGGGGATGCCCATGGTTGACGATTTGATGAGAACCGTCTCGCCGGCCGCAATGCCCAGCGGCGAAGGGTAGAACTTGTTCTGCGGGGGCTGGAAGCTGACAAAGTTCTCCTTCAGGATAGTGGCAATATCGAAGGGCGTCTTCTTCGCTTCGGAGAAGCGCAGCTCGTAGGTCTTCTCCCACATCTGGCCGAAACCCTTGATCGGCCCCACCGGACGCCGGCCCTCGACGTTCAGGCCGGTGACAGCACCCGGCACCCTGGTGACGGTGAGCCTCTTCACCGGCTTGGCCCAGTACACCACGCTGCCCCGGTTGGTGCCCAGAGTCATGTCCCGGGTGACTTCCATCTTCCTCGCCTCCCCGGCAGGGGTCTCTCCGGCACCCGCCCCCACGGCGGACAGCGCCCGGGCAGGATCGTTGAAGACGGGTATCACCTCTGACAGCTGGGTGAGATCGAGGATCTCCCGGATGCCGGGATCCGGCGCGGCGGCAAGGAGGTTGATCCGGCGGCGTTTCGACGCTGTCCAGAGCTTCACCAGCACGCTGGCGCCGCCGCTGTCGATGCCGGAGACACGGGACAAATCCACCACCACGGACCGGGCACCCTGGCCGGCGGCATGCTCCATGGCCTCCAGCATGGCAGCCTCAGCCTCGGCGGTGACCGCGCCTTCCAGGACCATGAGAGCTGCCGGCCCGCTGATCTGCTGGATGCTCAGATGTAGACTGACTTGGCCCATGGTCCTCGCTCCCCCTTCACGATAAGATTCGCCCGCCCCACGCGGGAGCGCAACACCGTCGTGTGCTTCAGAGTATATCACAGGGGGACGGGCAGTCCCCCGCTGCCGCGGTGCGACATCAAAGGGGCGACATTCCTGACAGTTGCCCGGAGCGAGGCCGGGGACTGCGACGCCTAG
>CAYPDY010000114.1:0-9044 GCA_964409515.1 uncultured Dehalococcoidia bacterium
CCCAGTAGGCCGGGTTGGTCTCGCCGGTCATGCAGAAGCGGATGTAGTCGGTGTCGTTGAAGCCGCCCTTGTCGAACTTGGCCGGGGCAGCGTCGCGGAGCTGGGGCCGGAAGAATCCGCCGGCCGACTTGTCGGCGGCGATGGCGATGGCTGTGTCAGCATGGCCCGAGGCGACCGCCAGGACGGCCTCGCGCAGGATGGCCTGGCCGGAGGCGCAGGCGTTGACGCAGTTGACCATGGGGATGCCGGTTTCGCCCATCAGTCGGGCGAGCGAGGTTCCCATCAGCAGGGCCGGAACGCCGCCGCGGTCGGCGATCCACATGTACCCGCCGAAGGCTGCACTCTGGATGTCACGCCAGGTCATGTTGGCGTCCTTGAGCGCGGCCACGGTGGCCTCAACGCCCATCTCCTGCATGGACTTCTCGGGGAACTGGCCCCACGGATGCTGGCCGATACCAACGATAGCTACTTCACGCATTGGTTTCATCGTCATATTCTCCTATTTCCCCGCCGGCTTCCACATCCAGGTGATGTACTCGTTCTCAGCATCCTCGTACAGCTTGCCCACCGTCATCTCCAGCTTCTGGCCGATCTTGAGGCCCTCGGTGGTGGTGGTCATGCCCAGTACGCGCATGCCTTCGGGAACGTCAACCATGACCACGCCGTAGGGTTTGAAGGGGTCCATCCTGAAGGGGGCGGCCGGCTGTGCCGTGTGAATGGTGAAGCTGTACAGCACGCCGGAGTTGCTCAGGGGCACGACCTCCATATTGGCCTTGTCCTTGGCGCAGTCCGGGTTCCCGCAGAACGGGATCGTGGGGAAGAAGTGCGCACCACACTTCTTGCACTTGCTCGCCAGGAGTTGGGGCTTGTCAGCGGGCCAGGTGAACAGGCCATCGATTATCGGGACTTGCTTCTTTGCCATGCTTCGATCTCCTTTCTACAAACCGATCTCTCTCGCCACGAGACGCCTCTGGAACTGGGCGTCTCCGAAGGCGAACTCGGACACTTTCGAGCGCTTGGAATACAGCGGCAGGTCATGGTCCTCGCAAAAGCCGATGGCGCCGTGGCACTGGTGGGCCAGGTCGCAGATGCGGCGGTAGGCCTCGCTGCACCAGGCCTTGGCCATGGCCACGTCCCTGGCGAACGGCTGATTCTCATTGACCTTCCAGGCCACCAGGTAGGTGATGTACTTCATGCCCTCGAGGTCAACGGCCATGTTGGCGGCGTGCGTCTGGAGCGCTCCCAGGACGCCGATGGGCTTGTCGAACTGGACCCTCTCCTTGAGGTAGGTCACGGTCATGTCGAGGACCTGCTGGGCCCCGCCCTCCATCTCGGCGCACTTGAGGACGGTGGCCATCTCCAGCAGCCGGGCGATGCGGTCCTTGCCGCGGTGAGCCTCGCCGAGCCTCTTGGCCTCGGTGACCTTGAGGCCCTTGACCACTACCTTGGACTGCTTGTCTCCCGAGAGGGTCTCGATGGGGGTAATGGCAACATTGGGGCCCCTGGCGTCCACCAGGAAGAAGTCGATGCCTTCCTGCTTGGTGGCGTGCTTGGTCTTGGTGGCCACCAGGACGATGTCGGCTACGTGGGCATTCTCCACGAACAGCTTGGTCCCGTTGATCACCCAGTCGTCACCTTCAGCGGTGGCCTGGCACTGGATGGCGTCAAGCTCAAAGCCGACCCCGGGCTCGCTCACGGCGGTGGTGAGAATCAGCTTGCCGGCGGCTATCCTGGGCAGGAGGTCCGCCTTCTGCTGGTCGCTGCCCATCTCGATCACGGCCAGGGTGCCCACCAGCGAGGAGAACAGCGGTCCCACCAGGGCCCCTCTCCCCATCTCCTCCGCCAGGGCCACGACGTCCATGAAGCTGCCGCCCACGCCGCCGTACTGCTCCGGTATGATCAGCCCCGGCCAGCCCAGGTCGGTCATCTTGTTCCACATCTCGGGAGTGTAACCCTTTTCGTCCTTGATCAGCTTCCGCACCGTGTCCCGGGGGCATTCCGTGGCCAGGAAGTCGCGGGCCATCTTGCGGAGCATTTCTTGTTCTTCGGTGAAGGTGAAGTCCATCTCTCTATCCTCTTCCCTCTAGCCTCTTGGCAGCGCCAAGCCTCTCGTGGCTATCGTCATCCTTTGGATCTCCGAAGTGCCTCCGGCGAGGCTCAGACCTCTGCAGAACTTGTAGAGGAAGGTGAATCTCTTCCTGAGGTTGGTCCACTTCGGGTCTTCCCCGAGCTGGACCTCCGGGCCGAGTATCTCCAGCGCGACGTGCGCCAGGCGCTGTCCCAGCTCATCGGCGAAGACCTTGACCACGGACGATTCCCAGCTGATGCTCTTTCCCTGGTTCAGGAGCCAGGCCGCCTTGTAGTTGATCATGCGGCTGACCTGCATCTCGACGGCTATCTCGGCCAGCTGGTCGCGCAGGATCTGGTTGTCCTTCAGCCGGTGCCCATCGTACCTGGCCTCGTTCACGTACTCGACGAGCTCCTCGACGTCCCGGCGGCTGCCGGCGTGCCTGATGCACCGGCCCCAGAAGCGGTCCCCTTCCAGGGCCTCGAAGACCAGCGGCAAGCCGCGGTTCTCCTGCCCCAGCAGGTACTTCTTGTGAACGCGGACATCCTCCAGGAATATCTCGTTGAAGGACTTGGCTCCGGCCATGTCGATGATGGGGTTGACGGTCACCCCGGGCCACCTGACATCAACCAGGAAGGTGCTCAGCCCCTTGGACTTGGGGGCGTTGGGGTCAGTGCGGGCCAGGAGCAGGCACCACTCGGCCAGGTGCGCGCCGGTGGGCCATATCTTCTGACCGTTGATGACGTAGTAGTCGCCGTCCTTCACGGCTTTGGTGGCGGTGTTCAGCAGGTCGGACCCCGCCCCGGGCTCGCTCAGGCCGGTGGAGAAGAGGATCTCGGCCTTCGCCATCCTGGGCAGGAACTCCATCTTCTGTTCCTCGTTGCCCTTGGAGAGAAGGCCGGCGGCCACGGCGTCACCGAACAGGTGCCCGTACTGGGGCGCCCGGTGATAGGCCAGCTCCTCCGCCGAGACGTAGCGCTGCATGATGGTCCCGCCCATGCCGCCGTACTGCTTGGGCCAGGATATGGAGAGCCAGCCCTTCTGGCCCAGCCTCTGGGTAAAAGCCCGGGACCAGCCGCCGAAGCCGTATCCTTCGTCCTCAATCTCGTGAGGGAAGCTCTCCGGCGGTTCCTTCTGACAGAAATCGTGTACCTCTTGTCTTAGCTTCTCTTCGTCTTCCGAAAACTTGAAATCCATGACTACTTCGACCCCGCTTTCATTGGAGGCATGATGACCACCTCATCCACGGCTACTCTGACGGCGGAACGCACCTTCATCTTCATGGGAGCGAACTGAGACCTGAATGACTCGACCAGGTCGCCCGACTCCAGGATCTCGGCCTTGCCCCTGATGCGGCAGCCCCCGAACGTGTCGTGGCTGAAGACGAGTATCTCCACCAGGGGGTTCTCCCTGATGTTGGCGATGGTGACGGGGGAGGCGATTTCGGCAAAGGCAACGTGCTCGTCGTCAACTACCTTGAAGGATCCTTTGGGAGAGACATTGGGTTTTCCGGTTTTGCTGGCGGTGGCTACGAAGGCTGGCTGGGTGGCTGCAATGATCCGTTTGGCTTCTTCAGACAGTTTAGCCGTGGCGCACCTCCTGATTGAGAGAATTTTAGCATCGGCGGCCATGGTAAGGCAAACGACGCTCGTGCATAGGAGACGCATCGAGCGGCGGACGCTCGTGCATAGGAGACGCATCAATCGGCGGACGCTCGTGCATAGGAGACGCATCGAGCGGCGGACGCTCGTGCGTAGGAGACGCATCGAGCGGCGGACGCTCGTGCGTAGGAGACGCATCAATCGGCGGACGCGCCGTCCGCCGATTGCCTGCGGGCAAGTCAAAGCTTAAAATGGAGGCTATGAACGAGCCTCCTGCGAAGAAGGCCTCCTTACTGGGCCGTTTGAGATCGCTGCCGCTTTGGATGTGGGTCACCCTCCTGGTCATTGAATCCATCGTCCTGGTGGGGCTGGTCGTGGTCTTCCTGGTTATGCTGACCAGGTGAGGTGTTCGCCAGTCCGGAGGGGAAGGTGGCAGCGCTGAACGAGATTCGCAAGACATGATGGCGGGGGACGGGCTTCTCTCGCTGCAGAACCTGGCCCGGGCCTACGGCATTGAGACCGAGTACCGGGACAACACCGGCCATCGGCAGGAGGCATCTGGGGAATCGCTGCTGGCCGTTCTCAAGGCTTTCGGCGCGCCCGTGGAGACCGGGGACGACGTTCCCGATGCCCGCCGGCAGTGGCGCCAGAGCTACTGGAGGCGGTACCTCGAGCCGGTGATAGTCGCCTGGGACGGCGCCTGTCCGCCCGTCGACCTTCGGCTGCCCTCGGACCAGGTCCAGGGAATTCTCCAGTGCCGGATTACCCTGGAGTCGGGAGAGGTGCGGCGCTGGGGCGTGGACCTGGCGAGACTGCCCGCCGCCGAGGAAGCGGTAGTGGAGGGCGCCCGCTATTCGGCCCGTGCCCTGGCCGTGGAGGAACAGCTGCCCGCGGGATACCATCGCCTCTCGGTGGAGCTGACGGGCGGTGCGGCGGAGGCCATGATTGTCTCCGCGCCGGTGAAGGCCTTCCCGCCGTCGGCGGGGACGCAGGATCGCGGCTGGGGCGCCTTCCTGCCGCTCTATGCCCTGGAGTCGGGGCGCAGCTGGGGCGCCGGCGATTTCACTGACCTGGAAGCATTCATGGAGTGGGTAGCCGGCCTGGGAGGCCGCATTGTGGGCACCCTGCCCTTCCTGGCCTCTTTTCTGGACCAGCCCTGCGACCCCAGTCCCTACACACCGGCCAGCCGGCTGTTCTGGAACGAGTTCTACCTGGATGTGACCCGCGTGCCGGAGATGGCCCGCTGCCCGGAGGCCCGGGCGATCGCCGGGTCGGAGGGGTTCAGGAGCGAGGTCGAAGCCCATGGCCGCCGTCGCCTGGTCGACTACCGGCGCCTCATGGGGCTGAAACGACTGGTGCTGGAGAAGCTGGCCAGGACGCTGACCGCGGATTCCGGGGAGCGCTTCCGGGCCTTCCAGACGTTCTTGAAGGGTGATGCGAGGGTGACCGACTACGCACGCTTCAGGGCGGCGGTCGAGTCCCGCGGTGAGACGTGGCCGGACTGGCCGGAGCCCCAGCGCGCGGGCGTGCTGGTGGCGGGCGACGGCGATGGTGAGAAGGAGCACTACCACGCCTATGTGCAGTGGCTGGCGGACGGGCAGCTGCGGGATGTCTCGGAGGGCTCGCGCGCCCGGGGCGTGAGCCTTTATCTTGACCTGCCGCTGGGCGTTCACCGGGACGGATACGACACCTGGAGGGAACAGGCGTTGTTCGTGCCGAGGGTGTCTTCCGGAGCTCCTCCCGATGCCCTGTTCCACAAGGGCCAGAACTGGGGGTTTCCCCCGCTTCATCCCCAGAAGATGAGGGAGCAGGGGTACCGGTATCCCATCGCCTATTTGCGCCACCACATGAAATACGCGGACATGCTGCGGGTGGACCACGTCATGGGCCTTCATCACCTCTACTGGGTGCCGAACGGCATGCCGGCGACCCAGGGCGTCTACGTGCGCTACCCGGCCGAAGAGACGTACGCCATCTTGAGCCTGGAGTCACACCGGCACCGGTGCGCGGTGGTGGGCGAGAACCTGGGGACGGTTCCCCAGTATGTGAACGAGGCGATGGCGCGCCACGGGGTCAGCGGCCTCTATGTCGTCCAGTACGAGGTACCGTCGGATGCCGACGCGGGGCTCGGCGACCCCCCGCCGGCGTCGGTAGCCAGCCTCAACACCCACGACATGCCTCCCTTCTCGGCCTTCTGGCAGGGGATGGAGATAGGGCGCTGGCAGGCGCTGGGGCTGGTATCGGAGGCCGAGGCCCGGGAGAGGATGGAGGAGCGGTTCATCGCCAAGCGGAACCTGGTGCGCTTCCTGGAGCGCGCGGGGCACCTGACGGGGGACCGCGAGGACATCGGGCGCATATTCCAGGCCTGCCTGTCGTTCTTGAATGCGAGCCAGGCCCGGGTGCTGCTGGCAAACATGGAGGACCTGTGGCTGGAGACGGAGCAGCAGAATGTTCCCGGGGTGGTCGACGGGCACCCCAACTGGCAGAGGAAGGCCCGCTACGACTTGGATACGTTCTCGAAGATGCCCGAGGTGCTGGAGCTGCTCCGCAGCATACGACGGCCGCCCGGGGCCGCAGGCCCCTAGGTCGCTACTACCCCCCCGTCCACGCAGAAGGCGCTGCCGACCAGGAAGGACGCCTCATCAGAGGACATCCACAGGATGGCCGCGGCGATCTCCTCGGGCTGTCCCAGCCGGCCGATGGGTTCCATGTCGAGATATCCCTTCTCCACCTGGGGCCTGCCCTTCATGTTGGGCATTATCAAGGGTGTGGCGATCACGCCGGGGCAGACGGCATTGATGCGGACCCCGAGCGGGGCGTACTCGATGGCGGCGGACTTGGTCAGGCCGACGACGCCGTGCTTGCTGGCCACATAGCTCGCCTGTCCGGGCAGGCCTTTCATGCCCGCCAGGGATGATGTGTTGACGATAGACCCCCTGCCCTGTTTAACCATGGGCGGCAGCTCGTACTTCATGCACAGATAGACACCCTTCAGATTGGTGGCCATAACGCGGTCCCAGTTGTCTTCCGAGGTCTTGTGGACTCGCCTCAGGGGCTCGCCGACTCCGGCGTTGTTGCAGGCGCAGTCCAGGCGCCCGTAGGTTTCGATGGCCTTCTGCACCATGGCCTCGGCTTCGGCGGCCTTAGACACATCCGCCTTGACGAAGATGGCCTCTCCACCAGCCTCCCTTATGAGGCGCAGCGTTTCCTCTCCCCCTTCGACCCTGATGTCGTCGATAACCACCCTGGCGCCTTCACGGGCAAATGCCAGGCAGGTGGCGCGGCCGATGCCCGAGCCGCCGCCGGTCACCAGGGCCACCTTGCCATCGAATCGCTTCATGCTCTGACCTCCTGAGACGGATATGGTGCCAGTATATTGTGGCCCGAAGCGCCGGTCAATCCGACACGGCCCTCGACTCGAGTTTACGGGGGGGTGTGAAAGTGATAGATTTAGGCAGGCAGGACCCAGCCATGAGCAGCGAGTTCACCCTGTACAGGGAGCCGAATCTGCGCAACCCCCGGCTTATCGTGGGGCTGCCGGATGTCGGCTACGTCGGGCTGAGGGTCATTGACTACCTGAGGGGCAAGCTGGGGGCCGGGGAGCTGGGCCGCATCGAACCGCACCGATTCTCCACCGTGCCGTGGGTGTCGGTGACCAACGGGGTGCTGCGAGACCTGGAGCTGCTCCGGAACGGGTTCTATTTCTGGAAGAACCCGGATGCGGGCAATGACATCGTGATCTTCAGGAGCGAGCAGCCCACGGCCAGGCCGTACGACTATGTCGAGGTCATCCTGGAGGTGGCCCGGCACATCGGGGTAAAGAGGATATACGTGGTGGGCTCCTTCGGGGCCGTCGGCATAGACCATCGGGAGACGCCTTCGGTGCTGGGAGTGGTGAACCTGCCCCGCCTGAGGCGCTTGCTGGAGGAGTCAGAGGTGGATCCCTATCCGGAGTACAAGGGCATAGGCAGCATACACTCATCGTTCCTCTGGCTGGCCCGGTCCAGGGGTATCGAAGGGGTGGGACTGTGGTCTCCGATGCCTCACTATATCGCCAGGCTGCCCTTCCCGTGGAGCAACTACCCGATGTCGGCCCTGGCCCTGGTGCGCAAGCTCAATGCCATGGAGGGGCTGGGGGTGGACGAAAAGGAGCTGGAGGTGCTGGCCACACAGACGGAAGAGGAGATGGGCCAGATCTACGACCAGCTCCAGGAGGAGGCCAAGAACGAGATGGTCTACCCATCCACGGAACGGCGGACATCCTACCCGGAGCAGGGGCTGGGGAAGATGAGCGACGAGGACCTGAAGGGTATGATCAAGGACATCGAGGACTTCTTCCGCAAGAGGAAGCAGTGATGCGGCCATGAAGTCGGTCGGCGTCATCTACCACCCCATGATAGCGGCGGCCAGGGACCTGTCGGCCCGGCTGGCGGAGTCTCTGACGGCTCTGGACGCGGAGGCCTGGATATGCTCTTCGTGGGATGAAGAACGGATGGCCGCTCACCGCCAGGGAACCGACATGGCCATCAGCGTGGGCGGAGACGGCACCATCCTGCGGGTGGCCCGCACGGTGGCGGCCTGGGACATACCGATCGTCGGCGTGAACATGGGGCACCTCGGGTTCATGACCGAGTTCTCGGCGGCGGAGGTGATGGAGAAGCTCCCGGCAGTTCTCGGCGGGGAGTGCCGGGTGGACCGGCGCGCCATGCTGCAGGTTGACCTGCTCAGTCAGACAGAGGGCGGCGTCGGGAGAGAGACCTCCTATCTGGCCTTGAACGACGCGCTGGTTGGCCGCGGGCCGGTGCCCCGGATCGTCAACGTGGTGACCAGCGTCAACGGCGCCCCCCTGTCGAACTACCGGGTGGACGGCGTCCTGGTTTCGACGGCGACGGGCAGCACCGGATACTCGCTGGCGGCCGGCGGCCCGATCCTCTACCCGCAGGCGGAGGAGATCGTGCTGAAGCCGGTGTCCGCTCACCTGAGCCTGCCATATGCCCTGGTCCTGCCGGGGACGGTGGAGATCAAGATGGTGGTGCGCAGTCATTACGAGGCGGTGCTGAGCGTCGACGGCCAGGTGAATGTGACTTTGCGGGACGGCGACACGGTCACAGCCAGACGCAGTCCTCACTGCATCCGTTTCCTGAGGACCTCGCCGCCCGAGCTCTTCTACTCCGCGCTGGAGAAGAGACTGAAAGTGAGGGACTGAGACGCAATGGCTGCTGATGCGGTGACGAACGGCGGGCTCCTGGGCGTGGAGAAGGCGAGGATAGGTGATGCCCCCCACATCCACAAGCTGGCGAACCACTTCGCCCAGAAAGGGGTCATGCTGCCGCGGGCCCTGTCCGAGATATACGAGAACATCAGGGACTTCTTCG
>CAYPDY010000115.1:0-6554 GCA_964409515.1 uncultured Dehalococcoidia bacterium
GGCCCGTGACGCCGACGGCGTAGTAGGGCAGGGTGCCCATGGCCTTGTGGGCGTTCTCCGGCACCTCCTCGTCGGTGACGTCCGGCAGATCGAGGTCGGCGGGCGAGACCGAGGAGATGTACATCCAGGCGGTGCCGCCGACCTCGTGCTCGCCGTAGATGTGGTGCTCGCCGTTCTCGTTCCTCCAGTACCTGTCCGGCTCGGCCTCGAAGCGCCTGTTGGCCTCTGCGATGAGGTCGTCTCGCTCGCCGAACATCAGGGCGTCGGTGAGACAGGTGGTGACGCAGGCGGGCTCCCGGTCGCTGCCTTCCTGGCGGTCAGCGCAGAAGGTGCACTTCTTGATCCAGGGTGATGGCCGATCCCACTCGTAACAGGGTATCCCGAAGGGGCAGGCCACCATGCAGTAGCGGCAGCCGATGCACTTGCCGCGGTTGTAGGTCACCGCACCGGTGTCGTCATTTCTCCTGAGAGCGCCCACGATGCAAGCGGTCTGGCAGGCCGGGTGCTGGCAGTGCATGCACTGTATCTTGGCGAAGGCCCACTTCAGGCTGCCGTCTTCTGCCTCAACCTCGCGGAAGCGCATGAAGGTGAACGTCTTGTCCGAGACGACTGCTTGCCCTTGAATGCCACCCTCGACCGTGCCCTTCGCACCGAGGTCGGCCCTGAGGTTGTTCCAGACCTTGCAGGCCACCGAACAGGCCCGGCACCCTATGCAGCGGGTGCCATCGTAGAGTACTCCCTTTGACATATCTCTCCTTCGCTCCTCTTTCTCAACGCTGCAACGACGAAGTCCCGCAGTTTTTCCTTATCTCCCTGATCGCCCTGTCAACATGCCTGGCCACGATCTCCTCCATCTGTGAGGCGCTGGAAGGTGGAAGACTCTCAGGCTCCACAGACGGGCGTCTTTTCCGGGCCAGGCGAGCGATGCTCTGCTCCTCTGCCACACTTTTGAGTCCGGCGATGCACAGCAGGAAGTCAGACCAGTTGAGGCGCCTGCCTATCGCGCTTTCAAGCGCCTGTTTCTTCTCGGCCAGCGCCAGGTAGTCCCGTTCCTTCAGGCCGATTGTCTTGTAGTCGTAATGGTAGCGAGTGCTCATGGTTGTCATTCAAACCTCAAGATAGTCAACGAGGACATTAGTACCTTCAGGACTGGTCTGCCACTATTGATGTGTCTCATGTCGTGTTGCCAGGCGAGGAGACCGAGAGGGGTAAAAAGTTCGTCCACAATAGTCGTCTCAAATATGCTGAAACGATAGGCAAGAGGACACGCCGATCACGTATCCAGGACATTGGGACGAAAAGAAAGACGCCCCCAGGTCTCAGGGCGTCTTATCAGAACAGGCCAGCCTTCATAAACTCTCCTTTCCGCAATGGGGGGCGTGAGCGTTTCCACTCGCACCTTCGGGGCCGAAGCCCACCGTCTGTGACTGCCATACCCAATAAGGGTTTGGGCAATCCAGCTCGGAGATGTGAACAGTAGCAGTTGGTTTTTGCCGCATCCCCAGCCTGCTGCCGTTCTGTCTTAGATCGTAGCAAAAGGCGTTTATGGCTGTCAAACAGCCGTTGTCGTGAGGAGACAACACTGCCAGCGATCCGGGCCGGAGATTGAAGAATGATTTGACGTCATTTTGCCACTTGTGATAGTGTAATTCCATCAAGCGGGCTGAGGACAGGAGACTGTTGGTCAGACTGGCTTGCAACGAGAAACGAATAGCAGGGTTTCTCCGAAGCTGAGTGGCCTAAACGCGGTGAAGCAGGGCACTCAGACGGTGGGCGACAAGCCCCGAAGGTTCAGGTGGAAACGCCTGGGCCCCCCATTGCGGAAAGGAGAGTTTATGAAGGCTGGCCTGTTCTGACAAAGCGCCCTTAACCTACAGGGCGTTTTTCTTTTTCCCGCACGCACTGCTATTGCTGAAGTGCCCTCTTCAGTCAGATTGTCGAGAGTCTGCGCGGTCGTGCGGGAAAAAGGGGAATGAACGGGCCAGCCTTCTCTCATAGATTGACTGTCTGATTATGTGAGTGGACCCTTTCCCGGATCTTCAGGTCCGAGCGTCGGGTCCATCTATTCGGTTCACCCGGCAGCGGCTCCAGTGATACTGGATTGCTTCGAGTCGAAGAGACAACGTACGAATATTCAGAAGGAGGGGAAAGCATGGCACTGAGGAAAATGTTGTTGCACATCAACGGGGCGGAACGCCAGATAGTCTGTGAACCTACTGACACCCTCGCCGATGTGGTGCGGGCCCTGGGCCTGACAGGTACGAAGGTGGGGTGCGGCGTGGGCCAGTGCGGTACCTGCACGGTCCTGGTTGACGGAAAGGTCACCAAGGCCTGCACCAAGAGGATGGACAAGGTCGAGGAACACTCCAGTATTCTCACCATCGAAGGGATAGGGACGCCCACCAGCCTGCATCCTCTGCAGCAGGCGTGGATGTCGTATGGCGGCGCGCAGTGCGGTTACTGCTCCCCTGGCTTCATTGTCTCCGCCAAGGCCCTGCTCGACAGCAACCCCAACCCGACCAGGCAGGAGGTGAGGGCCTGGTTCCAGAGGCAGCGCAATGCCTGCAGATGCACCGGGTACAAGCCGCTGGTGGATGCGGTCATGGCCGCCGCCAAGGTGCTGCGCGGCGAAATGAAGATGAAGGACCTGGAGTTCAAGATGCCGGCGGACGGCCGTATCTATGGGACCGCTTTCCCGAGGCCGTCAGCGCTGGCCAAGGTCACCGGAACCTGTGACTATGGATCTGATGTCAATACCAAGATGCCGCCGGGCACTGCTTATCATGCGGCACTGGCCCTGGCGAAGGTCTCCAGCGCCAAGGTGTCGAATATCGACGTTTCAGAGGCCGAGAAGATGCCGGGCGTGGTCAAGGTCGTGACCAAGAAGGATGTCAAGGGTTCGAACCTCATGTTCAACCTGAACATCATGAACCCTCGATATACCGGCAACATGTTCGAGCGTCCCATCCTGGTGGACAACCTGGTGTACCAGTATGGCGATGTCTATGCCATCGTACTGGCTGACAGCCGCAAGCATGCCCGGGCTGCCGCGGAGAAGGTCAAGGTCACGCAGGAAGAGCTGCCGGCATACATGAACGCCCTGGAGGCGGTGGCGCCTGATGCGAAGCAGGTCTTCGAGGGTTTCGACAACCTCTACGTGATGGCGCCTCTGCTCAAGGGGCAGGATGACCTGGATGGGGTATTCGGGAAGTCGGCACACGTGCTTGAAGGCAGCTACTACAGCCAGCGCCAGCCCCATGCCGTCCTGGAGCCGGATACGCTTCTGGCCTATATGGATGAGGACGGGAAGTATACCTGCCACTGCAAGAGCCTGCTGATCCATGCGGCCGCGGCGGCCGTCCTGGCCGGCGCCGGTCTGGCCGATATGAGGATCATCAACAATCCCGTTGGCGCCAGCTTCGGGTACTCGCTGTCTTCCAACAACATCGCTCTGGCGACTGTGGCCACCCAGGCCGTTGACGGCTTCCCCGTCTGTCTGGACCTGGACTATGACGAGCACACCGTCTGCACGGGAAAACGTGCCCCCGGCTGGACCAATATCAAGCTGGGCTGTGACAAAGAAGGCAAGCTCACCGGCCTGCAGTATGAGCTGCTCTACGACCATGGTGCTTACGCCGACGTTGCCAGCCTGCTGATTGAAAAAGGCATTCGTTTCATGGGCTGGCCCTATGCGATCCCGAACATAAAGGGCGTGGCCATGGTCACCTGCTCCAACCATTCGTTCACCACCGCTTTCCGGGCGTTCGGCGCCATGCAGGCATATGCCGGACATGAGCAGCTCATCGATGAGCTGGCGGAGAAGGCAGGGATCGACCCCTTCGAGTTCCGGTACAAGAACGTCATGAGAAAGGGAGACCTGGGCGTCACCAGCAACACACTGTCGGTATACCCGATGGAGAAGCTCATGGACATGATGCGGCCCAAGTACCAGGAAGCGGTCAAGAGGGCCCAGAAGGAATCCACCGCTGAGAAGAAGCGCGGAGTGGGCATCAACTGCGGCGGCTACAGCGTAGGCAGAGGCATGGGCGACCAGTCGGAGGTGGACCTGGAGCTGAATCCGGACGGCACCGTCACCAACTTCAACGGCTGGGAGGACCAGGGTCAGGGCGGAGACGTAGGAGCGTTCGTAGAGACGCATGAGGCGCTGAGGCCCCTGGGCCTGAGGCCGGACCAGATCCGGCTGGTCATGGGCGATACGAAGGTATGTCCGAACACGGGGGCATCTGCCGGGAGCAGCAATCACTACATGCACGGGAAGGCCTGCATTGATGCGGCCAACAAGCTGATGAATGCCATGCGCAAGCCGGACGGGACCTTCCGCACCTATGACGAAATGAAGAAGGAAGGGATTCCCACCAAGTATCGCGGAGTACACCCCACTCTGGGGACGACCAGAGACATAGATCCGAACACCGGCCATGGTTCCCCCAACCCCGAGTACAACTACGCGGTGTTCCTGTCTGAGGTTGAAGTCGATGTCAAGACGGGCAAGACGAAGGTGCTCAGGATGACCGGGGCCTTCGACGTCGGGGTCATCGGCAACAGGCTGGCTGTTGAGGGCCAGGCCTACGGCGGCATGGCCCAGGCCATCGGCATGGCGCTTTCCGAAGACTTCGAGGACCCGGCCAAGGACATCAACCTCATCAAGCTTGGTTTGCCGTTCATTGAGGATATCCCGGATGACCTGGAGCTCAACTTCCTGGAGACGCCCAGGCCCACGGGCCCGTTCGGTGCCGCCGGCTGTGCGGAGTGCTTCATAACGGGATTCCCCTCAGTCCTTAACGCCATCCACAATGCCGTCGGAGTCAGGATTCACGAGCTTCCGGCCAGGCCGGCGAAGGTGCTCAAAGCCATGAAGGACCTGGAAGCGGGCAAGGTGAGCAAGCCGAAGAAGTACTGGCTGGGGATGGAGTTCAAAGACAGGATGCAGTACATCAAGGACCGGCCGATGAAGGGGACCGGCTTCGACATCAGTGCTGAAGGAGGCCTCCGGAAAGAGGACGAGTAGGAACACTTGTGCTGATGCGTGAGGGGCCAGGGCCTGCCGGCCCGGGGCCGGAGCAGGACTGAACCCTCACTGTTGATCGCGCACCACGGGCAATCAGACTGCGGGCTTGCTTGCAGTCTGATTGCCTATATACTCTATTGCAGGTGACAGGGGACTTCTGGCATGGACATCGATGAAATCAGCGGGATCAAGGACAAATGCATCCAGGAAGAACCCCCCTTCTGCAGCGCGGCTTGCCCGGTGCACGTCGACGTGCGAGCGCTGATGCGGGGCATCCGGCAGGGTGACTATGATAAGGCCTGCAGGGCGTATGCCCGGAAGGTCCTGTTTCCCGGCATCATCTCCAGGGTCTGCGACGAGCCGTGCAGGAGGGCCTGCATTCGGAACAAGCTGGATGACCCGCTGTCAATACGGCTGCTGGAGAGGGCTGTGGTCGACCATTCGGCATCGAAGGATGCGGGAACCTATGCGGCAGTCAAGAAGAACAAGACAGTCTGCGTTATCGGTGGTGGTTTGACCGGAATGACCTGCGCCCTGGATCTCGCGCGCAAGGGGTATCCGGTGACCCTGTATGAGAAATCCGACCGGCTGGGAGGCAGGCTCCGGGACCTCGATCCATCCGTGCTGCCTCCCCAGGTCCTGGATGAGGAAGTCGCGAGGCTTGAGGATGATGAAGTCGACATAAGCCTGAGCACCGAGGTCGGAAGCCTGGAGGACCTGGAGTACGATGCCTGCTTTGTGGCCGCGGGCGGCGAACCGGGCGGACTTGCCGGAGTGGTCCCGAAGGATGAATCCAAGCCGGAGTACAGGATCACCCTGGAAAGCGCGCAGAAGGGGGTGTTCATTATCCCCGCCGGGGGCGAGGGGGAGTACTCGCCGATCGTGGCGGTCCTGCAGGGGATGCAGGCATCGAGGTCCATTGAACGCTATCTCAAGAAAACGTCGGTCTCTCATGGCAGAGAGAATGAGCTCTCGACGGATACCTGTCTCTATACCGATGTCTCCCGTGCAGAGAAGAAGCCGGCCGTTGTTCCTTCCGATCCCCAGTCCGGGTACACCAGTGAGGAAGCAGGGGACGAGGCTTCCAGATGCCTGCTGTGTGAGTGCCTGGAATGCGATCGCCAGTGCCTCTACCTTGAGAGCTACGGAGGCTATCCCAAGACGTATATCGCGGACCTCGCCGCGTTCTATTCCACGCCGGTGGTTTCATACGGGGCGGGAGGTGGACGCCTGGCACACGGAAAGACGCACCTGCTGAATGCCTGCAGCATGTGCGGCCTGTGCAAGGAGGTCTGCCCTGCGGACGTGGATATGGGACAGGTAGACAGCGAGCTCAAGAAGCTGATCTGCGCCGATGGGAGGATGCCGGCTGCTTTTCATGATTTCTGGCTGAGGGACATGGAGTCTGCCGCCGGCGACGACTCCTTTCTGCTCAGAAGTCAGCCGGGCGTTGCCAGAAGCAGGTACCTGTTCTTTCCCGGCTGCCAGCTGGGTGCCTCCGACCCGGGCTATGTGATGAACACCT
>CAYPDY010000115.1:6564-8954 GCA_964409515.1 uncultured Dehalococcoidia bacterium
GAGAGGATGAAGGACGGCGTAGGGCTGTACCTGGGGTGCTGCGGTGCACCGGCCGACTGGTCCGGACGGGCCGACATAATGGAGAAGCACATTCGGGCGTTCCGGGAGAACTGGGAAGCGCAGGGCAGTCCGGAAATCATCCTGGCCTGTCCCACCTGTCACAAGATGTTCGCCAGGCACCTGGATGATGTCAGGGTGAAATCCCTGTGGGACATTTTCAAGGAGCAGGGCCTTCCCGACGGATACATCCCGGGCAACGGCGCTGTGATTGCCCTGTATGATCCCTGTTCGAGCCGCTATCTGCCGGAGGTGCAGCGGAGCGTCAGGGACCTGCTCGCCAGCATGGGGTATGCTGTAGAGGAGCTCAGGATGAACGGCAGGTTTGCCCGGTGCTGCAGCTACGGCGGGCTGATCTCGACGGTGAACCCGAAGCTGGCCAGGGAGATAAGGGACGAACGAACGGGCGCCAGCGCCAGCGACTATGTGACGTATTGCCCGAACTGCCGGGACGATTTCGCCGGGAACGGGAAGGCGGCGTGGCATCTCCTGGATTTCATGTTCGGAGGGGGGAGGGCGGGTGGAGCTCTGAAGGCGCCTCCAACGCGGTCCCAGAGGCGGGGAAACAGAAGAGCGCTCAAGGCGAGAGTAATGGAGACTTACTGGGGCGAGGAAATGGAGAGTCCGAAACAAGACCACGAGGCGGTCAAGCTGACACTCTGCGGCGACGTCGAAAAGAAGATGGACGATCGGTTCATTCTCCTGGACGAGGTCAAGCAGGCCGTACTGCACGCTGAAAGAAGCGGTGACAGGTTCGTTGACAGAGAGAATGGATACAGGATAGCCCATCTCAAGATCGGCCATGTGACATACTGGGTGGAGTATGAGAGGTGCGGTGACGGCTACAAGGTGCACAAGGCGTACAGCCACCGGATTCAGATCGTGGAGGAAGGTGACAGCCGTGGACCGCAGTGATGAGCAGAGGATTGCCTGTGACAAATGTCAGCTTCCTCTGGCCGGGGCCAGGACGAAACTGACGTACCAGGGTGTCAAGTTCGAGGCTGAGCTTCCCACCTGCCCTAAATGCGGACAGGCCTTCGTTCCTGAGGACCTGGCACTGGGCAAGATGCATGAGCTGGAAATCACCCTGGAAGACAAGTAGACCGGAGACGGCCGCCTGAGCCGGAGGGGGGCGGAAATCGACAGAATCGCGGCGGTGATCCCTGCGGCAGGCTATTCGTCCAGACTGGGGTTCTTCAAGCCTCTCCTGCCTGCAGGCTCCTCCATGGTCATGGAGAAGTCTGTTCAGACGTTCCGGCAGGCCGGCATAAGCAGTCACGATATCCGGGTCGTCGTCGGCCACAAGGCGGACCTGCTGGTCCCCGTCCTGGATCGCTCAGGCGTGAAGACCATCATGAATCCGGACTATGATCGGGGCATGTACACCTCCGTTCAAGCCGGGGTAAGGTCCCTGGAAGACGAAATCGAGGCCTTCTTCCTGCTGCCGGCAGACTACGCCTTTGTGTCCGCGGAGACCATTCGCAGTCTGCTGCGGGGCGGCGAGGGGAGTTCCTTTGATGTCCTCTATCCCGTGTATCACGGAGAGAGAGGACATCCGCCCCTGATCTCCGCCAGGCTGCGGGATCCCATCCTGGCGGGTGAACCTGACGGCGGCTTGAAGGGACTGCTGGAAAGGGAAGCCCGCAGCAGTGCTGAGATCGAGGTCGATGATGAAGGCATTCTGGTCGATTTGGATTCGGAAGAAGACTATCAGAGGGCCATTCGGGGCTGGCTGCCGCCCTACCCCGGCCGCCGGGAATGCCTGAGAATACTGCAGGAACACCGACTGCCGGAACCTGTCCTGGAACATGCTCAGGTGGTGGCCGGGATATCGGGCAGGATCGCCGAATGCCTGAACAGCCGGGGGTGCAGGCTTCATCTGGGGATGGTGATGGCGGCCTCTCTGCTGCATGATATCGCCAGGGGAGACAAGGACCACGCCCGCCAGGGCAGCCAAATCGTGTCCCGGTTGGGGTACCCGGAGGTCGCGGACGTCATTGCCTCGCATATGGTGCTTGCCCCCGATCAGGAGAGCCAGATCAATGAAACAACGGTGGTCTACCTGGCAGACAAACTGGTGTCAGGAAACCGGGTGGTCTCGCTCGATGAGCGCCTCCGGGACCGGCTGGAGCAGTTCAGTGAAGGAGCGGCCCGGCAGGCCGCCAGGGAACGGATGGGGCAGGCGGCCGCCATCCAAAGGAGGATCGAGGGCATCCTGGGTCTGACGCTGGGAAGCATACTGGGCTGGCCCGATTCGAGGGCCGCCGATGGAGATGGACGGTACGATGGCGACGGAAGGCGAAGGTCCTCATAATGCGGGAGAAGAGCAGGCA
>CAYPDY010000116.1:0-8800 GCA_964409515.1 uncultured Dehalococcoidia bacterium
TCCTGCCAAGAAGCAGTCAGCTACGGCCGTCCGGCGAAGTTGCGGAACTGCTGAGCTATCCCCGGTCAGCGAAGCGTTTCTCCAGGATCAGCTTGTCGTCCCCCGGCGCGTAGAAATCGGCTACCCGGGCGGCCTCCCGGTAGTTGATGGATTGGTAGAACCGCCTGGTCTTGGCGTAGTCCGGGCGGCCGGAGGTTTCTACCAGGATCAGCCGCCCCCGGCTCTTCTTGATCCTGCCTTCGGTGAAGGCCATCAGGGCCCGGCCCACCCCCTGGCCCTGCCCGCCGGGGTCCACCGCCACCCAGTAGACGTCCCAGGTGCCTTTGGTCAGCGGCGTCGGCCCGTAGCAGACGTAGCCCGTGACCACGGCGTTGACCTCGGCCACGAAGACCAGGTATCCCGAGGCGGAGGGGGCCTCCAGGTAGGCATCCAGCACCTCCACGGCCACGGTCACTTCTTCGGGCGTGAACTCGCGGATGCTGCGGAGTATCTCCATGATCGCCGGCTTATCCCCGGCGATCATGGGCCTGACTTTCGTTCTCATACGGGAGTCTTGCGCCGGGCCATGGCCACCAGCCTGTCGACGAACTGCGTATACGTCATGCCGGCGGCGGCAGCCTGGCGGGCGGCGCCGGACCCGGGGGTGATGTCCGGATTCGGGTTGGCTTCCAGCACCTGCGGGGTCCCGTCCTCACCCAGTCTCATGTCGACGCGGGCGTATCCGCGCTTGACGACGAGCCTGAAGACGTCCTCCGCCGTCCGGAACAGCGCGGAGCTCTGGCCCGGATCGATGTCGGCCGGGCAGGCCACCCTGGTACGGTTGAAGTAGAAGGTGTCCTCCTCCCACTTGGCGGCATAGGTCAGGACCGGCGGCACGCCGGGCGGCAGGTCGTAGAGTATCTCCGATATGGGCAGGACCGCCAACTGCCTGCTGCCCATCACGGTGACGTTGAACTCCCGCCCGCCCACGAACTCCTCCACCAGCGCGTCTCCTCCGAAAGACCGGCTCACCATGGCTACCTGCCGCTCCAGGGAGGGCTGGTCGCTGACGACGCTGTTGGCGGACAGGCCGTGGCTGGCGTCCTGCCCGCTGGGCTTCACGATGCAGGGGAATCTCAGCCGGAAGCTCCCGACTGTCTCCGGGGTCAGCTTCTGGTAGTCGGGGGTAGGGATTCCGCGCGCCCGCATGAGGTCCTTGGACTTCACCTTGTCCAGCCCCAGGGCCAGGGCGGGGCTGGAGCACCCCGTAAACCTGAACCCCATCTCGGCCATCATGCCGGCCACGGCGGCCTCCGTCTTGGGCCGGGTGTCGAAGCCCTCGAAGAGGTTGAAGACCAGGTCCGTGTCCAGGGACTTCAGGGTTTCCCGGGCCTGTTCGATCGGAGGCAGGAGCGGTACCCTGACCACCTCGTATCCCAGCTCCTCCAGTGACTGGTGGGCGGCTATCACCCCCTCCAGAATGGAGAGGATCGCCTTCTGCTCGCCGATGTCGTCGTAGGTGCCGGGGACCGGCTCGTTATAGACGATCGCGATCTTGCGCCGTCGTGCTCCCGAGCCTCTGGAGGGCCGCGTCGAGGATAGCTGTGATGAGGTTCTCATAGGTCCGTCCCACCTTTCTGGCCATGATGGGCAAATCGCCCGACTTGGGGTTAAGTCCGGGGAGGGGGTTGACCTCCAGGAAGTACGGTGTCCCATCCGGACTGATCCTGAAGTCCATCCTCGCGAAATCCCGACAGCCCAGGGCCTCGAAAGCCCTCAGGCTGGAGTCAGCTATGTCCTGGAGAATGCCTTTGGCCAGCAGAGCAGGGCACTCGTATGTCAGGAGGGACTCCCAATCCCTCTTCACCTCCAGCGAGTAGACGAAGTGGTCCGTCTTCGTGCGGGGGAGAACGCGCATGATCCCCATCACCCGGGGCGGGGAGTTGCCGACCAGTCCCACCGTGACTTCATCTCCGTCTATGAAATCTTCCACCATCACCGGTTGCTTATAGTATTCCAGAAGCCCCCTTACGGCTTCCACAATCTGGGGCGTGCTCTTCAGCCGGGACGTCACCCGGATGCCTTTGCTGGACCCTTCGTGGGCCGGCTTGGCAAACACCGGCAGAGGGAACCCGCCCCAGTCTGTTTCCGAGAGCTGCCTGATATCTTCGATCACCTTCCACTGCGGCGTGGCTACTCCCGCGGAGGACACCAGCCTCTTGGCCAGCGGCTTTTCCAGCGTCACCGCCAGGCACAGCGGGTCCGAGCCTGAGTACGGCACGCCCAGCATCTCCAGGACGGAGGGCACCTGGGCCTCCCGGCTGCGGTAGTTGCCCAGGCCTTCGGCTATGTTGAACACCAGGTCGACCTTCTCGTTCATGATCTTGCCCAGGAACTCCCGGCCGCCCCCGAGCTTGACGACGGCGTGGCCCCGGCCTTCGATGGCCCTGGCGATGGCCTCCACCGTCTCCAGGGAATCGTATTCCTCAAGAGCGTCTTCCGGGCGGCCCGCAGGCTCGGGGACCCCCGAATGGCCCCGAGGCTCGGGGACCCCCGAATGGCCCTGAGGCTCGGGGACCTGGTCTTTAAGGTCGTACGTAATGCCTATTCTCATCTGTGCCTGAAACTCCCGTCTCGACATGGGGCCAGGCCCCGTGCCGTCGAGACAGTCACCTTGCCCCTGCGATCTGTCCGATTACGGCGGACTATGGACGGCCGCTTTCGCGGATGCCGGCAGAGTGGGGAAGGCCAGCTGGTTGGTGTTGCCGTTGCGGCGCCCGTTCTGCCCGTTGGCCCTGCCGTTCCCTGACTTCGGGCCTTTGGGGTTCCGGTAGTGGATCAGCCGTCCCTGGTAGTTCCTTATCAGGAGCTCCTCCGATGTCTGGAGCACCACGTAGTTCGGCTGTATGGGGACCTTGCCGCCACCCTGCGGCAGGTCGATGACGAACGCCGGCACGGCCAATCCGGAGGTGTGGCCGCGCATACCCTCAATGATCTTGATGCCGGCTTCCACCGGTGTCCGCAGGTGCTCCGTTCCCTGCACCTCGTCACACTGGAAGAGGTAGTAGGGGCGCACCTTGATCCTGAGAAGCTCATGGCACAGTTTCAGCTGGGTCTCTACAGCGTCGTTGACGCCGCGCAGCAGCACGCTCTGGTTGTTCACCGGGACGCCCGCCCGCAGCAGCCTGTCGCAGGCCCGGGCGGCCTCCGGTGTGACCTCGCGGGGATGGTTGAAATGGGTATTGAGCCATATGGGCCCGTACTTGGACAGCATGGAGCACAGCTCGTCATCGATGCGCTGCGGCAGTACCACCGGGAACCTGGTCCCGATACGGATCATCTCCACATGCTTTATCTGCCTCAGGCCGGCGAGCACATCTTCCAGGCGTCGCGTCGAAAGGGTCAGCGGGTCACCGCCGGAGATGATGACATCGCGGACCGCCTCGGTCCGGCGTATGTAGTCCAGCATCCTCTCGATGTCCTCGGCATTGTGCACCCATCCTCCATGCCGCCATTCCCTCTTGCGGGTGCAGTGACGGCACAGCATGGGGCAGATGTCGGTCAGGACCATCAGGACCCTGTCCGGGTATCGGTGGACCAGGCCCGGGACGGGGGAATGCCCCTTCTCGTCCAGCGGGTCTTCCATGCCCATGCCGGCCAGCCCGATCTCCTTGAAGGAGGGCACAGCCTGTATCCGGACCGGGTCATCGGGATTGGCCCAATCAATGAGGGAAAAGTAGTACGGGGTCACTGAAAGGGGGTACTTGGTGGTCACCAGCCGGATCTGCTCCTGATCCTTGGCTGATAGAGGGATATGTCGTATCAGTTCATCAACGGAGCCTATGCGGTTGCGAAAATGCCATTTCCAGTCGTTCCAGCATTCGTCAGATACATGCCCGAAGAACCTGGCTCTGTTCTCCAGGGCCACTCTACCTGGAGGCTCTTCTTCTACCTCTCTCCAAACGGCTGTGCTGCCAGCGGGCTCTTCCTCTGTTCGGGTCTCCGCGATTGCCGGCGATTTCTTCATCTTGTTCCGATGCACCTCCCTCTATATCGACTGTTGGTGTCCACCAACAATTCCCCATTCTGTCGTATATGCACCATATTTGCATTGCTTCAGATATATTACACAACCATGAATCCCTGTCAAGTACTTTGCCGCTCTTTTTTGTCACAAATTTCCCACGGATGTTTCTATGAGCGGGAAGCTTCGACTATCCTGACCTTCCAGTCGTCGCCGATCCACGCTCCGAGGATGCGCTTCACGGGCAGCCGCCAGGACTCGATGCGGATGATGCTCTGGCGCACATGCCCCTCGTGCTCGGCCCGGGAGACCGGGTTGCCGGCGCAGTCGTCATGGGCCGCCACCAGGATGGTGTCCGAGCCGTGCTTGTTCACCGAGATGAGGACCCGGGCCCTGATCGAGTCGAGCGCGGCGGTGTTGCCTTCCGCCAGGAGCTTGTCCGGCCCGGGCTCGGTGATCATGTCCACGTAGTCGACGGGGAGGTTCTCCTTCATCCAGTCGATGACCGGGAGCTGCACCCTTCCGTCCATGCAGTTGATGGCCGTGGCGAACCGGCCGTGATGTCCCTTCTCATGGCTCCGGGCCTGGTCCGGAGCGGCCGCGGCCTTCGTCCTGCTCGATGCTTTCTCCCGGCTCGCAGCCTTCTCCCCTCTCGCGGCGGGCCGGCCGGCAGTTGGGAAGCCGGGCACCCGCCCCCTGGCTGTGGGCTTCTTGTCCATGGCACCTCCTGTAGAGTCTCGCACTATCAATGATGGCGCAATGCCCAGCCTATTTCAACACGTGGAGAAGGCCCGTGTCTCCACGGGCCTTCCCTTGTCTTGCGTTCGACTTTTCGAGTCTTCTCGGGCTACTTCTTGGCTGCTTCCACCTGGGCGGGCGGCGCCGCTTTCACCGGCTTCATGAAGAAGGCCGCCATGAGGAAGCCCAGCACCGCCAGGATGGCCACCGGTATGAACATGTCCAGCACATCGCCGAAGATGTCCTTGGAGTAGGCGGCCACGAAGGTGGCGATGAGGCCGCCGATGCCGTAGGCCAGGAAGACGATGCCGTAGTTGCGGGAGGAAAACTTGGCGCCGAAGTACTGCGCCGTGGCCGTGGGGGCGATGGCCAGCCAGCCGCCCAGCCCGGCGTAGAAGGCGGCGAAGCAGACGAAGTAGAGCACCTTGGTCAGCGTGCTGGCGGCATCCGCCTGCTTGACGAGGACCATGCCAATGGCGGCCGCCAGGATGAGGACGAAGGTGATCATGGCTGCCACCCTCGGACCAAGGCGGTCTGTGACCCAGCCCAGGACCGGCCGGCCGCCGGCGTTGAACGGGGCCAGGATGAACTGCACGATGGTGGCAGTGGAAAGGGCCGCCGTGGAAACGGTCAGAGCGACCTTCGGGTTACTGAAGACATTGGCGTACACGCCGATGGCCATCAGTCCTGCCAGGGAGCCGATGGCGAAGCAGGCGAAGAGGAACCAGAAGGTCGGGGTCTTGATGATCTCGTTGCGGTTGTAGTTGACGGCACTGGTGGCCGCTGCCCCGGTGACGGCCTTGGGCTTCCAGCCCGCCGGGGTCCAGCCGGCCTCCGGGAAGCGCATCAGCAGGAAACACCCGATAAGGATGACCAGGAACGCTATGCCCAGGTACAGCAGCGCGTCGGAGACCTGGTTGTTCATCTTGATGAGCTCAGATCCCACATACGTGCTGATGAACGGCGACCCGCCGAAGCCGGCCACGGTGAGGCCGGTGGCCAGGCCCTTCCTGTCCGGGAACCACCGAGTGGCCACCTGGATGGGGGCGATGTAGCACAGGCCCACGCCGATGCCGCCGATTACGCCATAGGTGAGTACGAACAAGGGAACGTTGGCCGTGTCAGACCTGGCCACGAACGAGGCCAGTATCCACCCCGCGGCGACTATGATGCCGCCGATGATGCCCTGCTTCTTCGGCCCCAGCTTCTCCAGGATCTGTCCGGCGAATGGAAAGATGGCGGCGAAGAACAGCAGGAAGACGCCGAACGGTATCTGCTGCTTGAAGACACCGCCCGATGTGGTGAGGTCGAAGCCCCACTCACCTGCCAGTGCTTTGCCAAAGACGCCGTAGGCGTAGACGCTGCCCAGGCAGATGTTGATGACGAAGCCGAGGACGATGAGGATCCATCGGCCGCTCTCTGCCGGCATGCCGAAGAGCTTCTTCCCTTCTGCCATGTATCACACCCTCCTTTTTGGTGAGACTGCGTCGGTCACAAAAAAAGCTGGCGACCAAGCCCAGCCCTGATGCTACCGACCGAACTCCGATTCAGTTGCCACTACTTTGTTGCAGGGTGTGGGGCCCTTGCGAAACCCCACACCCTGAGTTTTCCTTCTGTCTCCAGACAGACGCTTGATTTGTCTCCTACGCGAACTTGAGGTCTGCCGCCCTCGGCAGCTTCTTTCGGCCCTCGACCAGGGTGTTCACCACGCTGGGGTCAGCCAGGGTGCTGGTGTCGCCCAGGTTGGTGGTCTCGTCCTTGGCGATGAGCTTCAGGATGCGGCGCATGATCTTGCCGCTGCGGGTCTTGGGCAGGCCGTCCGCGAACTGTA
Organism: uncultured Dehalococcoidia bacterium; assembly: GCA_964409515.1. Lineage (GTDB taxonomy): Bacteria > Chloroflexota > Dehalococcoidia > UBA2247 > RBG-13-53-26 > JAFGCL01. Next base: position 6,573 of record CAYPDY010000116.1, read on the forward strand.
TGATGTCCGGGGTGGCGATGGGGCCGATCTCCTTGCGGACATGGGCCGTGAGCTCTTTCTTCAGCTCGTCGGAAGGCGTCTTGCCGGTCTTCAAGGTGACGTAGGCGAAGATGCCGTCGCCCTTTACCTCGTGGGGATAGCCCACCACGGCCGCCTCGGCGACTGCCGGATGGGACACCAGGGCGCTTTCGACCTCGGCCGTGCCCAGGCGGTGCCCGGAGACGTTGATGACGTCGTCAACTCGGCCCATCAGCCAGTAGTAGCCGTCCTCGTCCTTGCGGGCGCCGTCGCCGGTCAGGTAGTAGCCGGGGAAGCGGCTGAAGTAGGTGTCCTGGAATCTCTCGTGGCCGCCCTTGCCATACACGCCCCTCATCATGCCCGGCCAGGGCTCGCAGATGAGCAGCATGCCGCCCTCGTTGACGCCAACTTCCATGCCGTCTTCGCTGACGATCTTGGGCTTCACGCCGGGGAACGGGACAGTGGCTGAGCCCGGCTTAAGCGGTACGGCGCCGGGGAGCGGGGTGATCAGGATGCCGCCGGTCTCGGTCTGCCACCAGGTATCCACAATGGGGCACCGGCCCTTGCCGATGACGTTGTAGTACCACATCCAGGCTTCGGGGTTGATGGGCTCGCCCACGCTGCCCATGAGCCTGAGGCTGCTGAGGTCATGCTTGTTCGGCCACTCGTCGCCGTCCTTCATCATGGCGCGGATAGCGGTGGGAGCGGTGTATATGATGTTGACCTTGTACTTCTCCACCAGGTCCCAGAAGCGGTCCGGCTTCGGGTAGTTGGGCACGCCCTCGAACATGACGCTGGTAGCGCCGGCGGCCAGCGGGCCGTAGACGATGTAGCTGTGTCCGGTCACCCAGCCGATGTCGGCCGTGCACCAGAAAGTGTCTTCCTCGTGGTAGTCAAAGATCAGCTTGAAGGTGTGATAGCAGTAGACCAGGTAGCCGGCCTGGGTATGCAGCACGCCCTTGGGCTTGCCGGTGCTGCCGCTGGTGTACAGGATGAACAGCGGGTCCTCGGCGTCCATGATCTCGGGCTCGCAGGCACCGTTGACGCTGGCCATTTCCTCGTTCCACCAGAAGTCCTTGCCGGCGTTCATCTTGACTTCCGCGCCGCTTCTCTTGACCACAATGACCTTCTTGATGGAGGGGCACTCGGTCAGGGCCTGGTCCGCGGTGGCCTTGGTGGGGATGGTCTTCCCACTGCGGTAGCCGGCGTCGCAGGTCACCAGGAGCTCTGACTGGCAGTCCTGGATGCGGTCCCGGAGGGCCTCGGCGCTGAATCCGCCGAACACTATGCTGTGGATGGCGCCGATGCGGGCGCAGGCCAGCATGGAGATGACCAGCTCGGGAATCATGGGCAGGTAAATGGAGACGCGGTCGCCCTTCTTGACTCCCTGCTTCTTGAGCACGTTGGCGAACTTGCACACCTCGTGGTGCAGCTGCTGGTAGGTGTAGGTCTTGCTCTCGGTGACCGGCTCGCCTTCCCAGATGAGGGCGGCCTTGTTCTTGCGGGGGCCGTCCAGGTGGCGGTCCAGGCAGTTGTAGGTCAGGTTCAGCTTCGCACCGAGGAACCACTTGATGTTGGCATTGACGAAGTCGTACTCGCGGACCTTGGTCCACTTTTTGAACCAGTCGATGTCATTGGCGACGCCGGCCCAATAGCCCTCGGGGTCGTCGATGGATTCCTTCCAGATCTTCCGGTACTGGGCCATGCTCTTGACCCACGCGTTCTTGCTCAGTGACTTCGGAGGATCGAACTTCCTCTTCTCGTCCATTACGCTGCTGAAGCCCTTGGTCGTTGCTTTCTCTTCGGGTTTAGCCATGTGCTATACCACTCCTCCTTTTAAATCCTTCCTGCTCAGGTCACGTTCAGACGGGGATACGTGCCTTGACTCGGTAGCATTGTTCGGTTCTCGCACCTCTCCGCTCCTTGGTACTAATCACCCCTTTCCGGTCCCCAGTCCGACTGGCATCCCTCAGCCACGCACCAAAACGGGTCTATGTGGAGGTGTTCTGTGAGGATATCTGCGGACGCAAGCCTAGCCGGAGGAATTTCCCGCTGTCGATGTTCATGCGACCCTTGGTATATTGGTGAAGCAGTCAATGTTTCGGCCAAATCAAATACTAGATTAGCACACCCTCTTGCCGGGTGTCCAGCAGAAGCTGTGGTAGTTCTGAGATAGTGACACCCCTCAATGGTTCAGTGAAAATGTCACC
>CAYPDY010000117.1:0-8744 GCA_964409515.1 uncultured Dehalococcoidia bacterium
GCCTTGACCGCCGGCGCCAGCCCCAGTATGGCGCTGGTGGGGTAGCACCCGGGGTTGGCCACCAGCTGGGCCTTGGCGACCTCCGCCCGGTGCAGCTCCGGTATGCCGTAGACGGCCTTCTGCAGCAGCTCCGGGGCGGGGTGCGCGTGGTCGTACCACTGCTGGTACAGCCCGGCCTCCTTGAGCCGGAAGTCGGCGCTGAGATCGATGACCTTGATCCCCTTGGCCACCAGGGGCGCGATGGCTTCGGCGCTGGCCTTGTGCGGCAGCGCGGAAAAGACCAGGTCGGCTTCGCCGGGGGCGGGCTCGATCATGAGGTCGAGCGGGGCCAGGTGAGGCAGGACGCTCCCCAGCCTCTTCCCGGCCTCACTGCGCCCGGTGACGGAGACTATCTTCACCTTGGGGTGGCGGAAGAGGATCCGGGCCACCTCGGCGCCGATGTAGCCGGTGATGTTCACGATGGCGATTCGGGTCAGGCTCATTCTCAGGACTTCCCTTCATTACTATCGATATACCATATGGATTGTAACGCCACGGGCTGGCGGCGGCAACAGCCGGCCAGAGCAGCGAGGCCACTGCCGGACAGCCGGCCAGAGCAGCGAGGCCCTGCCGGACAGCCGGCCAGAGCAGCGAGGCCACTGCCGGACAGCCGGCCGCGACGGTCAGCGGCGGCCGGACGCGCGTCCGGACAGGCTCCGGCGCGAACGTGGGACAGCCGCAGACAGAAGGCGCTCTTCCGCGGCCGAATCAGCCGGGACCGCGACACGCGCTGCCCCCACGAGCGCCGAATCCGTGAGACGCCGCTATACGCCCGCACCCGCGGCGCTGGGGCACATGCCCTTCAGCGCGCACGCCTCGCATCGCGGCCTCTGGGCTTTGCAGGTGCGGCGGCCGTGCTCCACCATGAGTATGTGGAACTCGTACACGTCCAGCGGCGGCACCAGGCCCTCCAGGATATCGTGCGCCTTCTCGACGGACGCTCTGGCATCTATCAGCCCCAGCCTCCGGGCCACCCGGTACACGTGGGTGTCGACGGGCATGGCCGGCCGGCCCAGGGAGAACAGGAGCACACACCCGGCCGTCTTGGGCCCCACCCCCGGCAGTCCCCTCAGCCAGGCCTTGGCCTCGTCCAGGTCGATCTCGGCGAGGAAACCCAGATCGAGGCGGCCCCGCCGGCCCTCGATCTCGCTGAGCATCTGCTTGATCCGCCCCGCCTTGATATCGGCCAGCCCGCCGGCCCTGATGGCGCGGGCGATATCAAGGGCATCGGCCGCGGCTACCGCCTCCCAGGTGCCGAACCGGTCCACCAGGGCCGCGAAGGCCCGCTGCGAGTTGACGTCGGAGGTGTTCTGGGAGAGCACCACGGCCACCAGCTCCGACAGTGGGTCCTGCCGCCGCTGCCACCGCCGCGGGCCATACTCCCTGCGCAGACGCCGGCGGACCTGCTCCACGCTGGCGGATTCCCGCATCGGCTCGAGGCCGGACCCCTCTGCGCGGACCGGCGCCACGGTGGCTGTCTTGCCAGGGCGTTTCACGCGCGAATCAGACATGGCTCATTGGATGAAGGGGGGGACCGGCCCCTCAGGGTATGCCGTGCAGGGTCTCCACCAGGGCCTGGTCCAGCTTCTCCAGGAGCGCCGTCAGCTGCTGCCGCTGGTTCTGGCTCAGTTTGCCCAGGATGTCGGCGGCCCTGGTGGTGGCCTTGATGGCCTGGTGATACAGCTGCTCCCCTTTGGGTGTGAGCTCTACTTCCATGGTCCGCCGGCCGGGCGACTTCCTGGTCAGGCTGACCAGCCCCGCCCGCTCCATGATCATCAGTGAGCTGACCACCGAGTTGTGGCGGCGCACGATCCGCACCCCCAGCTCCGTGGGCGTGGAAGAACGGCCGGAGCCCTTCGCCGCGGCCAGGGCGTCCAGAATCCCCATCTGCACGGCGTCAATGCCCAGCGGCCGAAGCTCGCGGTCCATGACGTTCTGCAGCCCCTTCCGGCAGCGCGCGACGAGCTGGTGAATGTGCCACTGCTCTTCACGACTGACGCCCGATTCCCCGGCGTGGCGCTCGGATACGCTCATCTCCACCACACTCCCATCATGCCCCTGTCCCCGGACGCCCCTATTCTAGCATCGTTAGGCCGTTGATGAAAACACGTAGACGGGCATGCGGGTTTCGGCTGGTTTTGACAAGAAAATGACCGTATGGTAGCCTTTTCCCAATGACGATGTTATATCAATTTGATATCACTATGATATCACTACGGCCAAACCCGTAGAAGCTGCCGACAACGGGCGGCGCGGGGTGAGAAACCGCGGAGCGGCGCGGAGCGAGAGACCGCACCGTCCGACGAGAACGAGATGGCCCAATGCGAGAAGAAGGAGTGAGAGATGAATACTGCAACCAAGGCCATGCCGACTCCAGAGACGCAGACGCTCAGCCAGCCGCTGAACGGCTACCTGGTCCTGGACTGGGGTGCCTGGCAGGCCGGGCCGGCTGCCGGCGCGATGCTGGGCGACTTGGGCGCTGACGTGATCAAGATAGAGAACCGCGGCAGCGGCGACCCATCGCGCGGCCTGGAGCCGGGCTTCAACATCGCGTACAAGACCGCCCGCACCTGCTACTTCGAGGTAGTCAATCGCAACAAAAGGGGCCTGTCGATCGACCTGGCCAAGCCGGAGGGGAGGGAGACCATGTACGGCCTGGTGAAGAAGGCCGACGCCTTCATCACCAATTTCCGACCCCAGGTAGTGGCGCGCTACGGGATGGCCTACGAAATCCTGTCGCAGATCAATCCCAGGCTGGTCTACGCCATGGTGACCGGCTTCGGGCCCGAAGGACCAGACGCGGACCGGCGGTCCTACGATGGCATCGGACAGGCCAGGTCCGGCCTGATGCGCCAGTGTGACCCCGACAGGCCCCGCTACATTATCGGCGGCGTGGGCGACTCCGTGCCGGCCATCATCGCGGCGACCGGCGTGGTGACGGCCCTGCTGGCCCGGGAGAAGACAGGCAAGGGCCAAAGGGTGGACGTCTCCCAGCTATCCAGCCTGATGTACATCCAGCTCTGCGGCCTGGCCATGGACCTCATCGGCGGGTACCCCATAGCCCCCCAGGACAGAGGGGCCCCCCAGAACGCGCTGGTCAACTGTTACAAGTCCAGCGATGGCAAGTGGATGTACGCCTACCTGTTGGAGGGAGAGAAGCACTGGCCGAACCTTTGCAGGGCGATCGGCAGGACTGAGATCGAGCACGATCCCCGCTTCGACACCAACGCCAAGAGGGCCTTCAACGCCGAGTTGGTCGACCTGCTGGACGGGGTTTTCGCCACCAAGACCCGCGACGAGTGGCTGGACATCCTGTGGAAGCACGACCTGGTCTTCGACCGGGTCAATGACTACAAGGACCTGCTGGAGGACGTCCAGGTCAAGGCGAACAACTACCTGCCCACTTTCGACCACCCCGTCCATGGCCCGACGACCTACCCGCCCATCCCCATCCAGTTCAGCGACACGCCGGGGGCCCTCCGGAAGGCGGCACCGGAGTTCGGGCAGCACACCGAGGAGGTCCTGATGGAGCTCCTGGGCCTGGACTGGGAGGACATCGGCAAGCTGAAGGACAAAGAGGTCATCTAGGTGTCGAGGGACAGAAAGGAACATGAGGTAAGAATAATGCAGAAGCAGTCTTCGCCGGCGGCTGCCGCTCCCTCCAACTACCGCTGGGTGATCCTGGTATCCACCTTCGTCGGCCTGGCCTTCGCCTACGGCCTGCTGTACTCCTTCGGGGTCTTCCTGAAACCGCTCCAGGAAGACCTGGGCTGGACCCGGGACATGGTCTCCTGGGTGCCCAGCCTGTTCATGCTCTTCCTGTGCCTCACCGGTCCGGTGGCCGGCTGGGTGGCCGACAAATACGGGCCGCGTTTCATAGTCGCGTTTGGAGGGTTTCTGATCGGGCTGGGGCTCATACTGGCCAGCCGTGTCAGCACCCCCTGGCACCTGTACGTATACTACAGCCTGTTCGTAGGGGTAGGGGTGGGCTGCTGCGCTTCCTCGCTAATGCCCACCGCCATCCGCTGGTTTCCCAAGAACATAGGGACCGTGGCCGGCGTCGTGGCCTGCGGCTCCTCCGTGGGCACCATGATCATGGCCCCGGTGGCCACCCGCGCCATCTCGGCCTACGGGTGGAGGACGTCCTGCCTCATCATCGGCTGCTGCGCCGCCATCCTCATCGTCGTGGCCTTCATCCTGCGGAAGCCCGGCGCCCAGCCAGCGGGCCCGGCCGCGGCCCAGAACGCGCCCCAGCTGACGGGGCTGACCCTGAAACAGGCGCTGCGAACACGGCCGATGTGGCTGCTGCTGGCCATGTTCGTGCTGGCCTACGGCGCCTTCATGATGGTGCAGTACCACCTGTCGCCCCACGCCCAGGACATCGGCCAGTCCAAGACGCTGGCCGCCACCCTGCTCAGCGTGATAGCCGGCGTCGGCATCGCCGGCCGGCTGCTGGGCGGCACCTCCTCCGACAAGCTGGGCAAGAGGGCCGTCCTCGGTTTCGCCCTGGCCCTGCAGGCGGTCACCCTGGCCCTTCTGCCCTCGGCGACCTCCGGATGGAGCCTGTACGCCTTCGCGGCCGCCTGGGGTCTCGGCTACGGCCTGTGGACGCCGCTCACCGCATCGATTGTCGGAGAGATATTCGGGCTGAAGTACATGGCCAGCATCCTGGGCGTGCTGGGCATGGAGTATGGCATCGGCGGCACCATCGGCCCCAGCCTGGCCGGGTACATATTCACCTCTACCGGCAGCTACAACACGGCGTTCTACATAGGGGCCGCCGCGATGGGATTGGCTGCCGTGCTGGTGCTGTTCGTCAAGCCGGTGAAGATCGGGGAGGCCGAGCTGCGGGCCGCGCCGGATGCGCTGCCCGAGCGGGCCTGATATCGGGGGCGTACTCAAGCACTTTCTCTCAGCCGTGGGCCTGTCCTGCGAGAGCGGGGCAGGCCCACCCTCCTATGGGGGAGGCGCCGGGTGACGCCTGTCACCAGCGCTGTTCCAGGTGACGCCTGTCACCGGTCACCAAGCCCTACAGTGACAGGTGTCGTTCAGCAGGTGCAGGACCGCGGGGCCCTTCCCCGTTTCGACGATGTTGAGGGCGCAGAACCCCTGCTGAAACTGCCAGAAGTGGGTGTCGTCCAGGCCCAGGAAGTAGCACAGCAGGACCTTGATGACCACCTTGTGGGACACCAGCACCACCGTCTGCCCTTCGTGCCCGGGGGTGAGCGCCTCGACGGCGCCTGTCGCCCGCTCCCTGACGCGGGCCAGGTCCTCTCCGCCCGGGAACGTCACCTGGTGCGGCCGGGTGAGCCACTGGCCGTAGATCCGGGGGTCGTCGGCCCGGGCCTCCTCGTGGGTCATCCCCTGCCACCGGCCGTAGTCGATGTCGATCAGCCCCGGCTCGGGCCGGGGCTCCAGGCCGCGCCGGGCGCCGAGTATGCCGGCGGTGGCCAGCGCCCTCTTCAGCGGGCTGGAGTAGACCGCCGCCGGCTGCCACCGGTTGAGCCTGGCTGCCGTGGCCCGGGCCTGCCGGACCCCGATCTCGTCCAGGTCCACATCGGCCAGCCCCTCCGCCCTCTCCACCCCGTCCGAATGCCAGGCTGTCTGCCCGTGTCTGATCAGGATAAACCGAGTCAAGCAGTCGCCTCCTTCATCTCGCGGCGTCCATTGTAGCACGAGGGAAGACTCCCTGGATGGGATAGTTGACGGATGGAACGTTAGACCCACAGTGGGGCTGTGGATGCCGGCATCCGGTGCCACCTTCCCGACCGCGGCCGGCGTGGCACCGGATGAAACATATCTATGAGACTAGTCCGAGGACGGCAGCGGCCGGGGCTGCTGCTCCACCATGTCCTTGCCGCAGCAGGCAACGGCGCCCGTCCCCTGCTTGGTGCACAGGACCTCGGTCTTGCAGGTCTCGCAGCTGTATCTCTTGCCTAGCGTATTAGCCATATTGGTTCAATCCTCCTACCCTTGAAAGCCTTTCGGACACACCGCTATTTTTTCAGGGTCATCGGCTGTCCGCAGCACTGAAGCTCGCCCTGCCCGGCGCGGGTCACGATGAACTCCGAGCCGCACTTGGCGCAAGTGTATCTCTTGCCCACCTGATTAGCCATTAGCTTCGCCTCCTAACAGAGTGGATTACCGCCCCCCTACTTCTTGGGGGGCATCTTGAACTCGGACCACTGGTCCGTGTCCATCATCTTGAACTCCCACTTGCAGGCTATCTCATCCTGGCTCTTGCGGGGCGGGAGCTTCAAGGGAGTGACCCTGATCTTGCGGTTGACGAGATACCGCTCGATGACGCGCCTCTCGTTCTCGTAGCAGACGTACTTGATCCTCTCGGGCGCCTTGGCCTCGAAGAACTCCAGGGAGCGGCACCGCGGGATGGTCCAGATGACATGGTTGGGGTTGATTATCTCGGCCTGCGCCGGGAAGAGGCCCCCGGTAGTGTTGTCCAGCGGCAGCTGAAGGTTCTTCAGGCAGTCGACGACCGTCTTCATTTGGTTGTTGGCCACCTTGGCGAACCGCGGGTTGACCCTCTCACCTATGCGGCACCAGGCGGCAGTCTCGCAGATGTCGGCGGTCTCCTTGTCCACCCTCTCCTTGACCGCGTCGTACCAGGCCTCGGTCATATGCAGCCAGGCATACTGCCACACCTGCATCAGCTTCAGGATGAACTCCTTCGAGAAATCGTCGAAGACCAGATCCGGGTTCCACGGGCCAGAGTAATCATTCATTTCCTTCTTGGCTACGGCCCTGGCGACGGTCTTGGCTGCGGGCTTCCGGGCGGCGGCGGCCCCGGCCTTCGCTGCGGGCTTCCGGGCGGCGGCAGCCTTGCCCTTCACTGCCGGCTTCTTCGCCGCAGTCGCCTTCGCGGCCTTGGCTGGGGTCTTCTTCTTGATCTCTTTCGCCATGTGCTCCTTCCTTTCGACTGCTCTATCGCTTTGTCACTGCGGTGCCGTTGGACATTCCGCTTTATTATTCCAAGCGCGTCGCTCCATTGTCAAGCGAAGTGCCGGGCCGGGCCTTGACCCACCGGCCCCGGCTACCTATACTTCTGCTGCCCCGGGGCAATCGGTCAGGATCGGGATTACGGAGGTAAGGCAAGTGGACACCATGGACTACTATGACGGGCCCTTCGACCCCCACTTCGAGATAGGGCGGCTCTCGCGCTCCAGCCTCGGCCGCCTCGGCCGGGAGTACATGCTCTTCAATCACCTGCACGACCGTACGGTCATGCCCATAGTGCTCAAGCGGTTCGGCATGGAGGCCAGGACGGCCCTGGCCGTGGACGAGTGGAGAGGATCCAGCCCGGTGTACGGCCGGCGCATTCGCGATACCCTCAAGATCAAGGGCAAGGGCGTCTCCGCCATCTTCAAGACCATGCAGAACGACGTGGGGGCGCCGCACCACTTCCTGGACTTCAGGTTCGAGCTGGTGAATGAGAGCCTGGGCCGCTTCTGGGCGGAACGCTGCGGCCCCTACGAATGCGTCAACACCATGACCGGGGGCGATCAGGCGTTGATCAAAGAGCTGTGTCATGACATGGAGAACACCACCTTCCCCTCCACCACGATGGCGGTCAATCCCAAGGCGCATTGCCTTCCCCTCCACCGGCCACCCCTGCCGGAAGGGCACTCCGGCCCACCCTGCAAGTGGGAGGTCTCCATCAGCGAGGAGCACCAGACCCTGAAGGCCACGGACATCTGCCGGACCGTCGCGCTGTCAAAGGCGGCGCGGTTCGAGTTCCCGCACGTGCCCGAGCTCCTGTCCGAGGGGATGGAGGACTACAGCGGCCCCTTCAAGCCGGACTACGAGCTCGAGGACCTTTCCCATGCCGCGCTCGTCCGCCTCTGCAAGGAGTTCTCGCTCGATGTCCACCTTCTGATGCGCGCCTGCATGATCTCCATCGCCTCCAGGTGGGGCGAAGCCGTGATGAAGGATATCGCGCGGGAGGAGTGGCTGGCCGCGGCCCCGGTCTACGTGGAACGCATCCGCCGGTGCCTGCACATGCAGGGCAGCGACGTGGGGGCCATCCTGAAGATGCTGCAGGTGGACCCTGCCTTCCCCCACGGCTACGTCGATATCGGGTGCCGGCTGGTCGATGAGAAGCGGGGGTATTTCTGGATCAACCAGTGCGCGGCAGTGTCCAGGGGCGAGCCGGGCGCATGGCTGACCCTGCTGTCCGACGTGGAGTCCCCCGGTTTCGAGGCTGTCCTGGAGGCGGTCAATCCCCGGGCACGCTGCCGGCCGGCCGATGCGGCCCGCATCGGGTCAGACGCAGCCAGGGCCGTCTATTCGTGGGAGATCACCATCGACGACTCCGCCACACCGCGGGACCGCTCAGGGATAGCCGGGCCCGCCTGGGTGGAGCAGCTGCTGGGATTCGCATAGCGGCCTCCCCGGACCGCATGACGCCTGGCGGTCGCTGGCCGCCGCACGACGGCCGGCGCAAGGCCGCTAACCCTTCTTTTCGTACTTGAAGGAGAGCTTGAGCTTGGTCCGGTAGGCACGCACCTTGCCGTCCTCGATCTGCATGTCCATCTCGACGACCTCGGCGATGCGAAGGTCCCGGAGGCTCCTGGCGGCCGTTTCCACCGCCGCCGCCGCCGCCCTCTCCCACGATTCGGTGCTGCTGCCGATAACCTCTATGACGTCGTATACGCTGCGTGACAAAGCGGCCATGTCCCCTCCCTTCACCT
>CAYPDY010000118.1:0-8731 GCA_964409515.1 uncultured Dehalococcoidia bacterium
AGCCGATCCAACCCCCTCCCACCGCCCCGCCCGGCGGAGTTGCGGAACCCTTGCCGTGCTGCAACTGGCCTTGCGGGAGCCGCCACGCCAGCCTATAATCTCTTCGTAAACCAACGTTCCCCGGGAGGCTTTTCTGATGGCCGTGCTGAAGATCCGCTGCGTTCCCGACCCGGTGCTGCGTCGCAAGGCGAAGCGGATCAGCGCCCTGGATCCCAAGATCCAGAAGCTGATCGATGACATGCTGGAGACCACCCCCGCCGCCTCCGGGGTAGGCCTGGCGGCCCCGCAGGTCGGGGTGTCGCTGCGGCTGGTGATCATCGCCATCCCCGATGAAGAGGCCCTGGTCCTGATCAATCCGGAGGTGGTCAAGAAGTCCGGCGAACGCGAAGTGGACGAGGGCTGCCTCAGCGTCCCCGGCTACCGGGGGAAGGTGAAGCGGTCGCAGTCGGTGACGGTGAAGGCCCGCGACCGGCACTGGAAGGAGCGCCGGGTCAAGGGGGCCGACCTCCTGGGCCAGGTGCTGGAGCACGAGCTCGAGCACCTGGACGGCGTGCTCTACATCGACCACATCGAGAACCCGGAGGACCTGTACTCCATCGAGCCCGAGGAAGACCAGGGCCTGTAATGGCTTTGGCCATTCCCGCCAGCGACGCTGCTCTTCTCCACCAGATCCAGGGACTCCTCCCCGGCGGCGAGGCCGATGCCTACCTCGTCGGCGGCTACCTCCGCGACACACTGCTGGGCCGGGAGACCAGGGATATCGACGTCGCGGTGCGCGTGAGCGCGCCCGGGTTTGCCCGGACGGTGGCCGCGGCCGTGGGCGGACACTACGTGCTCCTCGACGAAGCCGAGGGCATAGCCCGGGTGGTCCTGGCGGGGGCCCATGCTCACGATGGGCCTCATCGCCACCTGGACTTCTCCACCATACGCGGCACCATAGAAACGGACCTCGCCCGCCGCGATTTCACCATCGACGCCATGGCCGCGGACCTGCGCTGCCACGACATCGACGCCAGGGACTCCCGGCTCCGGGTGATAGACCCTTTCGGGGGGCAGAAGGACCTGGAGGCGAGGGTCATCCGGGCCGTCGGCCCCTCCATCTTCCGGGATGACCCGGCCCGGCTCATCCGGGGTGTCCGGCTGGCGGCGGAGTACGGGTTCACCATCGAGGCCGCCACGGAGGCCATGATCGGCCGCGAGAGCGATCTTATCGGCCGCGTGGCGGGCGAGCGGGTCAGGGAGGAGCTCTGCCGCATCCTCTCCCTGGGCCAGGCGGCCGATGCCGTCTTCTACCTGGACCGGCTCGGCCTGCTGACGGCGATCATCCCCGAGCTGACCTTCACCAAAGGGGTGGACCAGCCCTATGAGCACTACTGGGATGTGTTCAATCACTCGGTGCAGTCGGTGGGGACCCTGGAGCGCCTGCTCCGAGCGGAGACGGGGCCGGACATGCTGGTCCTGGCCCCTCACCTGGTGCCCCACATCGGGGAGTTCCAGGAGGAGGTGAGCCCCGGCCTCACCAGGGCGGGGCTGGTCAAGCTGGCCATCCTGCTCCACGATATCGCCAAGCCGCAGACCAAGGTCCTCGAACCCGGCGGGCGGGCGCATTTCTACGGGCACCCCACGCAGGGCGCCGAAACGGCCGGCGGGATCATGCAGCGCCTGCGGTTCAGCAACCGGGAGATCAAGATGGCGCAGAAGATGATCGAATCACACCTGCGCCTGTGGCAGATGGGCGGCGACCAGGGGCTGCCCTCGAGGCGGGCCATCTACCGCTATTTCCGCGACACGGCCGACGTGAGCGTGGACATCATGTTCCTCACCCTGGCCGACTTCCTGGCCACTCAGGGGCCGAACCTGGACGCGGCTGAATGGGAGAGGCACAGCCGGCTGATGGAGTACGTGCTGGCGCAGCGGGAGGAGGACCAGACGGTGGCGGCGCCGCCGAAGCTGATAGACGGCCATGACCTCATGAACGAGTTCGGGCTGGCGCCCGGCCCGATGATCGGGGAGGTGCTGGAGGCGGTGCGCGAGGCCCAGGGGGCCGGCGAGATTTCCACCCGTGAGGAAGCCCTGGAGCTCGCCCGGCAGCGCCTGGCCAAGAGACAACCCCGCTCAAAAGTGATATGATAGACGCAATCTTCGTTGATCGTCAGGGATGTTTAGTTGATGCGTAGCCGGCTGACAAGAAGAGGGCCGAGATTCGGCGGGAACGGCTGGCTGTTGCTCCTCATTTTGGCCGTACTGGGTGTCTCCATCTGGGTGCTGACGCCCAGCGGCACCAGCGTCCTTGATCGACAGGCAGGCAACCTGGGGCTGCGCCTGGGCCTGGACCTCCAGGGCGGGACCCACGTCGTTTACCGCGGCGTCTTCGCCGACAGCGCGGAAGACAACTGGACTCCCGAGGAGAAGATCGACGCCATGGAGGCCGCCACCACCGCCATCAAGAAGCGCGTGGACTCATACGGCGTTGTGGAGCCGGTGATCCGCAGCCTGGGAGCGGACAGCATCGACATACAGCTGCCGGGGGTGGACGTGAACGAGGCGTTGGGCCTCATCCAGAAGATGGCCAACCTGGAGTTCCGGGAGGTGGAAGTAAACGGTTCCACGCCGGTTACGCTGGATGACTACCTGAGCGGGAATCGCACCACCTACTTCGATGCCTCGGTGCCGGGCAGCCGCAACTTCTACTCGTCCGCCAGCCAGGTGCCGGTGGCCGTCCTCACCATCGCCGACAACGGCACCGCCGCCTACACGAACATAAACGGCGAGCCTATCGACACCTCCGCGCTCACCAGCGCTGACAGGGCAGCCGACTGCTGGATGCCGGCGCTGGGGAAGAAGCTCGATGGTGCGGCGGTGCCTCTCACCGGTGCCTATCTGACCACCGCCGCGAGAGAGGGATTTACCGACCAGCTGGGTGTGGTCACCTGGGTGGTCAAGATCGCGTGGGATGACGACGGCTGGTCCATCTTCAATGACATCGCCGCCCGCCTGAATCCCTACTACAGCGAGACAGGCGCGGATCCGCGCTGCCTGCTGGGCATCGTGCTGGACAGCGAGCTGATCTCCTCTCCCCGGATGGAGGAGTCGCATTACAGCGGTTCCGCGCAGATCACAGGCAACTTCGATGCCGACTCGGCGCACATGCTGGCCATCCAGCTCACCTCCGGCGCGCTGCCCATGCCATTGGAGATCAGCTATGGGCCCATGAACGTCTCGGCCACCCTGGGGGCGGAGTTCACCCAACGGGCTTTCATCGCCATCCTGGTAGGGGTGCTGATAGTAGGGCTTTTCATGATCCTGTACTACCGCCTGCCCGGCGTGGTGGCCGCGCTGGCCCTGGTCATGTACACGGTGGTCGTGCTGGCCATCTATAAGCTGATACCGGTGACCCTCACCCTGGCCGGCATCGCCGGCTTCATCGTGTCGCTGGGCATGGCTGTGGACGCCAACGTCCTTATTTTCGAGCGCATGAAGGAGGAGCTGCGTGCCGGGCGCACCGTGAAGGCGGCCATCGAAGCCGGCTTCCACCGGGCCTGGATGGCTATCCGGGACAGCAACATCACCACCTTCATCGCCTGCGGCATCCTCTACTGGTTCGGCAGCAGCATCCCGACGGCCACCGTGGTCATGGGTTTCGCCGTGACCCTGTTCATCGGAGTGGCGGTGAGCATGTTCAGCGCCATCGTGGTCTCCAAGACCCTGCTGCTGGTGCTGGCCGGAAGCCGGTTCTCGAAGAGGATGGTGCTGTTCGGGGTCGAGGAGAGGGTGGAGGCCAAGAGTGTTTGATTTCGCCGGCAAGAGGCGCTGGTTCCTGCTGGCCGCCGTGATCGTCATGGTCCTGGGCCTGATCCTGGCCTTCACGCCGGGCGGGCTCAGGCTGGGCTGGGACTTCAAGGGCGGCTTCCAGGTGCTGCTGGTGCCGGACGAAGGCGTTGACATGGGCATCGTGACCGCCAGGCTGGAGGAGCTGGGCTACGGCGGGATGTCCGGCCGGATACAGGAAACGGGCGGCGACTACCTCATCCGCATGGGCGAGATGGGGGAAGACGAGCAGGAGGCCCTGAAGCAGGGCCTGGATGAGATCGGAGAGGTCAGCACTGATCAGACGGGGTACATCTCGCCGGCCATAGCCTCCCGGACGACGCGCGACGCGACCATCGCTGTCATCCTGGCTGTGGCCATCATGCTGCTGTACATCACCTGGGCCTTCCGCAAGGTGCCCCATTCCTTCCGCTACGGCACGGCGGTGGTGGCGGCCCTGCTGTTCAACATCTGCCTCACCTTCGGCGTCTTCGCCCTGGTGGGGCGTTTCGCGGACTGGGAGGTTGACCCCCTGTTTATCACGGCCATGCTGGCCATCATCGGCTACAGCGTCAACGACAGCATCGTGGTGCTGGACCGCATCCGGGAGAACAAGGCCCGCGGCATCGGCGGCGGCGACTACGACACCCTGGTCAACTTCAGCGTCTCGGAGACCCTGGTGCGCTCGCTGAACACGACCATCACCACGGTCATGGCCGTGCTCACCGTCTACCTCATAGTCGGCGGCTCCATCCGCAGCTTCCTGCTGGCGCTCTTCGTCGGCATCGTAGCCGGCGCCTACAGCTCCATCTTCGTGGCCGGCCAGCTGCTGGTCCTGTGGGAACACGGTGACTGGTTCAAGTCCATCCCCGGCCTGTCCCGTCTGCAGAAGAACAAGGCATAGAGAGGGGGCCCACCCGTGCCCGTCTCCAAGGAAACCCTCGACGAAATCGCCCTGAGCGAGGCCGAATACCGGCTCATTGTGGAAAGGCTGGGCCGCGAGCCCACCGAGGTGGAGCTGGGGCTGTTCGGCGCGCTGTGGAGCGAGCATTGCGGCTACAAGCACTCCAAGCTGCTGCTCGGGATGTTCCCCAACACGGGCAGGAGGGTCCTGGTCAAGGCCGGCGAGGAGAACGCCGGCGCCGTGGACATCGGTGACGGCCTCTCGGTCGTCATGAAGATGGAGTCCCACAACCATCCCTCGGCCATCGAGCCGTTCCAGGGGGCGGCCACGGGGGTGGGTGGCATCGTCCGGGACATCTTCACCATGGGGGCCCGGCCCATCGCCCTGCTCAACTCGCTCCGGTTCGGGCCGCTCGCGGACGCCCGCAACCGCTACCTGTTCAACGGCGTGGTGGGCGGGATCGCCTCGTACGGCAACTGCCTGGGCATCCCGGACGTGGGCGGCGAGATCTACTTCTCTCCCTCGTATGCCGGGAACCCGGTGGTGAACGCCATGTGCGTGGGCATGGTGCGGAACGACCGGATGGTCAAGGCGGTGGCCAGTGGGGCCGGCAATCTGCTGATGCTGGTGGGGGCCGACACCGGCCGGGACGGCCTTCACGGGGCCTCCGGGCTGGCCTCGCGGACCTTCGAGGACCAGCGGGAGCTGCGCTCGGCGGTGCAGGTGGGCAACCCCTTCATGGAGAAGCTGCTCATCGAGGCCTGCCTGGAGCTGGCCCTGACCGACTGGATCGTTGGCGTGCAGGACCTGGGCGCCGCGGGACTGACCAGCTCCGCCGTGGAGTCCGCCTCCAAGGGCGGCTGCGGCATCGAGATCGACACGGCGCTGGTGCCCCGGCGCGAGCAGGGGATGAATCCCTACGAGGTCATGCTCTCAGAGTCGCAGGAGCGGATGCTGGTGGTGGTCAAGAAGGGCTATAAAGACAAGGTCAAGGCGCTCTTCGACCGCTGGGGCCTCCACTCCGACATCATCGGCCGGGTGACGGATGACGGCATGGTGCGCATCAAGGACGGGAAGAAGGTGGTGGCCGCCGCGCCGGTGGCCATACTGACCGATCCGCCCCTCTACCGGGTCCCCTGCCGGAAGCCGGCCTGGCTCCGGAAGCTCCAGGCCTTCGACGTGGACGCGGTCCCCGATCTGTCTCCGCGCCAGTGCCAGGCGACCCTGCTCCGGCTGCTGGCCAGCCCCAATATCGCCAGCAAGCACTCGGTGTACCGGCAGTACGATCACCAGGTGCAGACCAACACCGTGGTCCCTCCCGGGGGCGACGGGGCGGTGCTGCGCATCAAGGATACC
This sequence comes from uncultured Dehalococcoidia bacterium, assembly GCA_964409515.1. Classification (GTDB taxonomy): domain Bacteria; phylum Chloroflexota; class Dehalococcoidia; order UBA2247; family RBG-13-53-26; genus JAFGCL01. Next base: position 6,068 of record CAYPDY010000118.1, read on the forward strand.
CGGAAGGCCATCGCGCTGACCGCGGATGGGAACGGGCGCCAGTGCTATCTCGATCCCTATAACGGGGGAGCCATGGCGGTGGCGGAGGCCGCCCGCAACCTGGTCTGCACGGGAGCGGAGCCCCTGGCCATCACCGACTGCCTGAACTACGGCAACCCGGACAAGCCGGACGTGTACTACCAGCTGAAGGAGTCCATCCGCGGCATGGCGGCCGCCTGCCGGGCCCTCAACACGCCGGTGATCAGCGGCAACGTCAGCCTCTACAACGAGACGAAGGGCCAGGCCGTCTACCCCACGCCCGTGGTGGGCATGGTGGGGCTGATCGAGGACATCTCCCGGCACTGCACCAGCGGCTTCAAGGACGCGGGCGACCAGGTCTTCCTGCTGGGCGGTGACGCGCGCGGAGGAGACGGCCTGGGCGGCAGCGAGTACCTGGAGCTGGTGCACGGGACGGTAGCCGGCCGGCCGGTCATCGACCTGGGCGTGGAGAAGAGGGCGCAGGCCTGCTGTCTCTCCCTCATCCGCTCGGGCGTGATCAAGTCCGCGCACGACTGCTCGGACGGCGGCCTGGGGGTGGCCCTGGCGGAGTGCTGCATCCTGGGCGGGACCGGGTTTGCCGGCGCGTGGAAGATGAAGGGCCGGCTGGATGCCGCCCTCTTCGGCGAAGGGCCGTCCCGCTTCGTGGTTTCGGTGGCGCCGGCTGAGGCCGCCCGGCTGAAGAAGGAGGCCGCCCGTCGGGGCGTGCGCCTGACGAAGCTGGGCCAGGTCGGCGGCACGCGGCTGGTCATCGAGGGCCTGGTGAATGCCCGGCTGGAAGACCTGCGTACCGCGTGGTACGGGGGGCTGGAGCGGGCGCTGCGGGGCCTCTAGGTCACCCGGTCGCGGACGCCAGCCAATCGCTCGGGATAGGCCCGGTTGAACTCGATCAGCCGGCGGATGGCGTTGGCCGCTCCCCTCATGGACAGGAACAACGGCAGGCCGAACTCGGCGCAGAGACCGCGTATGGCCTCCGACGATTTCCAGGCCTGGTCGTTGCCCATGGAGTGGAGCACGATGGCCTTGGGCATGCGGCACTCCCTGGCGGCCAGCACCAGCGGGCCCACCGATCCGGCCACGATGAAGTCGTCGATCGGCATGGGACTTATGTCAAACCCGTGCTGGTAGATGACCAGGTCCAGGCCCGGCCAGGTCTCCATGGTCTGGTTCAGGCGGCCCCAGTTGCTTCCGAGCGGGGTGGCCGACCTCTGGCGCAGGACGTCCACCGGGCGGCGCTGGCCCATGTCCCCGAGCAGCAGGAAGCCGTCGATGCCGGCCAGCGGGCTGACGTCGACGGGGTTGCGCAGCATGCTGTTGGCCAGGTCGATAAAGCGGGTGAGGGATTCCCTCACCCGGGGCGGCATGGGCGCCATCCGGAGTCCCGCCTGCTCTACCTCGTCCGTCGCCATGACACTGGCCCCTCCGCCGTGTCCCAGGACGCAGGTGTTGGGGCCCTTGGGCGGCGTCATGCGCAGCAGGGCCATCAGCATGTCCACCATCTCCTCGATGCTGTACACCCTGATGGCTCCGGCCTGCCTGAGGATCCCGGTCCAGACGGCATCGGCCCCGGCCAGGGACCCGGTGTGCGAGGCGGCCGCCCGCAGACCCCCCGCCGTGTAGCCCGCCTTGAAGATCACCACCGGCTTGGCCGCGGCGGCTTTCGCGAGGACCCGGGCGAACCGGCGGCCGTCGCTGATCCCCTCGATGTAGGCCGCGATGACCTTCGTCTCGGGGTCGGCGGCGAAGTAGTCCAGGAGATCGCACTCGTTGATGTCGCAGGCGTTGCCGTAGCTGACCACCTTGCTGAAATGCAGTCCCCGCGAGGTGGCATGGCGCACCGTGAAGTCGACGTTGCCGCCGCTCTGGCAGAGGTAGCCTATGGGTCCGGGCTCCATGGAGAAGTCCGGGCTGAGCTTGATGCGGCCCCCGGGGTAGTAGAGGCCGAGGCAGTTGGGGCCGATGATCCGCAGGCTGCCCCTTCGGGCGATGGCCACCAGCTGGTTCTGCAGGTCGATGCGGTCCGGCTCGCCCGTTTCGGCGAAGCCGGAGGTGAATATGTGGACCACCTTGACCCCCTTGTCCAGGCATTCCTCCAGCAGCGCGGGGGTGTGCCGGGCCGGGATCGACACGATGACCTGGTCCACCTCTCCCGGTACCTCGGCCAGGGTGCGGTAGATGGGGAGGCCGGCCATCTCTCCACCCTTGGGATTGACCAGGTAGATGCAGCCCGGAAACCGCCCTTCGACTAGGGAGTCCAGGTAGAGGCGCCTGATCCACAGCTTGGGCAGGTCGGCGGAGATCCCCACGATGGCGATGGAACGGGGGTGGAAGATGTGCTCGAGGGGGTGGGTGCCGGACGACGACGCGTTCATTGACACGGTAGCTTCCACTCAAGATGATAGGCCGGTCCCGATCGTGCTGTCAAAGAGGGCGCAGGCAGGCTGTCGCCACCTCCAGCCGCCCGTGCGGTCGTCTTTCCTTTTACCCCTGCAGCGATTAAAATGGTTTCCTGGGGGCGATGGGAAGTGTTCGATCTCCTGTCTGAGAAGATCGGCAACGTCTTTAAGAGGCTCTCCGGCAAGGGCGGCCTGACCGAAAAGGACGTTGACGAGGCGCTGCGCCAGGTAA
>CAYPDY010000119.1:0-8525 GCA_964409515.1 uncultured Dehalococcoidia bacterium
ACCACCCGCACTCTGCCGGACGTCTCGGTGCGTCCCCGGCCATAGCTGGAGAGGGCCATGAACTCCGTCTGCAACGGCATATCCAGGGCCCTCACCAGATCGGCCATGAAGACGAAGCAGCCCTTCAGGACCCCTATCAGGATGGGGTTCCTGTCGCCGTAGTCGCGCTTGATCTCCTGGGCCAGCCGGGCCACGGCCTTCTCGATGTCACCGGGCGTGAAGAGGGGCTCCAACGTGGTCATTTCGCCTCCGCGGGTGCGGACCCATCGGTGGGTGCGCCCCAATTATATGGTGCCCGACAGGCGGCCACAAGAGTCCGCGGGGCGCACTCCTCATTCGTGCCCATTGTGGCGCGTGACCACCACCACCTGGGGCACCCCGCTCACCGGATGCGGCTGCACCCGGACCGGGACGGAGTAGGCCGCGCCGATGGTGGCGGAGGTGAGCACTTCCCGGGGTGTGCCGTCAGCCACCACCATCCCCCCTTTGAGCAGCACCAAACGCCGGAAATAGGCCGAGGCCAGGTTCAGGTCGTGCATGGCGGCGACAACCGTCAGGCGTCTCTCGGCATTCATCCCCGCCAGCAGCTCCAGCATCTCCACCTGGTGGCTGATGTCCAGATGGGCGGTGGGCTCATCGAGCAGCAGCACCTCGGTTTCCTGCGCCAGGGCCATGGCCAGCACCGCCTTCTGGCGCTCGCCGCCGCTCAGGGAGCTGAAGCACCTCCTGGACAGGTGGGTGATGCCCACGGCATCCATGGTGCGCCGCACGACCTCGCGGTCTGCCGCGGAGAGGTCCCGCCAGGGCTTCATGAACGGCGTCCGCCCCAGCACGACAACCTCCTCCACGGTGTAGGCCATCGGAACGCTGAGCTGCTGCGGCACCACGGCCACTTCCCGGGCCATCATAGTGCGTTTCATCTTCCTGGTATCAACCCCCTGGAGCCAGACGTCCCCGTCTCCGGCGGCCAGGATCCCGCTCACCAGCCGGATGAGGGTGGTCTTGCCGGCGCCGTTGGGGCCGATCAGGCCCACCATCTCGCCCCGGCCGATGGAGAGATCCACATCGCGCAGCACCGCACCGTTGTCGTAAGAGAAGGTGACCCGGTTCATTCGTATGGCGGCTGTGTTCATAGTCCGTATTCCCTTCCACCCCGCCTTAGCAGGTAGATGAATATGGGTGCCCCGATGAGAGCGGTTATTATGCCGACCTGTATGTCACGGGGAGAGGACAGCGTGCGGGCCAGCAGGTCGGCCACTACCAGGAAAGCTGCGCCCGCTATGGCCGAGCAGGGGACCAGCCGCCGGTGATCCGGTCCCAGCGCCAATCTCAGTGCATGGGGCACCACCAGGCCGACGAACCCGATGAGTCCCCCGATGCACACCGCGGCCGCCGTCAACACCGACCCCAGCGCCAGAAACACCGTCTTGCTTCGTTCCACGTCTATGCCCACATGGGCCGCCCCGTCCTCGCCGAGGGCGAAGGCGTTCAGACGAAAGGCCAGCAGCCGGGCCAGCAGGACGCCGAGAAGGATGATGGGCGCGATCACCGCCATCTCCCCCCAGCCCTCGACCGATATCCCCCCCATCAGGAAGGAGTACACCGACTGGAACTTGTCATAGAGCCTGTCGCTCATGGTGATGATGAGGTACATCAGGGCGGTCAGCATGGCGCTCACCACGAACCCCGCCAGCAGCATGCTGACCACCGACGTTCTGCCCCCGGTGCGGGCCAGGCGGTACACCAGGAACACGGTGCCCAGCGCCCCAATGAAGGCCAGCAGGGGCACCATGCCGAACCCCAGGAAGGTCATGCTGAGGGGGAGAATCATGGCAATGGTGGCCCCCAGGGCCGCCCCCGCCGACGTGCCAATGATGTAAGGGTCCGCCATGGGATTGCGCAGCAGCCCCTGGAAGATGACCCCGGCCGTCGCCAGCCCCGCCCCGACCAGGGCCCCGCCTATCACCCGGGGCAGCCTGACCTGCAGGATGATGGTCTCATCCACCGGACGCCAGGTGGCGTCGAAATTGAAGGGCGAGACGGCGTTCCAGCAGATCTTGATGACATCGCCAAAGGGCACGGAAACCGAGCCCACGGCGGCGGCCACCGCCATACAGGCGACCAGGCCCAGCACCAGGAGCAGCGAAACTCTCATCTGTCTATCCGGGGCAGGGTCACGCGGCTGGCCCGCCGGGGGGCCGGCCAGCCGCTCCCTGACCGTTTCCTTCAGCTGTGACGCCTAGCCCTCCCCCGGGAACAGCTCCGGATGGATCATCCGGGCCAGCGCCTCCAGGCCGTCCACGATTCGCGGTCCGTACCTGGAGGTCAGGTCCGGGTCCTCAATAGGATACGCCTTTCCGCTTTTGACGGCGGAGAGGCTGGCCCACGCCGCCGAGCGGGCGCCCACGCTTTCCACGGACACCCCGTACTGGTAGTCCTCCAGCAGGATAATGTCCGGGTCCTCATCCACGATCTTCTCCACGCTGATCTGGTACCAGCCGGACGCATCGTCGCCGATGTTCCGCCCGCCGGCCAGTCCGATGAGCTCGTCCTGGAACGTCCCCGACCCCGCCGTGTAGGGGCGGGCTGAATCGGTGGCATCCACCTCGTAGAAGACGGTGGGCTTTCCGTCCGTCGCCAGACCGCCGGTCCTGGCCGTCACGGCATCCACCCTGGCCTGCAGGCTGGCCACCAGTGCCCGGGCCTCCTTCTCCTTCCCCGTGATGTCGCCGATCTTCCGGATGTCCTCGAAAACGCCCGCTATGTTGGTGGGCTGAACGACGAACACGGGCACACCGTACGGCTCGAGCTGCGTCACGACGGTGCCGGCCGAAGACAGGATCAGGTCCGGCTGCTGGTCGAGTATGGTCTCGGTGTTGAATCCAGGCCATGGAGCGCCCACCTTGGCCAGCGCGGCGGCCTCACCCGGATAGTCCGAGTAATCATCGGTGGCCACCACCCGGCCACCCAGATCCAGGGCGAAAAGGATCTCGGTTATGGGGGATCCCAGCGAGACAATCCGCTGCGGGTTGCCCGGCACGGTGACCTCCCTCTGGCTGTCATCGATAAGGGTCGAAGGTGAGGGCTCTTCGTCGCAGGCCACCATTGCTGAAGAAGCCACCACCAGGAACAAGAGCAGTGCCATGAGAATCGACTTTCTCACCAAATCCTCCTTGTGTTGTACTGACGCCAACGGCATGCCCAAGGGCACAGTGACCGGTTGGGACACCGTTCCCGGGGCGACGCGTTGGCCGATGACGCCGCACTTCAGTGCGGTGGCACATCAGTGCGGCTGCACAATCGTGCGGACGCAGGCTGATGCCCTGCCGGCAGGGGAAAAGAAAGACCCCTGGCTCGGCAGAGCGAGGGGCATCAAGGTGCTCTGGTCATGGTGGCTCCCCTTTCTCCGCGGAGGCTCTTATTGGCCCGGCCGCCCAACGGGCTTGCCGGGCTCACTAGACAGGGGCCGGAGTTCTGACTGTCACAGCAGGCGGGACTGTGCCGGGATTTCACCGGTCTTGCTGCCGTATTAAGCCCTCGCTCGTGCTCGGGCGCCCCTGTTCAGGTTCGTTCATTATATCAGCCGGGACGCCTCCGGCTCAAACGGCTGTTCAGGCGCGGCGCTTGTGTTCCCATGGGCTCGGCGGTATACTGGCATCGAGACACAAACCGACCGCAGGGGAGCTCAGAGGCTGAGAGCCCGTCCGATGGCGGGCGACCCTTTGAACCTGACCTCGTTAATGCGAGCGTAGGGAGGCGGTTCCAGTGACCAAGAACCGTTGACTCGCGCTCTTGGTCTTTTGTTTTTCTGGTGGAGAGCACGATGACTCAACTGGAGCTGGCCAGAGACGGCACGATCTCACCGCAGATGACGCTGGTGGCCCAGAGGGAAGGCCTAGACGGCGAGTCGGTGCGCCGGATCGTGGCCGAGGGCGCCGCGGTCATCCCCGCCAACCCCGGGCACCGCAACCTCCGGGCCTGCGGCATCGGCAAAGGGCTCGCCACCAAGGTCAATGCCAACATCGGCACCTCCTCGGCTCACACCTCCCTGGAGGCCGAGATGGACAAGGTCCGCGTCGTCATGGAATACGGAGCGGACGCGGTCATGGATCTCAGCACGGGCGGGGACATCAACGGGATCCGGCGGGCCATCATCGACTGCTGCCCGCTCCCCCTGGGCACGGTGCCCATCTACCAGGCCGCCATCCAGGCCACCGAGAAGCGCGGGGCCATCGTCAACATGACCGCCGATGACATCTTCGACGTGATTGAGCAGCAGGCCCTTGAGGGCGTGGATTTCATGACGGTCCACTGCGGAGTCACCAAGGCATCCATCGAGCAGCTGAGGCGGCAGACCAGGCTCACCAACGTGGTATCGCGGGGCGGTGCCTTCCTGCTCGGGTGGATCATCCACAATGAGCGCGAGAACCCCCTGTACGAGGAGTACGATCGCCTGCTGGACATCGCCCGGCGCTACGACATTACCTTGAGCCTGGGGGACGGCATGCGGCCCGGCAGCCTGGCCGATGCCACCGACCGCTGCCAGATCCAGGAGCTCCTGACCCTGGGCGAGCTCGTGGAGCGCGCCTGGAAGGCCGGGGTCCAGGTCATGGTCGAAGGCCCGGGACACGTTCCACTGGACCAGGTGGTGGCCAACGTGCAGCTTGAGAAGCGCGTCTGCCGGGGGGCGCCCTTCTATGTGCTGGGTCCCCTGGTGACGGACGTGGGCGCCGGGTACGACCACATCTCGGCCGCCATCGGCGGCGCCATCGCCGCGGCGGCGGGGGCTGATTTCCTGTGCTACGTCACCCCCTCGGAGCACCTCTCTCTGCCCAACTCCGAAGAGGTGAAGGAGGGAATAGTCGGCGCCCGGATCGCGGCCCATGCCGCCGATATCGTGAAGGGCGTCAAGGGCGCCGCGGAGTGGGACCGGAGGATGTCCCTGGCCCGGCGCAACCTGGACTGGGAGGAGCAGATCAGGCTGAGCATGGACCCGCCCAGGGCGCGGCTCCTGCACGATCGCTTCTCCGGCGGCGGCACCACCTGCAGCATGTGCGGCCCGTACTGCGCCATGGCCCTGGTGGAGGAATACCTCGGCACCTCCGTGGGAAAGTGCTCCGGCTAGGCCCCCTCGCGGCCTGCACGGCGGAATCACGGCTATTATGAACGCAGGCATAGTCTCAGTAGGCACCGAGCTGCTGATGGGGGAGGTGGTGGACACCAACGCCTCCTACATCGCCTCCCAGCTGCCCCTGCTGGGACTCGAGCTTCAGTCCATCGTGGTCCTTCCCGACAGCATAGAGAGCCTGGCGGAGGCGTTCCACCGGGCCTGGGGCCGCTTCGACGTGGTGCTGGCCACCGGCGGCCTGGGTCCCACCCAGGACGACCTGACCCGCGAGGCCATAGCCCGGGTGCTGGGAGAGGAGATGTCCGTCTCACCTGAGCTGGAGAGGGACCTGCGGGCCATGTTTGCCGCCATGGGCTGGGAGATGCCTCCGTCCAATCTCAAGCAGGCGACCCTCATACCTTCCGCCCGGTCCATTCCCAATCCGAGGGGCACCGCGCCCGGCTGGTGGGTGGAGAAAGACGGGAAGATCATCGTTGTCATGCCCGGGCCGCCGGCCGAGATGCAGGGCATGTGGGAGGCGGAGGTGATGCCGCGCCTGCGCGCCAGGGTCCGGCGGGAGGCTGTGGCGGTGCGGACCCTGAAGTGCCTCGGTTCGGAGGCAGACGTGGGCGAGAAGGCCGCCCCGGTGTTCGCCATGGTCAACCCGGCGCTGGGCGTGTACGCCAAGCCGGACGGCATACACCTGAGGCTGATCGCCAGGGCGCCCGACGACGCCCAGGCCGCCGCCCTGATTGCCGCCGCGGAGGCGAAGCTGAGAGAGGCCCTGCGCCAGCAGGTATGGGGCACGGATACCGATACCCTTGAGGGCCGGGCCGGGTCGCTCCTCGCCGGCAGGCGCCTCACCCTGGCTACCATGGAATCATGCACCGGCGGGCTGCTGGCGGCCGTCATCACCGATGTCCCCGGGAGCTCGGCCTACTTCAAGGGCGGGTTCGTCTCCTACACCAACGAGATGAAGGTCGCCCTGGGGGTGGACGCCCGCCTGATCCAGAGCCATGGAGTTGTCAGCACCCAGGTAGCCGAAGCCATGGCCGGGGCGGCGCGGCGGCAGCTAGGCGCGGACATCGGCCTGGGGGTCACCGGGGTGGCTGGCCCCGAACCCCTGGAGGGCAAGCCGCCCGGGCTGGCCTGCATTGGCGTCGCCGGGCCGGATGGGAGTCGGGCCATAGAAGGGCGCTACCCGCCCCGCCGCGCCGATGTGAAGCGCCTGGTAGTCATGCGGGCACTGCATCTGCTGATCCAGACGGTCCAGGGCGCCTACGGCGGGGCTTGACCCAGACCTTGCTCCCCGCCGGGCAGCCGCCCGGGGCCCCTGGAGGCGTGACATCCACCTCGCCCGCTCATCATTCCGCACGCCCGGCGCTGCCGCGCGGCCCCCGGAAGGAACCTCGACCTACACCTCACGCCCCCTCTTGACGATCAAGACCCACAAGAGCCGGAAGGCAATAAGCAGAATCACGATGACGAGAATAACCAGCAGCACTGTCCACCACCGGAATCCCCCCTTGGATTCCCCGACCTCCAGGAAGGTTCCTACCAGGTCGGTTGCGGCGGGATTCGTCCTCGGATCCAGCCTGGCCCAGACAAAGCCCTCTTCCTTGTCGACTCCGCTGCTGGAGCACGTCCTCCACCTGTCTCCGTCCCACCAGAAGAGCCGGAGCGACCCCTCATCCAGGTCGCCTAACTCGGTGGGGGTGTAGTACACCCTGATTTCGACGTTCTCCACACCAGAGCTGTCATCCAGAAGCACATCCAGCCACTTCCCCATCGACTTCGACGGAAACTGGCCCGCCGGGTTCTCGCCGAAGGTGGCCACGGAGACCACGGGGGCACCCGTTCCCTTCATCGTGAGCGCGACCGAGGTCTCCTCCCTGGCGTTGACGGCGAACTCACCGGCGCAGGCAGCGAAGGTCCTTACCCGGAGCGGCTCCACCTTGAGCCACGGCTCAAACAGGACCCGGTCGCCCACCTTCGGGCCGACACCGCCGGCATTGGCCGGCCCATCGGCCGCGCCCCACCAGTTCTCCAGGCCGCTCACATCCTCCGCGGTGCTCTGGTTGAACACCGCGACACCGCCATTGGCGCCGGGACCCGGTGTCATGATGTTGAACCTGAGCTGGTTGCGCAACGCCTTGCCGGAAAGGAATACCTCGGAACCTATGACCGCAACGTTCCGATCGATCCTGTTTCCCATGATATAGTTCCGGGACCCTTCAACGTACACTCCGTGCGTGTTGGAGGTGCACTGGTTCTCCAGCAGGATGTTGCTGGTGCTGTTCTCCGAGACATACAGGCCGTAGTCGTTGTTGGTTATCAAGTTTCCCGAAACTGTGCAGCTGTCTGCCTGATCGATGCGGACTCCGCCGCCGCCGCTGACGGCGGCCCCCCGTATGGTGAACCCGGAGACGGCCGCGCAGTCGGCCGTCACCCGGAACACGTCCCTGGCCGGGTACGGGACCTGCGGGGCCCGGACGGTGGTCTGTTCGGGTCCCGAAAGGGATCTGATGGTCACGCTCTTGTGCACTGTGACGTTCTCGGTGTACGTGCCTTCATGCACGATGATGGTCCACCCATCGCCCACCGAGTTCACCGCCCCCTGTATGGTGCCGTAGTCCTGCCCAGGCCCCACATGGACCTCCGGTACGATCACGGCGCGGATCATCAGATCCCCGGTCGGTTCATAGCGAGACACCCCGGGCCTGTCGGTGAAGACCGAATGGCCTGTCGCAATCCCGTCATAGAACGGCGCCGCCGGCGGCTGGCTGAACGCGCTCCCCATCGGCACCTTGATCCAGACGTAGAACGTCTTCGGCACCTCCACCTCCGGCAGCGGAACGTCGTACCAGACGCTCCCGTTGACCTGGAAAGGGAGCGGATCCAGCAGGTAGTTGAAGCTGCCGTCCGTGACCGAGACAAACAGGGTGGCCTCACCTGTCCCCGCATAGAGTCTGGTTCCTCTCAGTATAGCGTGCGAAAGGCCAGCCGGCAGAGTGAACTGGACGCCCTGGTAGACCAGGCACTCACCGCAGCCGTAGCTCACCCGGTCCAGGGGTACCCCGTCGTCCCACTTTAGCTCCAGGGTACCTCCGAAACCCCGCGTTTGACAGCACTCGCCCTTCACGGCCTGAGACCCGAGGACCGACCACAGCAGAGACAAGACGACGCTGCACGCCACGACCATGAGACAGAGCTTCCTGCTTGACATGTCATCCCCCCCTCTCCAGAACTGCGAACGCGACCTCCGCCAGGCATCCGGCACCACCCAGGACGATCGCACCCACAATATATCACGTCAAGGGCCCCGGGACAAGCGGCGTCTCTCAACTCCGCGGCGAGCAAGTTGTGTCGTGGTTCTGTCAATCTGTCACCCTAATGGTTCAGTGATTTTGTCACCCTT
>CAYPDY010000120.1:0-8441 GCA_964409515.1 uncultured Dehalococcoidia bacterium
CTGCAGCGCCCTCATCTGCTTGATGGACTCTGAGAGCATCTGGCAGTACAGGTCGAAGCCCACCGCGGCAATGTGCCCGCTCTGCTCCGCGCCGAGCAGGTTGCCGGCCCCGCGGATCTCGAGGTCCTTCATCGCTATGCGGAAGCCCGCCCCCAGGTCGCTGGCCTCGAAGATGGTCTGCAGCCTCTTCTCGGCCGCCGGGGTCAAACGCTTGCCCTTGCTGTAGAGGAAGTAGGCATAGGCCCGGGTGCTGCTGCGGCCGATCCGTCCGCGCAGCTGGTACATCTGGGCCAGCCCCAGCTTGTCAGATTCGCTGACGATGATGGTGTTGGCGTTGGGTATGTCCAGCCCGGATTCGATGATGGTGGTGCAGACCAGGACATCGGTCTTACCCTGGTAGAAGTCCAGCATGACGCCCTCCAGGCGCTCCTCCTTCATCTGGCCGTGGCCATAGGCTATCTCGGCCTCGGGCACGATCTCTTTCAGCCGGCGGGCCACCCGCCCGATGGTCTGTACCCGGTTGTGGACGAAGAACACCTGCCCCTGGCGTCCCAGCTCGCGCAGGATGGCGTCGCGGACCAGGGTCTCGTTGTAGTCGGAGACATAGGTCCTGATGGGCAGACGCTCCTCCGGCGGGGTCTCCAGGGTGCTCATGTCCCGCACCCCGACCAGGGACATGTGGAGGGTGCGGGGTATGGGCGTGGCCGTCAGGGTCAGCACGTCCACCTCCCTCCTCAGATGCTTGAGGCGCTCCTTGTGCGCCACGCCGAACCGCTGTTCCTCGTCGACCACCAGGAGGCCCAGGTCCTTGAACGACACGTCCTTCTGCAGCAGCCGATGGGTACCGATGACGATATCGACGGTGCCGTTCCGGAGGCCTTCCACGGTGGCCTCCATCTCCTTCTCGGAACGGAACCGGCTGAGCATCTCCAGGTTGACAGGGTACCTGGCCAGTCTCTGGCGGAAGGTATTGAAGTGCTGCTGGGCCAGGACCGTGGTAGGCACCAGCACGGCGACCTGCTTCTGGTCCATGACGGCCTTGAACGCGGCCCGCAGCGCAATCTCCGTCTTGCCATAGCCCACATCGCCGCAGACCAGCCGGTCCATGGGTTTGGGCTTCTCCATGTCCTCCTTCACCTGTCTCACCGCCTCCACCTGGTCCGGGGTCTCGGTGTAGGGGAAGGAGGCCTCCAGCTCCTGCTGCCAGACGGTGTCCGGTGAGAAGGCAAAGCCGGGGAGGACCTCGCGGGTGGCGTACAGCTTCAGCAGATCCTCCGCCATGTCCCGGGCGGACTCCCTGACCTTCTGCTTGGCCCGGGACCACTCCTGCGTCCCCAGGCGGCTCAGCGCCGGGGGATCGCCGCTCGATCCGACGTACCGGCTGACGCGGTCCGCCTGATCGGTGGGCACATAGAGCATGTCCCCGGCGGCGTACTCCAGCGTCATGTACTCCCGCTCCACGTCGCCTACCCGGACCTTCTTCATGCCGTGAAAGCGGGCGATCCCGTGATCGAGGTGGACAGCGTAGTCACCGGGGGAGAGGTCCAGCATGATGCTCCGGCCAGGGGGCGCCGGTCTCCTGGCCGGCGAAGGCTGCTTGAAGAAGCCGAAAACCTCCCCGTCGGTGAATACGGCCAGCTCGCGGGCCAGGGACCACCCTTCGGGCAGCGATCCGTGGACGAGGGTCACGGAACCACGGGGCGGCAGGTGCTCGATGTTCTGGAGCGGGGAGGCCAGGATATCTTCCTCCTCCAGTGCTTCGCTGATCCGTGAGGCCTGCTGCGAGACGATCAGAACACGGTATCCCTCCGCAGCCAGCTTCCTGGTCTCGGAGACGAAGGGCTTCAGCTGACCGCCATAGCTGGCCAGAGAGGTGAACATGGCGGTGTCGCTCTCAGTGCCGGCGGCGGACCACCGGCTCAAGGTCAGAAGGTGCCTGGCGCGGCGGACCTGGGCGGCGAATTCGGAGTAGCGCAGGCATGGCTCGCCAGGACGGTCCGAGTCACTCCCTCCGTCCGGATCCGGGACACCGTCGGCTGCCGGCCCCACCCCATCCAGGGCCGCCTCAATGCCTTCGACATCGGCCTGGACCACCAGGGAGGCATTGGGCAGGTACGTCATGAGCGTGCCGGTGGCGGGCCAGGCGTTCTCGGCCGCGGCGACTATCTCCACGGAGGGGACCGTTCTCAAGGACCGCTGCGTCCGCGGATCGAAGAACCGAATGCTCTCGGCCCGGTTGCCCAGCAGCTCAATCCTTACCGGCAGCTCGCTGTTGGGAGGGAAGACGTCGAGGATGCCGCCGCGGTGGCTCATGGTGCCGGGCACCTCCACCAGGTGCTCGCGGCGGTACCCCATTTTGCTCCACCTGGCCAGCATCTCCATCAGGTTGATCTGGGCACCCTGCTTCACCTCGTGGCGGCTGGCAGCGAACTCGCTCAGGGCCACGGTCCGCGCCGCCGCCGCGGCCGCGGAGGCTACCACGATGGGGGTTCCCCCATCGCGCTGGCCCGGATCGCTGATGCCGGCCAGGCTGGCCAGCACCTTCAGCCGCTGCTGCCCGCTCTCCGGGGAGGAAAGGCTGTCTCCGGGGAGCAGCAGGACCCTGTGCTGACTGTCACACCAGATCAGCAGCTGCTCGTGGAAGGCCCGGGCTTCCGGCGAAGACGGCACCACCACCAGTGTCGGCAGGCCCAGCTCGCGGTGCAGCGCGGCCACCAGGTAGGGCCGGGCCGCCGGGTGGGCCGCCGCCGCCCGTTCACCAGTCGCCTGGCGCATCTCCCGGATAAGTGGGCCGGACTCCTGTGCTTCGATGGCCAGCTTCGTGAAAAACGACAGATTCACCGACTTATTCCCAAACGCGGCAAGGGCTAGCCCGCCCAGACTAGCCCTGCCAGCAACATGTCTGCCCAGATTCTAGGGCACGGGGGGACCCGGACGCAAACTAGCCGATGGTGATATCGACGTCCTTCTTGACGTCTATGCCCCGCGGGATGTCCAGCTTCGCCTGAAGATGCCATTTGGTGGAGCTGCCTCCGCCGGCAACGACCTGGGCGATCTTGACCGCCTGACCTACCGCGCCTTCGAGCTGGGGACCGCCGACGTTGAGGATGTCCGCCGGTATCTTGATCTCGAAGGGATACTCTCCTCCCTGGCTGTACTCCTTTTCTCCGTCCAGGCTGACCTTGAAGTCATACACGCGTTCCTTCTCCTGCCTTCTGTCTCCGCCGGCCAGGCCTCCGCCGTGCGTGGTGGTCCGTTCTCCGATCAGCGAGACGCTGACCTCCTTGGCCGCCACCGGTTTCTTGATGGTCAGGGTGACCTTGCCCGCGATGGTGTCTCCGGGAGCGAAGTGGGTCCCGGGTACGGCAACCTCGATCTTGCCCTTGTCGAACATGCGCGCCTCCTTCAAGAATATGTCCCGCCGGGCGAAGTCCGACAGGGCTCCGCCCATGTCCCACGAACCCCGGACGCGGGCCGCGGTGCGGGCCTGGCCGGCCCCGAGTCTAGCACAGCCATGGACGGCTGTCAGCACCCCAAACTTTCCAAAGCACCGGCGTTTCGCTATGATATTACGCATCGTACATAACGCAGGATGACTCAGAGAGGTGCATGAGATGAAGAGCGAAGTGGTCAAGAAGGGCATAGAGCGGGCGCCCCACCGTTCGCTTTTGCGCGCGCTGGGATGCGGTGACAAGGAGCTGGGACAGCCTTTCATCGGAGTGGTCAACAGCTTCAGCGAGGTGGTCCCGGGCCACATGCACCTTCGCGGCATCGCCGAAGCGGTGAAGAGCGGGGTGCGCCAGGCCGGGGGAACGCCCTTCGAGGTCAACACCATCGCCGTGTGCGACGGGATCGCCATGAACCATCCGGGCATGCGGTTCAGCCTGCCCAGCCGCGAGCTGATCGCCGATTCGGTCGAGATCGTGGCCCAGGCACATGCCTTCGACGCCCTGGTGTTCATTCCCAACTGCGACAAGGTCATCCCGGGCATGCTGATGGCCGCATTGCGGCTCAACCTGCCGGCCGTATTCGTCAGCGGCGGGCCCATGCTGGCCGGCCGCCTGGCGGGTCAGGCCGTGGACCTCAACACGGTCTTCATGGCCGTGGGCAAGGCCGCCCAGAAGAAGATGACAGGGGCCGAGCTCACGGAGCTGGAGAAGGCCGCCTGCCCCGGCTGCGGCAGCTGTGCCGGCATGTTCACCGCCAACACCATGAACTGTCTGACCGAGGCCCTGGGCATGGCCCTGCCCGGCAACGGCACCATTCCGGCCGTGGACACGCGGCGGACACACCTGGCCCTGGAGGCGGGGCAGGCCGTGCTTCGCCTCCTGCAGGAGAACCTCTGCCCCAGGGACATCATCAACGAGACGTCCATCCACAATGCCTTCGTGGTGGACACGGCGCTGGGCGGCAGCACCAACTCCATCCTCCATCTCATGGCCATCGCCCACGAGGTCGGCGTGGAGTTCTCCCTGACCACGGTAAATGAGATCAGCCGCCGGACCCCTCACCTGTGCAAGATCAGCCCGTCCGGGGAGCACCGCATTGAGGACCTGGACCGGGCCGGCGGCATACCGGCCGTGATGAAGGAGGTCAAGAAGCATCTCAATCTGAAAGTGAAGAGGGTTTCCGGACTGTCGCTGGCACAGGAGCTGGCGGCGGCCAGGAACCGCAATCCAGACGTCATTCGCCACTCCTCGGCCCCCTACTCGCCGCGGGGCGGGCTGTCGGTCCTTTTCGGCAATCTGGCCCCCGAGGGCGGGGTGGTCAAGAGCGCCGCCGTGGCGCCGGAGATGATGGTGCACCGCGGCCCGGCCCGGGTGTTTAACTCGGAGAGCGAGGCCACCAGGGCCATCATGAAGGGGGCCGTCAAGGCGGGCGAGGTGGTGGTGGTGCGCTACGAGGGGCCGCGGGGCGGCCCGGGCATGCCGGAGATGCTCACGCCGACCTCGATGCTGAGCGGGATGGGGATGGACAGCAAGGTGGCGCTAATCACCGACGGGCGCTTCTCCGGGGCCACCCGCGGATCGGCCATCGGCCACGTTTCACCGGAGGCCGCCGCCCGCGGGCCTATCGCGGCCGTTCGGGACGGTGATATAATATCCATAGACATACCGAAGTGTAAGCTGGATGTAGAGCTATCGAAAGCTGAGATCAAGGCTCGGCTGGCGGACCTGCCTCCCTTCAAGCCCAGGGTAACCACCGGTTATCTGAGGCGATATTCCGAAAAGGTGAGCTCAGCAAGCACAGGGGCAGTCTTTGTATCTTGATCGGAGGAAGCATGGCCTTGACTGGTGCCCAGATCGTCTTCGAGAGCCTCATGCGGGAGGGAGTCGAAGTCATATTCGGCTTCCCCGGGGGGACCGTGCTGCCCTTCTACGATACGCTGCCCCAGTACCCGCAGATCCGGCACGTACTGGTCCGCCACGAGCAGGGAGCCGCGCACTCCGCTGATGCCTACGCCCGGGCCACGGGCAGGCCCGGAGTCTGCGTGGCCACCTCCGGCCCCGGCGCCACCAACCTGGTCACCGGCATTGCCACCGCCCACCTCGACTCCTCGCCGGTCGTCGCCATCACCGGACAGGTGGCCCGGCCCTACATCGGCAAGGACGCTTTCCAGGAGATTGACATCACGGGCATCACGCTGCCCATCACCAAGCACAACTACATCGTGCTCCGGGCCGACGAGATAGCCCACGTTTTCAAGGAGGCCTTCCACCTGGCCACCAGCGGCCGGCCCGGTCCGGTCCTCATCGACATACCCCGCGACGTCTTTGTGGAGCAGGCCGAGTTCCAGTACCCGGCCAAGGTCGACCTGCCGGGCTACAAGCCGGTGCTCAAGGGACACCCGGCCCAGATCAAGAAGGCGGCCCGCCTGATAAACCAGGCCCAGCGCCCCCTGATCATCGCGGGCAGGGGGGTCATCATCTCCCGGGCTTACGACGAGCTGAGGGAGCTGGCCGAGAAGGCGCAGATCCCGGTGGTCACCACCCTGCTGGGGATCAGCTCCTTCCCCGGGAACCACATGCTCAGCCTGGGCATGCTCGGGATGCACGGCATGGCCTTCGCCAACATGGCCGTGGACGAGGCGGACCTGGTCGTGGCCATAGGCATGCGGTTCGACGACCGGGCCACCATGAAGGCCAACTCCTTCGCGGCCAAGGCGCGGATTGTTCACATCGACATCGACCCCGCGGAGATCGGCAAGAACATCAAGGTGGACGTCCCGATCGTGGGAGACGCCCGGGCCATACTGCGGGAGATGAATACGGAGGTGGCGAGCCAGTCCCGCGTGGACTGGATCAGCCAGATAGACCACTGGCGGCATGAGCACCCGTCCCTGGCCATTCGGGGCGGCGAGGAGCTCCTGCCGCAGTTTGTCATTCACAGCATCTGCGAGGCGACCGATGGCAACGCCATGGTGGTCACCGGCGTGGGACAGCACCAGATGTGGGCGGCACAGCACTACTGCTTCAAGAAGCCGAACAGGCTAATTTCGTCAGGGGGTCTGGGAACCATGGGCTTCGAGCTGCCCGCGGCAATCGGAACCAAGATCGCCTGCCCGGACGAGACGGTCTGGTGCATGGCCGGCGACGGCAGCCTGCAGATGACGATACAGGAGCTGGGCACTGCGGCCCAGGAGAGGACCGCCATCAAGATCGCCGTGCTCAACAACGGGTACCTGGGCATGGTCCGGCAGTGGCAGGAGCTGTTCTTCGGCAAGCGGTACGTGGCCACGCCCCTGTCCGGCCCGGACTTCGTCAAGATCGCCGAGGCCTACGGCATTCCCGGGTTGAGGGTGACGAAGAGGATTGAGGTCATTCCGGCCATCCAGCAGGCCATGGAGCACCCCGGTCCGTTCCTCATCGACTTCATGGTTGAGCCCGAGGAGAACGTTTACCCCATAGTGCCCCCTGGAGCGGCTTTCTGCGAGCAGATCGAATGTCCCCGGCGGAAGGCGGTGATCCCCGGCACCAACCGGGTGTCGGAGTAACGCGGAATCTTCGAACAAGAGGGTGATACCTATGGCCTCTGACAAACACATTCTAGTGGCCCTGGTCAACGACCGGCCCGGCGTGCTCAATCGCGTGGCCAGCATGCTGCGCCGGCGTGGCTTCAACATCGACAGCATCGCGGTCGGTCACACAGAGAAAGAGGGTATCTCCCGGATGACCATCGTCGTGGGAGGCGACCCTTCCACGGTGGAGCAGGCCAGGAAACAGCTGGACAAGGTCATCGATGTCATCAAGCTCTTTGACATCACCGAAGAGAGCGTCGTCGATCGTGAGCTGGCGCTGGTCAAAGTGAGGACCACTCCCGCCACCCGCAACGAGATCATCCAGATCGTCGACATCTTCCGGGCCAATATCGTGGACGTCGCCGCCGACTCCCTGATTGTGGAAGTGACCGGGGACGAGGACAAGCTGGGCTCACTCCTGCGGCTCCTGGGCAACTTCGGCATCAAGGAGATCGCCCGCACCGGCCGGCTGGCAATGACGCGAGGCGGGCCGGCCGCTTGAGCTGGCATGGCACGCGCGGCGCGGCATGCCGTCCTCATGATTATGAGGCTGCCTGGCTCGGTCACGGCGCGGCATACCCCCGCCGCCCGGCGAGAGGCAGAGGCAGCGGACGCGATTTCAGGGCCTTCGCGGCCCGTATCTCTGGAGGAAGTCCCTGGGGCTGACGATGCCGATGCCCATATAGTCACGCACAGCGGCGAGTCTCCGGTCGCCTGAAACCACGCACTTGGCCTTGAGCGCGACGGCGCATTCAACGAACTTGTTGTCGTCCGGGTCTTCGGGGACCACTTCCAAGCTCGGCGTCCTGGCCGTGAACACCACGTGGAAACCGCGGGCAAAGAGGGCCAGCAGTTCCTCCAGCTCCCGCTCGTCTTGCAGGCCCAGCCGGCGCAGCACCCTGACATACTCATCGATGATTGGCCTCGAGAGGCACAGGGTGATCTCGCCGTTCTTCCAGAGGTCTACTATGGCGCGGGGATGCCCCCCAAAGAAGGAGGAAACGAAGACATTGGTGTCCAGTACCACCCTGGTCACTTCTGGGCTCTCGATTCACGGATGGCCTGCCTGATGTCCTCGGGTCCAACCCGTCGCGACTTCAGCTTATCCCCGGTGCGCTCCCAGAGGTCATCGATGTACGAGCCGATGTCCCGCTCTTTGACGTACTCCTCGAGCAGATCCCTGACGACCTCGCTGACACTCTTGCCCTCAGCCTTCGCCAGACTGCTGACCTTCTGCCTGAGAGCCGGGTCTATTCGAACAATCATCTGCGTCGACATCACGGACCTCCACTGGAGAATATATATTGTATATACAATATATCAAAGACGGCAAAATGTCAAGAGGGGCTGGCCCTGCGCGCCCGCCGCCTAGCCTGCTGCACTGCGGATCAGCCGGCGTCCAACCAGGCCTCCCGCAGCCAGC
>CAYPDY010000121.1:0-8200 GCA_964409515.1 uncultured Dehalococcoidia bacterium
AGGGGGACGGAGCATGAGATGGTATGTCCTCGGCATATTGGCTTGCCTGTGCTGCATCGGGGTGAGCATCTGGGGGGTATGGACCCATGCTCCGGGGCCGCCGGCCAGTGCGGCCGGAGTGCCATCCGCCACCGGCGTGGACCGTCAAGAGGCTGCCGTGACGGTTGTCGATGTTGCCGCCGGGGACTGTCAACGCACGGAGGCAATCACGTCCAGTGAGAATACGACAACGTCACCGCCACCCGCGGGGGGAGGGGGCGTAGTCCAAGCCAGTTTCACAGTGGTAGACCCGTAGCTCCAGTCTGGGATAGATAAAGGAGGCCTTCATGGATACAGGTGAGCTGTTCGGCAAGGAAGTCCTGGACGCCAGTGCCAACAAGGTGGGCAAGGTTGTGGACCTCGAGTTTGACGTGAAGCAGGGCGTTGTTCACTATGTCGAGGTGAAGGCGGGATTGACCAAGCGGTATGCCGTCACCCTGGACCAGATAGACAGGATCGGCGACAAGGTCCTTCTGAATGTCGCAGAAGACCAGCTTCGAAAGAAGAAGTGACGGCCTCATCAGGTGCAGCAGCCGCGGCACTTGACAGAGGAGTATAATCCCCATGATATATGAGCCTCAGTAGTCCGCACGCAGCCGGGAAATGCAGCCTGGAGTCAACAGGATGGCTGCGAGACTGAGGAACACCGGAATCCGAAACGTCGGCGCCCTTCCCCGGGGCGCCCATCTCTGTCAGTTCTACGAAACGAGGCAGGACCTGCTGGACATCCTGGTGCCCTATTTTGCCGCGGGACTGGACAGCAACGAGCTCTGCGTCTGGATCACCTCTGAGCCCCTGCAGGCGCCGGAGGCCCACCAGGCCATGATGGAGGCAGTGCCTCACTTCGACCGCTATGTCCGGACACACCAGATGGAGATATTGCCCTGGGCGGACTGGCACCTCCAGGATGGCCTCTTCAGCCAGGACCAGGCCCTTGAGGCCGCCGGCCGCAGGATCACGGCCATGGCAGGCGGGGGCTACAGCGGGTTCAGAGCTTCGGGCAACCTCGGCTGGCTGCAGAAGCGGGCCTGGAATGACTTCAGCCGCTACGAAGGGGTAGTGGATGGTCTCATCGTCGGCAACGACGCGATGACCATCTGCAGCTATCCCCTGGGGATCTGCGGTGTACGGGAATCCCTGGACGTGATGAGCCACCACCGTCTGGCTCTCATAAAGCACCAGGGCGCGTGGCAGGCGGTGGAGAACACAGGGCAGACGAGAACGGCGGCTCTGAGGCAGACGGAGGAAGAGTACCGCCGCCTGTTCGAGAGCACCCAGGAGGGTATGGAGGTCATCGATGGCAGCACCGGGCGGGTAGTCCTGGCCAACCAGGCCGCCGCCCGGATGTTCGGTTATGACTCACCCGGGGACATGGTGGGGATAGACCCGCTGGACCGCATTCCCACGCAAGACAGGGCCCGCGTCGCCCGCATGATGTCTGAGGACATGTTTGAAAAGGACCTGCACCGGGTCGTCGAGCTGAGGGCCATGAGCAGGGATGGGACCACCGTGTGGCTCAGCGCCATTGGCATCAGGACCGAATACCGGGGGAGACTGGCCGGGCTGATATCGCTGCGGGATGTCACCGACCGCAAGAAGGCTGAAGAGGAGCTCCAGCGCAGCCTGGGGACGCTGGAGAGAACGGTGGAGAGCGCCATCCAGGCCATAGCCTCCACCGTCGAGACCAAGGATGTCTACACCGCCGGCCACCAGCGGCGGGTGACCCAGCTGGCCTGTGCCATGGCACGGGAAATGGACCTTCCGAACGAGACGATCCACGTCATTCGCACCGCCGGGCTTCTGCACGATCTGGGCAAGATATCCCTGCCTACCGACATCCTGACCAAACCCGGCCAGCTCACGCAGCTGGAGCTGGCCGTCATCAGGACCCATCCCCAGGTGGCCTACGACGTCCTGAAGAACATCGAGTCCTTTGACCGGATCGCCCTGGTGGTGCTGCAGCACCACGAGAGGATGAACGGGTCCGGATACCCTTCGCGGCTTCATGGCAAGGAGATCCTGCTGGAGGCGCGCATCCTGGCGGTGTCGGATGTGATTGAGGCCATGTATTCCTACCGCCCCTACCGCCCCGCCCTCGGTTTGGAGAGAGCCCTCCAGGAGGTCACACGGAACAGCGGCACCCTGTATGACCCCGCAGTGGTGGATGCCTGCCTGAAGGTCTTTCACCAGGGCCGGTTCCAGTTCATTGAGTAGCTGAGGCCTTCGCCGGGGGGATTGACAGAGTCTGTCCGGCCGCACTATTCTACTCAAGCTGACCGCGGGAACGGCACAGACGGGGGGAACGACTTCGAAGGAGGGTAAATGAGAGGACACGGTGCAAGGTTTCTGATGCGAGCCATGGGCCTGCTGGTGCTGATCTCCCTTATCCTGGCCGTGGTGGGATGCGGCGGCGACGGCGGCGGAGGAGGCGACAAGGATGCCATCGCCATCATGAAGAAGCTGCCCAAGTCGACTGAGACCTTCATGTTCGTGGACGTGAAGGCCATGCGCACCGACGATGACCTGGAGGCCCTGTCCGACAGCTTCTCCGGGGACTCGGGCGACATGGGCGCAATGCTCGGCGTGAAGATGGACGATGTGGATTTCGTCGCCTTCGCTGGCGACATGTACGTCATGGAGGGCAGCTTCGACCTGGCAGAGGTCAGGGAGGCCCTGGAGGACTCGGGGTTTGAGAAGGACGACTACGAAGGCGTTGAGATATGGGAGGCGCTCGGCTTCTCGCTGGTGCTGGTTGACAGCGGCTGCATCATCATGGCGTCGGGCACCGACGCGGAGGACTGCGTCGACGCTATCAAGGGAAAGGCGGACTCGCTCTACGAAGGTGAGGATGTCAGTGATGACATGGCCAAGCTGCCGGGCGACGGCCTGGTGGTCGTGTGGTCCGGGGGCTCGGAGGGTTTCATCACCGAGGAGGGCTACGCCGGGCTGGAGGCCACGGCCGTCTCCATGTCCAAGAAGGACGCGGACGAGCTCCAGATGACCGCTATGCTGCGATTCAAGGATGCCGCGTCCGCCGGCGACGTAATGGATGAGATCAAGGCTGACTTAGAGGAGAACGCCGAGAGCGAGGTCACCAATTTGAAGGTAACCCAGGACGGGCAGTACATAAAGGCCACCGCGGACATGGCAATGGACGAGGAGATCTTCAGCTGATCTCAGGCAGCGCAGATCTGGAAGGGTGGGCATCCCATGCCCGCCCTTCTTCTTTTCTGCCCGCCTCGCCGGCGCAGGGTCGCACCTCCTCAGATTGACAGCGGCTCCATGCCCGCCTATCCTGATCCCGTCCCGGTTGAGCTGGCCCAGACCGGATGCCTGTTCTGCCCGCAGGCATGCCCCGGCGAAACCGGCGGAGCAAGGAGGTCCGTGCTAAGTTGGACATGTGGTACTTCGACGACATCCCCTTAAATCAGCCCTGGACCACAAACGAGTACATGGTGCCGGAGGAGGAGATGGTGGCCTTCGCCAGGCGCTGGGATCCCCTGCCCATACACACTGATCGCGAAGCGGCCCAGGCTTCCCCTCACGGGAGCCTGATCGCCCCGGCATCGTACACCATCTCCCTGGCCAGTGCGCTGGTCCAGAATGCGGGCCCCCGGATTGCCTACATCGGCGGCCTGGAATGGAGGACGCAATTCACCACCGCGGTACGGCCCGGCGACCGCCTCGAGGCCACGTGCCAGTGCGTCTACAAACGGGAGTCAAGCAGGACGGACCGCGGCATTGCGCGGTTCATGACGGTCATGCGCAACCAGAGGAACGAGACTGTCATAACATCGGAGATGACCACGCTGGTGGCCAGGAGAGGCGAGGCCTGATGCGACAACACCGTCACATCTTTCTGATGCGCGTTCTGGTCCTGCTCACGCTGCTTTCCGTGGTGGCAGCCGCGGTCGGGTGCGGCAGCGACGATGGCGGCAGCAAAGTGAATGAGGATGTGGCCGCCATGATGAAGAAGATGCCCCGGGGCTCCGATGTGTTCGCCTATTTCGATATCAGGGCCATGCACACCGACAACGACCTCGCCCCCCTCTACCAGGGGCTGGCCGCCGAGTGGGATGAGGCGTTTCGGATGCTGGGCATGCCGCTGGATGACATGGACGCGTTGGCCATGGCCGGCGACGAAACCATGGTGTTTGAGGGCAGGTTCGACCTTGACGATATCAGCGACGTGTTCGACGAGGGGGCCTTTGACGAAGACGAGTACCTGGATGTGGAGGTGTGGCAGCAGGGTGCGATCGGCGTGGCCCTGGTGAGCGAGGAATGGGTCATCCTCCAGACGGACGGTGACATTGAGGACTGCGTCGATGCCATGAAGGGCAAGAGGGCGTCGGTCTACGAAGACGAGGACATCACCGAAACCGTGGGCAGGCTGCCCGGCGGCCTGATTGTCATGTATGGAGAAGAGGGAGAGGAACCCTTTGGTGATTTCGGCCTCGACGGTCTCGAGGCCAGCGCCGCTTCGGTGTCCAAAAGGGACGCCGACAGCCTCGCGATAGCGGTGGTGTTCCGGTTCGAGGATGAAGACGCCGCCGACGATGCGGTCGACGGGATCGAGGACGACCTGAAGTCAAACACCGAGGGAGTGGACCCCGACACCATCGAGGTGCAGCAGGACGGACGCTACGTGGAGGTCACCGCGGAGGCCGGCATGGATACGTTCCCGTTCTGATGTCCGGCGATGCCGGGCGCCGGCCGGGGCGGGCAGCCGTGTCCGCCCCTCAGCTCACCCTGATGGTGTACACGGGGCTGTAGACGGCCGTGTCTCCGGCGTTGTCGGTGACCAGCACCCTGAACTTGATCGTCTTGCCGGCGGCGCTGTTGGCTATGGTGCCCCGCACCATGCCGCTGATGCCGTCCACGGTCAGGCCGGCCATGGTCAGGTCAGCGCTCCCCGCATATGAAGCGTCCAGCCGCCACGAGTACGGGGGCGTGCCCCCCATCACGAACAGGGAAGCGCCGTAGGCCTTGTTGGCCTCCCCGTCCTTCAGCTGGAAATCCACCGGCAGCTGCTGCAGCACCGCCTCCATCCCGGGGGTGGACCCCGTCACCTGGAGGGTGACCGTCCCGGTCCTGGTAACGTTCCCATCCGAAACCTTGACCCTGAATGACGTGGTGCCCACGGAAAGCCCCACACTAGAGGTGCCGGCCCGGGTGACCACTCCCGTCAGGGGTGAGATGGTGATCCCCGAAGGCGGGTTGGAGGCCAGATCCAGGGACCATTCGTAGTTGCGGAGGGGGCTTCCGCCGTCCGCCATCACGGTCTGGGCGTTGAAGTTGGTGTACCCGCTGTCATCGATATTGGCGCTGATAGTCTGGCCGGGAATGACCCTCAGCGAGCTGCCGGAGTCGCTGTCACTGATGAACGGCAGATCGAGCCACCCCTGCGCCACCGCCACGCCTATAGCGCCAAAGATCAGGACCACCACGAGCAGGGGGGCAAGGGCCGCCTTCAAACCCGCCCCCCGCGCCGCCGGCGCTCCGGCTTTGGGCCCCTTGCCCTCCGGAGCGGAATCCGGCTGGCCCTCCTCAGATACCAGGGGCGCGCCGCAACCCCGGCACGACTTGTCCCCGGATTGAGACTCCGTGCCGCACTTCGAACAAAACATAGCTTGCCTCCCCTCCGGCTCACCGGTTCGCCGGCTTGTGCCGGAATGCGACTGCCGCGACCGCCAGGATCACCACGGCCATCAGCAGCTCCATGGTGCCCGACCTCCACCCTCCACCAAGAACCAGGTGGCGGATGCCCAGTGCCCCGATACCCAGGGCCACAACCACGTGGATCAGAATGGCCAGGGTCCGGTCCAGCATGTAGGCGGCGACCAGGAGGGCCAACGCACACGCCACCTCGATGGCGCCGGACCGCCACGCCCGGTTGGGTTGAGTGAAATGGTATATCCCGGTTCCGCAGAAGATGACGGCGATGGCCGTGTCTATGCACTTCATCAGCGGGGCAGTATTATACCACAGGCTTAGCGACAGAGAGGCAGTGTTTGACTTCCCTCAGCCACCTTCATATCCTAATCTACAGGGGGAGTTATGAAAAGAAGACACCGCTTCCTGAGAGCAGTCTGGACGGCCCTCCTGCTGGCGGCCGTGCTCCTGGCGCCCGCGTCAGCTTCCCTGGCCGCCGATGCCGCCAGCTGGCAGACCCAGGATTCCCCATCCGGCCTGGAAGGGGACTGCTCCAGCCTGGCCGGTATCTGGGGCAGCTCCGCATCCGACGTCTTTGCCATCGCCTCCTGCGGGGCCCTGATACACTACGACGGGCAGGCCTGGAGCCTGCGCGACCCGGGTCCCCTGGCGGCCCCCGCCCTGGAGGGCTACCCCTCATCGGTCTCCGCCGTGTGGGGCGCCTCGGCCGCCGACATCTTCGTCGCGGGCAGCGCCTTCAGTGAAGAGTCGGGCCCGTACGCGGCCGTCTACCGCTACAACGCGAGCGGCTGGATGACAGACCCGGTGACCTACGGCGACAGCGCCAGCACCAATGGCGTCTGGGGCACCTCCGCCTCGGATGTCTATGCCGTGGGCGGCGACGACGCCGGCGGGTACGTCTCCCACTGGAATGGCACCTCCTGGAGTCTCTCCTTTCCCAGCAACGCCACAGACGGCCTTGTCGACAAACGGCTCCTCGCCGTCTGGGGCAGCTCGGCATCCGACGTCTTCGCGGTGGGAGGCGCCATCCTGGACGACAGCGTCGGCATCATCCTTCACTACGACGGCAGGCAGTGGAGCCCGGTGGACATCGGCCCCGTCAGCAGGCTCAACGGAGTGTGGGGCACCTCTGCCTCCGACGTCTTCGCGGTGGGCATGGGCGGCATGATCCTCCACTACGACGGCACCACCTGGACCCCCCAGGAGAACGGCACGGGGATCAACCTTAACGCCGTGTGGGGCAGCTCGGGCTCCGACGTCTTCGCCGCCGGTTTTGACGTGGAAACCCAGGCCGCCGCCATCCTGCACTACGATGGCACCGGCTGGACATCGATGGCCGGCGCCTTGACGGAGGACCTCCGCGGCCTCTGGGGCAGTGCCGCCGCCGATGTCTTCGCCGTGGGGGCCTCCGGCACCATACTGCACTACACCGTGTCTGCTTCGCCGGAACCTGAACCTGCCCCCACCCCGGTCACGCCCCCGCCAACCACCGCGGATTCCGGCGGGACCACCGCCGACACGCCGGCGCCGCTCATTACCGACGTCCAGGCCGACAACGGGCGGCCCGGCGACGACCTGACGGTGGCCATCAGCGGCGCCAACCTGGGCGGCGCCACAGCCGTGGACTTCGGCAGCGGGATCACCATCAGCGGGCTCAGCGTGGTCAGCGAGAGCGAGATAGCGGCCAGTATCGCCATCGGCAGCGACGCAGCCACCGGAAAGAGGACGATCAGCGTGATCACACCCGGGGGCACTGCCTCCATTCCCGACGGGTTCGAGGTACGGGATGCCGCCGCCCGGGTGCACCTCTGGGTGTACCTGGCGGCCGCGGCGGGAGGACTGGCGGCGCTCGGCCTGCTGGCTGCCATCGGGCTGCGGGTGCGCCGCCGCCTGGCCGGATGAGGTCCGGACCGATGAGGGCCTGATGGGGCCGGTCAGATACTGTCTTGTGATGCCGCCACCCTTTTCGGAGACACTTCTGAGACAGCCGCATGCTATAACAAACCGGATGGGTTGACGAACCAGAGGACGCCGCCGTCACGTCCCGGGGCTGAGGAGGAACGCACATGGTTGAGAAGCTGTCTCCCAGAACGTGCCTGGACTTGAAGCGCAAGATCGCGGAGCTGGACCGGGTCCGCACACAGATGAGGCTCGAGCTCATCAGGATACGCGTGCAGCCCGGCCACGCCACAGAAGAAGACATGGCCGACACCGAGAACAACCTGATCCTGCTCGAAGACGAGATGGGCGAGCTGATCAAACGTTACGAGGACGGATGCCCCTCCTAGCCCCGCCTGCTCTGCCGGCCAGCCATCAACCATTCCCTCCGTCCCACCGCACCCCTGCCACCGCCTCCAGCCTCCCGGGATACGCCGCGCCGTAGTCCGCCAGCTTCCTGAGGGCCACGGCCGCCCCTCTCATGGACAGGAACAGCGGCAGGCCCATCTCCGCCGCCAGGCCGCGGACATCGATGGACGCCTCCCAGGAG
>CAYPDY010000122.1:0-8016 GCA_964409515.1 uncultured Dehalococcoidia bacterium
AAGGTCCGCATTGAGGGCCAGGACCTGACCCTGGGCGTGAAGAAAGTGGATGCCCAGGGCGCGGCCGGCGCGACCCGCTAGACAATCTCGCTGATCTGCACCTGCGGGGTGATGTCGGTGCAGTTGGCCACGTCCGCGGCGAAATCGGCGGCATGGGCGAAGAACCCCGTCTGGAAGTCCTCCATCGACTTGAAGTAGAGGTGCCCGATGCAGATGAACGGGGCGTTGGGATCGGCCGCCTTGTCCACCTCGGACTTCACCAGCCCGGCGGAGTCCAGCCTCTTGTGCACCAGGCCCATGTGCTTGTGGACATAGTAGTCCAGGTCGAACCGTTTGCCCTTCTCGTTCGGGTACAGTACTGACACTCTGATCATCTTCCCCCCTTAATATGACTGCAGCTGAGTCGTGCTGTCAGCATTTTAGCAGACGCAGGGCGCGGTGCAAAACCGGTGGCCGGGGCCCCGCGGTCTTCCATGGGCCTCCTGCGGTGTCCGGGTGATACAATGGTCGAGGGCCGATGAGTCCGCGCGGGACGCGGCCGGAGGGTGCAGATGAATCGATCGAAGGTGGCCCTGGTACGGTGCGAAACCTATGACCCCGACGCCGTGTACCGGGCGGTGGCCAAAGGCCTGGACCTGATCGGTGGTCCCGCCGGCCTGGTGAAGCCCGGCGAGAGGATCGTCCTGAAGCCCAATGTGCTCTACGGCACGAGCCCCGACAAGGGCGTCTCGACCCACCCCTCCGTCTTCCGGGCCGTGGGCCGGCTCCTCCTGGAGTCCGGGGCGCGGGTGGCCTACGGCGATTCTCCCAGCTTCGGCCCGGCTGAGATCCACATGAAGAGATGCGGCTTGAAGCAGGCAGCGGATGAGGCGGGGATGGAGCTGGCGGATTTCGACAGCGGGAGGACCGTCAGCCATCGGGAGGCGCTGCTGATCAAGAGCTTCGTGATCGCCAACGGCGTGCTCGATGCCGACGGCCTGGTCAATCTGCCCAAGCTGAAGACCCATCCGCTGACCCGCCTCACCGGCGCCGTGAAGAACCAGTTCGGCTGCGTGCCCGGGCTGCTTAAGAGCCAGTACCACGTGACGCTGGCGGACCCGTACGACTTCGCCGCCATGCTGGTGGACCTGAACACGCTGGCCCGGCCTCGCTTCTGCGTCATGGACGGGATCATGGCCATGGAGGGGAACGGGCCCAGGAGCGGAGTGCTCCGGAAGCTGGGCGTCCTGGTGTTCTCCACCGACCCGGTCGCACTGGACGCCACGGCGTGCCGGATCATCAACGTGGACCCGGAGGTCGTGCCGACGTCACACCTGGGGGAGAAGGCCGGGCTGGGCCGCTACCGCAGCGATGACATAGAGCTGGCCGGAGACAGCCTGGAGTCCTTCCTCTGCCGTGACTTCGACGCCATCCGCACCCCCCAGGAGCATCTCAGCCGGAACCGGTTCAAGACCTTCATCAAGAACCGGACGTGCGAAAGGCCGGACATCGACCGGGCGAAGTGCACCGCCTGCGGGTCCTGCATCCGGATGTGCCCGGTCGATCCCAAGGCGGTGGACTGGCGCAAGGGCGCGGAGAAGAAGCCCCCCGCCCACAACTACGACCGCTGCATCCGCTGCTTCTGCTGCCAGGAATCCTGCCCCGAGGGGGCCATCTCGGCCCGCAGCACGCTGCTGGGCCGGCTGTTCTTCCGCCACTGATGGCGCGCCATCAATGGCGGCGCCGGGTGGCCGGCGGCGGTGTATCGGGGTAGAATGTGTATCGCAGAAGGCGCGCGCACACGCGCCACCGGGAGGTGACGGATGTCATTTGTGATTACGGTCTACGTTCCGACCGCGATAGTCATGGCCTCGGACAGCCGGCAGTCCATTACCATAGAGGGCAAGGCCCCGGACGGAAAGCCGATGCCCAAGATCGAGACGGTCAGCTCTGATTTCGTCTACAAGACCTTCCTTCTGGGCAAGCAGAGAGTGGGCATCAACTCCTTCGGTGAAGCCCTGCTGGGGAAGCTGACCACCGAGAGCCACATCAAGAGGTTCGCGGAAGAGGTGCTGGACGACGATGACGATGTCACCACGGTCCCGCGCAAGCTCATCGACTTCCTGAGGAAGGATTTTCCCCAGGCCGACTCGGCCTTCCACGTGGCGGGCTTCAAGAGGACCGGAAAGAAGAGCATACCGTACGTCTTCTTCTGTCACGTGGGGAAGGACAAGATCCAGAGGCAGAACGTGGCCCCCGACTCGGAGAACGTGGTCTACGGGGCGACGTGGGGCGGCCAGGCGGATATCATCGCCTCGCTGGTGCAGCCGACGCAGACGCAGCCCAAGCCGCCGATCATCTGGGACGCCATGACCGTGCAGGATGCCGTGGATTTCGCCATATATGCGGTCAGGACCACCATCGACACCATGCGTTTCCAGGCCAGGCCCAAGAACGTGGGCGGTCCTGTGGACGTGCTTCTGGTGAGCCCGGACGAGCCGCCGCGCTGGATCCAGCGGAAGGAGTTCCGGGGCGAAATGGGGCGGTCCCAGTAGATTCCGGGCGCTACTGGTAGCGCCGGAAGACCAGCATGGAGTTGTGGCCGCCGAAGGCGAGCGAGTTGGACATGGCCGCATCCACCTCGACCTTGCGGGCCTGGTGCGGCACGTAGTCCAGGTCGCAGTCCGGGTCGGGCTGGTCCAGGTTGATGGTGGGCGGGACCATCCCGCGGTCGATGGCCAGGACGCAGACCGCCGCTTCGAAGGCCGCGGTGGCTCCCAGTAGATGGCCGGTCATGGACTTGGTGGCCGAGACGGGCATGCGGTAGGCGTGGGACCCGAAGACGGCCTTGATGGCCATGGTCTCCACCCGGTCGTTGAGCAGGGTCGAGGTCCCGTGGGCATTCATGTAGTCGATGTCCTCCGGCTCCATGCCGGCCATGTCGAGGGCGCCTCTCATGGCCCTGATGGCGCCTTCGCCTTCCGGCGACGGCTGGGTGAGGTGGAAAGCGTCGTTGGTGGCCTTGTAGGCTACCAGCTCGGCGAGGATGGTGGCCCCGCGGGCCAGCGCATGCTCCAGGCTCTCCAGGACCATCATGCTGGCGCCCTCTCCCATGACGAAGCCGTCGCGGCCGGCATCGAACGGGCGGGAGGCCTTCTGGGGGTTGTCGTTCCGGGTCGACAGGGCCCGGGCGGCGCAGAAGGCGGCGATGCCGATGGGGCCCAGGGGGGCCTCGGTGCCGCCGGCCAGCACCATGTCCGCCTCGTCATGCCTTATCAGGAGAAAGCCCTGTCCGATGGCATCGCTGCCGCTGGAGCAGGCGGACGAGACAGAGAAATTGGGGCCCTTGAGTCCGAACATTAAGGCGATCTGGACGCCGGCGGCATCGCTGGTCATGGTCGGCGCCAGGATGGGGCTGATCTTCCTTGCCCCCTCCTTCTCCAGCACGTCCAGCTGGCTGCAGACGGCGCGCAGCCCGCAGACGCTGTTGCCGATGACCACGCCGGCCCTCTCGGCGGTCCCGTTGGGCGTCTGCATCCCGCTCATGTTGAGCGCCTCCATGCTGGCCACCACGGCGAACTGGGTGAAGCGGTCCATGCGGTGGGCTTCCCGGCGGGAGATATACTGGGCGATGTCGAAGCCCTTCACTTCGGCCGCGAACTTGACGGCGAAAGGCGAGGCGTCGAACGAGGCAATGTAGTCGACGCCGGACCGGCCTTCCAGAAGCGACTGCCACGACTCCGGCATCGAGAGGCCGACGGGGGTGATGCCTCCCATCCCTGTAACCACTACACGTCTCTTTCCGTTCAGCACGCGGATGGTCCTCCTTGCCGGACACTACTTAGATCTCAGCGCCGCGGCCCCCGGCCGGCACGGCCGGATGGTACCCCCCTCGTGGGACGCCGACGCTGCTCGATGGCCCATGCTCTTCTGGCGGGACGGCGCCCCGGCCAGCTGACTGGCCGCGCCGACCTGCGGCTTGTCACACGTTGAATATTACTGCGAAAGCAGTCTGCTGTAAAGGCGATGGCGTCCGGCCCGGCCAGTCAGCTGGCCGGGAAAGATCCGGGGCACTCTTTTCGAGTGCCCCGGCGTATCTTAGGTCTTAATCACCGACGGTATTAACCGCCTGGTCAGGAGTCCCACTTACGGAGACTCATTTCCAACCAACTCCCGCAAGAGCTGATTCCGACAATATATGGCCCTGCCTGCAGGCAGGGCCTCAACTATCAATCTGCCAGATGCCATACCTGCAATGGAGCTGCATTACCAAACCTCCGCCTCTCGAATTCCTACCCGGTGCTCCTTTTGCCGCGCATTAGACCACACGAATCACGGGTTGTCAATACCTTTCCGGCACTTTCAGCAGAAGATGTCTGCGGTAGAGCAGGCCGGCGGCGGTGGCGGCGATCAGCATCGCGGCGGCGGCGATGATGATGCTGAGGACCCACCAGCTGAAGGTCGCGGTAGAGGCGTTGGTACCCATCGAGCCGTTATTGGTCACCACGGCGGGTACCGGGTCGCCCTCGAGGTTCCCCACCACTATGCCGGAGAGGACGACCGGGCAGGCCTGGGAGTCGGCGATGGCCGTCAGGGTGATGGTGGCGAAGGTGCCTTCCCGGGAGACGGCCTGGCCGGGCGAAGTGATGGCGCCAAAGGCCCCGGTGATGACGCCCTCCTGGTTGTCGATTCTGCCGGTGTTGAAGAAGGCGGAGGCGCCGTCCTGGGTGAACAGATTGCCCTGGGCAACGGAGTCTACGGCGAACAGCTCGGGATTGAAGTGCAGATCAAGCTGGACGCCGGCGATGGCGGTGCTGGGAGCGACCAGGATGTTCACGTTGACCTGGTCGCCCGAGGCGACGGGCCGGGACGGGGCGGAGATGGTGATCTGGGTAGCCTCGTCGGCCGAGGCGGTGGCCGGGAAGGCCAGCATGGCCAGGCCGGCGGCTGGCAGGGCCAGCATGGTAACGACGGCGGCCGGCAGTACCGCGAGGGCCAGTGATCGCCTGAGCAGGTCTATCTTCCGATGGTGTCTCATTTCAAACCTCCAATCATCCGGTCCAACCCTGTCCTATCAGGGTGGCGTCGAGGACATTGACTGAGCCGTCCTCGTTGATGTCTTCGCGAATCCAGCCGGCGGGGCCGGTCTGGCCCCAGTGCTGTCCGACCCGGATCATGTCCAGGACGTTGATGGAGCCGTCATCATTGACATCCCTGCGGAGCATATTGCCGACGGTGATGGTGACGTCCTCGTAGTCCGAGGAGTGGCCATCGGTCGCCTGGAAGCGGATGGTGTAGGAGCCGCTCTGAACGTAGGTCGGCGTCCAGGAGAAGGTCCTGGCAGCCGGGTCGAAGGCGGCGCCGCTGGGCAGGCCGGACGCGGAGAAGGTCAGGGAGTCGCCGTCGGCGTCGGTGGCGGAGACAGTAAATGACATGGCGGACCCCTCGGCGCCCACCTTGTTGCCTATGGGAGCGAGCACGGGCGGGTGGTTGGCGATGGTCACCGAGGCGCTGGTTACCGTCACAGCCACGGACGTGCCGCTGGCGTCGCCCACGATGACACTGCTCAGGCCAAGAGGGCAGTCTCCGCTGGCGGACTTGGCGGTGAAGGCGATGGTGGCGAAGGTGCCCTGGGCCGACACCGTTTGTCCCGGGGACGTGATGGCGCCGAAGACCCCGGAAATGGTGCCGGCATTGTTGTCGATGGTGCCGGGATGGAAGAAGGTGGCCGCGCCGGCCTGGCTGAACAGGTTGCCCTCCTGGACGCTGGTAGCGGAGACCAGGGAGGGGTCGAAGGTCAGGTCGAACTGCATGCCCGCGATGGCGGTGGCAGGGGCCACTACCACGG
This sequence comes from uncultured Dehalococcoidia bacterium, assembly GCA_964409515.1. Classification (GTDB taxonomy): domain Bacteria; phylum Chloroflexota; class Dehalococcoidia; order UBA2247; family RBG-13-53-26; genus JAFGCL01. The sequence continues at coordinate 5,828 of CAYPDY010000122.1, forward strand.
TGGCGCTGAACTGGGACCCCGGGGCCGCCTGAGAAGGCGCGGAAACGGTCACGCCGGTGCCGGTGGCCGCGCTTGACGCCGGGGCGAAAGTCAGGGCCGCCAGGGAGACGGCCAGAAGTGCCGCTGACAGCGGGGAACGCAGGATCCGGTGAACGAGGTGGTGTTTCATGGGGTATGTACCTCCTATCATCCTGTCCAGTGCTGGCCGACGAGGGCAGCGTCGAGGACGCTGACCGAGCCGTCTTGGTTGATGTCTTCGCGGATCCAGCCCCCGGCGCCGGTTTCGGCCCAGTGCTGGCCCACGCGGATCATGTCCAGGGAGTTGATCGCGCCGTCGGTGTTGATGTCGGGGTCGATATTGGTGGCGACGGCGGTGACCGTGATCGTGATCTCTTCGTAGTCCGTGAGGGAGCCGTCGCTGACCTGGAAGCGGACTCCGGAGTACGTGCCCGCCTGGCTGGAATCCGGCGTCCAGGAGAAGGTGTGTGAGGAGGCGGAGAACGTGGCTCCCGACGGCAGGTTGGACGCGGAGAAGGTCAGGGAGTCGCCGTCCGAGTCGTAGGCTGAGATGGTGAACGAAAGGGCGCTGCCGGCAGCGGCGCTCCTGGCGCCGACAGCACTCAGGACCGGGGCATGATTGGTATACGGCGTCAACGGGGGCGCGGCGGCCCCGTACCAGTTGTCATAGACATACATCTTGTAGGTGGACAGTGTGGGGCTGCCGTTCCACGCCCCGCCATCTGACGCCCGCAGGGTGAAGGCAGAATTGGTGGTCGTCTCGCTATAGAGGCCGGAATGGGTGGTCTTCTTCGTCCAGTTGTGGTAGATCCGGCACTCATAGTGCGGGATGCCACGGATGGAGACATTGGGCGCGTCGTCATAGGTGTTGTTGGCCGCGAACGTGTTGTGGTGAATCCATATGTACCCTCCGGCATATCCGCTGGTACTGGCGCCAAACCCGTGACAGTCAAACTGATGGTTGTTGTGGAGGGGGCCGGTCCCGTAGTACCTGTACCAGCCTTCCCCAACGATATTGTACCTGGCTTCGTAGCAGTTGCCATAGCCGGGAGCCTGTGTCTGCGAGGCGGCTATCAGATGGCGACAGTCATACAGACTGCAGGCTTCGATCAAGGCGCTGGCCCCGCTCTCCACCTGGAGGCCGTACCCGAACCCGTGCCGCTGCATACCGTGGATGGTGCAGTGGTGCACCCAGTGTCTACCCGTCGAGGTGTCGGAGTTCCATGGGGTGGGCATCCCGCCGGATATGTATATGCCGCCCTGGTAGAAATTAGCCAGCTCGCAGTTCTCGATCTCGACGCGCCTGGCACTATTGATCCTTATGGCGGCGTTGGTGCGGGAGTCAGTGGTGCTGGCGAAGGACCCCGGCCCCTCGAACGTCAGCCCGGATATGACACAGTTGGACGAAGCAAATACGATGGGACTCATGTAGTTGCCGGACCCGCCGACGATGTACGGGTTCTTCAGCTTGCCCCCCGCTGCCCCGTTCTGCCCCCGGTTGGAGGCCAGAACCACACCGGACTTGAGGGTGGGGTGGTCATCGCCGGACGCCATGGTGAGGGTTACCCCGCTGGGCACCCAGATGACATCACCGGAGGTGGCCGAACCACAGGCCGACTTGAACTGGGCCCACGTGTTCACCACGTAGTCCGCCGTGGCCTGGGAGTACCCGTGGGCGGACACGTATCCGTCGCCGCCCCCGATGGGATTGGAGCCGGTGTAGGCCCCGGCCCCGTAGTCGGCGGCCGCGGCCATGGCCGGTGTGCCGTGGAAGCCAAAGGCGGCGAAGGCTCCGGCCAGGACCGAGATGACAGCGATGCTGGCGGCTAAGAGCTTTCTCATTTCCTCACCCTCGAACGATTGAGCAAAGGGACGATGCTGCCTGTTATCATTCGAGAATCATAGAGCCGGCAGTGCGGCGATCGCGGTGCTCTGCCTGGTGCTCCCCCTGCTGTGAGTAGTGAGTCTATCACCCGGGCCTCTCCTGGACATCTCAGGGACCGAATCGGCGGTCACAGAACATTATCACGGGGGCCGGCGACGAGTGTTTGCGGTGATGGGGAGCGACACTCCGGTGAGGCCTCTCAGAAACCTCACGCGGGGGGGCAGGGCTCTAACCAGCAGTTCCGCAACTTCGCCGGACGGCCGTAGCTGACTGCTTCTTGGCAGGA
>CAYPDY010000123.1:0-121 GCA_964409515.1 uncultured Dehalococcoidia bacterium
CTGATCATGATCGGCCTGGCCCGCTGCATCGCCATGGTCATCGTCTGGAACGAGCTGGCCAAGGGCGACACCGAGTACGCGGCGGGGCTCGTCGCGTTCAACAGCGTCTTCCAGGTGCTCT
>CAYPDY010000123.1:131-7978 GCA_964409515.1 uncultured Dehalococcoidia bacterium
GGCCTGATCATGATAGGGCTGGCGAGATGCATTGCAATGGTCATTGTCTGGAACGAGCTGGCCAAGGGCGACAGCGAGTATGCCGCCGGCCTGGTGGCCTTCAACTCCATCTTCCAGATACTGCTGTACTCGGTTTACGCCTACGTTTTCGTGACCATACTCCCCAAGTACTTCGGCCAGGAGGGCTCGGTGGTGGACGTGACCATAGGCAAGATCGCCACCAGCGTCCTGATCTACCTGGGGATACCCTTCTTCGCCGGCATGCTGACGCGCTTTACACTGGTGCGGGCCAAAGGGCGGGACTGGTACGAGAAGAGCTTCATCCCCAAGATCAGCCCCATCACCCTCATAGCCCTCCTGTTCACCATCATCGTCATGTTCTCTCTCAAGGGCGATGTCATAGTGGAGCTGCCTCTTGATGTACTGCGGATTGCCCTCCCGCTGTTGATCTACTTCCTGGTCATGTTCTTCGTTTCCTTCTACATGGGAAAGAGGATCGGAGCCAGCTACCCGAAGACGGCGACGATCGCCTTCACGGCCGCCAGCAACAACTTCGAGCTGGCCATAGCCGTGGCTATCGCTGTGTTCGGGATCGACTCGGGCGAAGCCTTCGCGGCGGTCATCGGGCCGCTGGTCGAGGTGCCGGTGCTGATCAGCCTGGTGAATGTGGCACTCTACTTCCGGAGGCGGTACTTCCCGGCGGAAACCGCCACGGCCTCAGTTTCATGCCCAAAGGGAGGTGGGCCTTAGCGAATTCAGGGCCTTGAACAGCCATGGCCGCGCGCCAAGGGCTGAGATACTTCGGGGGGAGGTACTTATGTCATCCTGGTGTCCACCATTGTTCGACGAGTCGCCGCAACGCCATACCAAGCGTCTCTTCCTTTATGCCTCGGATGAGATTTCCGAGCTGCTCCGTCAGAAGTACAAAATCGCCGGATACGTGACGCGCAACTATGATTACATGGCTCACATGGCCTGGCTCATCGGAGCGACCTCCGCAGCCCAGGCCCTCATCAGGGAGATCGACGTGGTCAAAGGCGCCTGGGGCAGGGGCGACGACCAGAAGACCCTCGCGTTGATCAAGGTATGCGCCCCGCACATGATCTCGGTCTGGCTCGGCGGAGTCATTCGACAGACCTTGCCGGCCGGTGATGCCAGAAGGGCGCAGTATCAGAGCGCCGTCTCCAGCATGCTGACTATCATCAACAAGTTCGTACCCGCCGGTCCTTCAGGGGCCGGTGCCATGACCGCGCGGGATGTCGGGGACGCCGTCCAGATGGATGCACAATGGAGCCTGGAAAGCGACAGTGAAGCACAGACCCTGGTCTACGCCTGCCTTCTTCTGTCGAAGGCCCTCGAGGCTTGCGGACAGCGCTGCATCGAATGGAGCAAGATGGCATTCCCCACGAAGTCCGTTCAGGATCTCCTCGACACTGGCGCGCTCCTGGAGCCCGGTCTGCTTGGCGACAGCCGGAGACTCCTGCGTGTCGCCAGCTGCCTGGAACAGGGTGTCGGCTCAGTGAGACGCTTCTACGTCATGAATATAGAGGGGAAGGCCCAGCCGTCGGGCAAAGCTTGAGGGATCGCCGGAGACGATGATGAAGAACAAGACCAGGCCAATAGTGAGGGTCACCCTGTCTCCGATGCTCCGCCATCTGAGCCAGCTAACGGATGAACCGGAGGAGTTCGATCTGAAGGCCGCCACTCCCCTCGAGTGCCTGCAGATCATGCTCAAGAGATACCCTTCCATGAAGAAATGGGCCTATGACAAGGAGGGGAAGCTTCTGCCGGTCCTGTGGTTCTTCGTCAACGATCCCGGGTGGAAGCGCAAGCTGCCGCCTGATGAGCTCGAGAAGCCTCTGAGAGATGGAGACCAACTGATCATCGCCTTTGGCAAGCTCTGATGATAGGGGACCTGGGCGCCCGGAGGGCGTCACGAAAGAAAAGTCTACAAAGGAGACACGAGAATGATGCAAAACAGGGACATCCGGCGATTGGCTGTCGCGGCTATTATGCTGGCAGTGGCAGGGCTCACCATAACGGCGGCGGCACCCGCCACAACGAGTGCGGTTTGACCGTCCTGCTATGACGTGCTGACGGTCGTCAGCGAACCAGCGGCAGGGGGCTCGGTCCAGGTCAGCCCGGCCTCGGCAGGGGACAGCAAATACCCGCCCGATGTTCTTGTCACCTTAACAGCTGTCCCTGCTCCGGGGTATGTATTCGACAGCTGGGCCGGCGATACCACGGGCATGACCAGCGTCAGGGAGAATCCGGCGACTTTCGTCATGGGAGACCGTGAGGACAACAGCCGGGTCATGACCGCCAACTTCACCCGTTCCGACCTTCGCTTCACCGTCAGCCTGAACTCCTACCCGTCCACAGGGGGATCGGTGACCTGCCAACCGGGTCAAACCTCCGAAGGGTTTCTCATCAACGAGAACATAACCATAACGGCCGCCCCGCAGACGGGTTACGTCTTCAACCGCTGGGCGGGCGATCTGGCGGGCACCGAGAACCCGGGAACCATTCTGATCAGCGGCAACAAGGTGATCGGGGCCTTCTTCTATCCGACGGTCAGCGTCGACTGCAGCCCCGCGGCCGCCGGTTCGGTGGAGATCAGCCCCGCGTCTTCAAATGGGTATGAGCCCGGGACGCAGGTAACCATCACTGCTACGGCCGCTGATGGCTACGAGTTCTCCGGCTGGGAAGGAGATGCGTACGGATCGGAGGCTTCATTCACCTTGACCGTGAACGGGCCAAGGACGATGACTGCCAGATTCGCCCAGCAGTCCGCGCCGCGCTGGTGGCTATGGGTGATAGCGGGAGTGGCTGGCCTGTCCGCCGTGCTGATCCTCTCAGGATTGGCTTACTCGAAGATGAAGAGGGGAGTGCCCGGACCGAATTGACCCGATCACATGGCGAAGGGGTGATGACATGTCTCAAGACACAAGGCCCGGTGCGGCTGGCTGCTGCGGTCCGTCAATCAAAGGACTGCGCAGACTGACGTTCCCGGACGGTACCCGCGTTGGAATCACGGGGCTGGATGAGGTCATGGAAAGACTGTATCGAGACGGCAGGTTGGCCGATGCGCGGATCGCGGCAGACATCATGGAGGAACTCAAGAGCGAGAACTACTTCGCGCCCTCCGCAAGGCCAGCATATGAGGAGCTGTTCTCAAGGGAGTATCAGCGGTTCCTGGGAGCGAAATCAGACTCAAGAGTGGAGGACAAGGACGCGATGTCGAACAACGCAGAGGGTCACGGGGCCAGGAAGAAGGGCCTCCGGAGTCTCTTCAAAGGGGGCAAGAAGGCCGACAGCAGAGGCAGTTGACGTACAAAGGTATTTGTTTATGTAGCTAAACATTATCCACACGAGGCGGCGCCGAAACAGGGCATGACGGCGGCCGCCGCGGCGACAGGCGAATCGAGGGGCCCACAAGAACCAAGAGCGGCAGGCTCCGCACCTGCCGCTCCAAAAAACCCTTCCTGGATACCAGACCTGGCTTCCGTCATGGACGGGCCGCCCGGTCTAGCGCCCCTTGAAATCGGGCTTGCGCTTCTCGACGAAGGCCTTGACGCCTTCCTTGAAATCCTCGGTTCCCGCGCAGACCTTGATGGCGTAGTTCTCGAAGTCCAGCGCCGTCCGGAAGTCCCAGAGCATACCCTTGTACACGCCGTACTTGGCCATCTCCTGGGCGATGGGCGGGCCGGCGGCAATGCGGTCCGCCAGGTCGCGGACCACTTTCATCAGCTCGGCCTGCGGCACCAGCCGGCTGACCAGCCCTATGCGGAGGGCCTCCTGCGCGTCGATGACCTCGCCGGTGTAGAAGAGCTCCAGGGCCTTCTCGATCCCCACGATCTGGGGCAGGAGGTGGGTGGCTCCGCCATCGGGCACCAGCCCACGGTTGATCCAGGCGCAGCTGTACTTGGACTTGTCCGCGCCGATCCTGATGTCGCAGGCGGTGAGGAAGGAGAGGCCCATGCCGGCGGCCGCGCCGTTGACGGCGGCTATGGTCGGTACCCTCATCTCCCTGATCCGCGGTATGTGGAAGCCGGCCCGCTGGGTGATCTTCTTCCGGCTGCTCTCATCCACCTGGCCGGCGATACGAGCCGACATCACGCTGACGTCAACGCCGGCGCAGAAGGCCCGCTCTCCCGCCCCGGTGAGGATCATCACGCGGGCGTCATCGTCCTCGTTGATCTCGTTCAGGGCGGCCACGATCTCCTCCCGCATGTCCAGCGAGATGGTGTTCATCTTCTCGGGGCGGTTGAACGTCAGGGTAACCACATGGTTCTGCTTATCCAAGATGATGTTCTGGTATGCCACTACGTCTACCTCCTTGATAATTGAGCGCGCTTGAAAACCAAGGAAAGGATACTGGCCGCCAGTGCACGGCGTCAAATTGAAGAGGACGGCGGCCCCGGAGCGCTACTGCCGGTCGACCTGGTCCTGGAGCATCTGGGTGACCACCGCCAGGGCGGCGCCGACCGCCGCCTTGCGCTTCTCGTCGAACACCTTCGACAGCTTGTCCACCAGCGGCCTCTCGCGCTCGGCGATCTTCTTCATGTCGTCCAGCAGGTCGGTCTCCAGCTCGATGAAGCGGGTCTCCAGCTCGCCGGCGACGAAACGGGGGTTCTCCATGACCGCCTTGTGAAAGGGGATGTTGGTCTGCGGCCCGACCACGATGTACTCGTACAGCGCCCGCCGCATCCGGAGGATGGCCTCGTTCCGGTCCCGTCCCCAGACGATGAGCTTCGAGATCATGGAGTCGTAGTGCGGCGGAATCGAATACCCGGCGTGGACGCCGCTGTCCACGCGGACGCCGATCCCGCCCGGGGAGCGGTAGCCGCGCAGCTTCGCCGGCGACGGCGCGAAGTTGTTGAAGGGGTCTTCGGCATTGATACGGCATTCTATGGCCCATCCGTTGGCACGGACATTCTTCTGCCTGATGCTCAGGGGGTCACCCAACCCCACCAGTATCTGCTCCTTGACGATGTCGATCCCGGTCACCATTTCGGTCACCGGGTGCTCCACCTGAATCCTGGTGTTGGCCTCGAGGAAGTAGAACACCCCCTCGGCGAAGATGAACTCGATGGTCCCCGCTCCGCAGTAGTTGACCCACTTGGCGGCCCGTACCCCCGCCTCGGTCAGCTCCCGCCGCAGCTCCGGGGTCAGGGCCGGTGAAGGGGCCTCCTCGATCAGCTTCTGGTGCCTCCGCTGGATGGAGCATTCCCTCTCCCCCAGGTGGATCACGTTTCCGTGCGAATCGCCGAGTATCTGGACCTCGATGTGCCGGGCCCGGGGCAGGTACCTCTCGATGTACACGTCCCCGATGCCGAAGGTGTTGGAGGCGATGGCCTGCGAAGAAGCCAGGGACTTCTGCAGGTCGCCTTCGTTCTGCACCACGATCATGCCTATCCCGCCGCCACCGCCTGAGGGCTTGATGAGCAGGGGATAGCCTATCTCCCGGGCCACCGACTTCGCCTCTTCAAAGGTGCGGACCTCTTTCTCGGCGCCCGGCACCACAAAGACGCCGGCCTTGCGCATCTCGGCCCTGGCCGACACCTTGTCCCCCATGGTTTCAATCACGCGGCTGGAAGGGCCGATGAACCTGATGCCTTCCTTCTCGCAGGCGGCGGCGAACCGGGAATTCTCCGAGAGGAACCCGTAGCCGGGGTGGATGGCGGTGGCGCCGCACTCCCTGGCCACCTCCATTATCCGGGGTATGTTGAGGTAGCTCTGAGTCAGGGTCGGCCCCCCCAGCAGGTAGGCTTCGTCCGCATACTTGGCGAAGAGTGCCTCCTGGTCCGGGGCGGAGTACACGGCCACCGACTTGATGCCGAGCTCCCGGCAGGCCCTCATTACGCGGATGGCGATCTCGCCGCGGTTGGCCACCAGGACCTTGTCAGCCATTCGGTTCCACCACGACGAGGGCCGCGCCGCCCTTGACGAGGTCACCTTCGCTGACCAGGACCTGCTTCACCACTCCACCATGGGGCGAGCGTATCTCGCTCTGCATCTTCATGGCTTCCAGCACGACCACCACGTCATCCCGCTGGACCCTGTCGCCCACTTTGACCTTCACGGAGACGATCATGCCCGGCATGGGGCAGATCACGGATCCCGACGGGGCCTTCTGCGGCGCCTCCGGCTGGCCCGCGGCCGCTGCGCCGCGGCCGTTGGTGGCCTTCGGGGTTATCTTGACCGCAAAGACCTCCCCATCCACCTCCACGTGGAACTCCGAAGGCACGTCCAGCACGCTGGGGACACGGCCGCCGGGAGGCGTCTCCGTCCCGCTCAACAGGGCCTCCTCTTTGGCCTCACCCCGGAGGAACTTGACCGCCACCTGGGGATAGAGGGCATAGGTGACCAGGTCCTCGTCACGCCGCAGGATGCCGAGCTTCTCCGCCTCCTTCCGGGCCTTCTCCAGCTCCGGCGGCAGGAGGTCGGCCGGGCGGACCTTAATGGGCTTCTCAGCACCGATGACATCCTTCCGCACCTTCTCATCCACCTTGCCCGGGGCCCGGCCATAGTAACCCAGAAGGTAGTTCTTCACTTCCTGGGTCACCTTCGTGTAGCGCTGGCCGGCCAGCACGTTCAGGACGGCCTGTATTCCCACTATCTGGCTGGTCGGCGTCACCAGCGGCGGATAGCCAAGGTCAGCCCTCACCCTGGGCACCTCCTGCAGGACCTCCTCCATCTTGTCCAGGGCGTTCTGCTCCTTCAGCTGACTGACCAGGCTGGAGATCATCCCGCCCGGTATCTGGTGCAGAAGCACCGCCAGGTTGGGCCGCGTGGCTTCAGCCGTGAACAGCGCCTTGTACTTGGCGAACAGGGCCGCGAAGTACTCGCCGATCTCATACAGCTTGCCCAGGTCCAGCCCCGTGTCATACGGAGTCCCCTGCAGGGCGGCCACCACGCTCTCGGTGGTGGGCTGGGAGCTGCCCCAGCCGAATGCCGAGAAGGCGGTATCGAGGATATCGACGCCCGAGAGGGCCGCGGCATGGTAGCTCAAAGGGGCCATGCCGCTGGAGCAGTGCGAGTGAAGGTCGACCGGTACGGTAACCCGTTTCTTGATGGCTTTCACCAGGTCGCCGGCCGCGGCGGGCGCGATGAGCCCGGCCATGTCCTTTATGCAGATGGAGTCGGAGCCCATCTGCTGCAGCTTCACCGCCATCTCGGCAAAGCCCTCCACGCTGTGCACCGGGCTGGTGGTATAGCAGATGGTCCCCTGGACGTGCGCACCGTGGGACTTGGCCACCTGGATGGCCAGCTCCATGTTGCGGAGGTCGTTCAAGGCATCGAAGATGCGGAAGACGTCCACGCCGTTCTTGACCGAGAGGCGGATGAACTCCCGCACCACGTCGTCGGAGTAGTGCCGGTAGCCCACCAGGTTCTGGCCCCGGAGCAGCATCTGGAGGCGGGTGTGCTTCACCCTGGCGCGCAGCTCCCTCAACCGGTCCCAGGGGTCCTCGTTCAGGTAGCGGATGCAGGAGTCGAAGGTGGCGCCACCCCACACCTCCAGCGAGAAGAAGCCCACCCCATCGAGCTTCTCCGCGATGGGCAGCATGTCCCTGGTGCGCATCCGCGTGGCGATAAGAGACTGGTGTGCGTCGCGAAGTGTTGTATCAGTGATCTGTACCCGCATCGTCTACCTGCACCTGTTCAGAAAAAATGACCTTTCTCCGGAATGTGTCTGACCCGCAAGATGGATAATTTGTATCAATTATTGCATACCAGGGCTAGGTAATGATATGCCGACGGTGTCCGTCGTGCCGCAGGCCGACGGGGCCCGGGCTACACCCCCCGCCGGTTGTCCCAGAGCAGGACCTGGAGCCTGGTGGAGA